>JAWQFQ010000039.1:0-53063 GCA_035967975.1 Scytonema sp. PMC 1070.18
GGTTAGTGGTTAGTGGTTAGTGGTTAGTGGTTAGTGGTTAGTGGTTAGTGGTTAGCATTTGCCAAGATGTACAATCAACTACTATCCACTATCTACTATCTACTATCCACTATCTACTATCCACTATCTACTATCCACTATCTACTAACAACTAACTTATATCTTCTTTGCAAAAGTTTATAAAAAGAGGAGTTATCTATTTCAGTTTGTTACTATTTGCTTATCTTAAAAGACTCATCCGATAGACTTATCTCCTATGGAAATAGAAAATTTTTGGGATGAATGGGGATGCAGTCATTCAACTTTTTTTGTCACGAATTTGTAGTTGCTCTTTCCTTTTTAGCTTGTATTGCTGGTTTACTGTTACTGTGGGAACGTAAGCAAAACAAGGATGAAGCGGAAGAAACAGAGCGAATTCTGTTTAGAATGAGCTTTTCTTACTGGCTGGTTTACTGCGTTGCTTTCGGTGTCCAGAAAATCGTTGTACCCGATTGGGAAACTGTAATCATGAGCTTGAGGATCGCATCTGCACTGTCATACTTTTTAACATTTTCTTGCATAGTCAGTTTACCGTTACACAAATTGGCAGTGCGTCATGTGCAAGATTAGTTATTGGATAGTGGTTAGTAGTTAGTAGATAGTGGTTAGTGGTTGGTGGTTAGTAGGATAACCACTATCAACTATCCACTATCAACTATCACCTTATTTCTTCATAAGAATTGCGATCGCCTCTTCAAGCTCCTCACGAGGTAAAGCAGTCAAGATAAACACCTCTTGCACGGTTTTACCTTGACGTGCGATCGCCTTAAAACCGCCTCGAATGGGTACGGATATCCGTAATTGCAAACGAGGGCAGTGTCCTTTCACCCGCCCAATGACTCCCGGTGTAATCGTTTGGATTCCATCTACCTTCACCAGACGCTCAAGGATTGGGATGAGACCGTCAATGTGGGTTGAGTGATTCCAGACAAGTCTGCCCTCAGGGTATTTATTCATTATTATTCTTTTGTTTATGCTGCTTCAAGAGGAGCCATAGTCAAACCAGCCCGACGTAACTGCTGGTGGTAAAGTTCAGCCGGTTCTTGGGGACCTACCCAAACAATTGCTTGTCCTTCATAATGGACTTGGTTAGTCAACTCCCAGGCGCGATCGCTCGTCATTCCCGGAATATACTTCACCAAGCAATCATGAACGTGCTGAAATGTATTAAAGTCATCATCCAACACTATCACTTTATAATTAGGATAGGTCTTGCGAATAACCTGACTAGACCGTTCAGGAGCTTTGGTTGGCGCTGTTGTAGCTGCTGAAAGTCTGGTAACCATAACACTTATCTAAAAACTTTAACAAAACTACATTACAATCTACTAGTTTAGTGCATAGTTAGGGGATAGTTGTTAGTTGTTAGTAGATAGTTGTTAGCCGAGAAGAAGAATCCACTAACCACTATCCACCAACCACTAACCACTATCCACTATCCACTAACTACTAACCACTATCCAATTATCTCCAATTGTCCCAATTTTCGTTAAAAATCGAAGTATCGGGGAAGGCGGTGGGGTTACCATTTTTCTCCAGCAACTGTCGAAGGGCTTGCAGTTGGGGTTCTGGGAAAGGTAAATTGTCTACGAGTTGATAGGGTGCAATGCCATTTTTTAAAGCAAAAGCAGCTGTTGTTCCTGCGGCTGCACCAGCTGACCACTCAAAGGAGTGTACCCTATATGCGGCTGCGGCGATATGACTGGTTGCAATGCTTTTACCACCAACTATTAAGTTGTCAATTTTTTGGGGAATCATCGCCCTCAGGGCTATTTGAAAAGGATAGGCTTGTCCCGCACCACGTCTTTCGCCTTCGCGCTCAGTGTTTCCGGGTGCTTCTGGTGGACTTTTGGTCATACATGGATGAAAGTCAATGGCGTAGTGACCGATACCCACAGCATCGGGGAAAATAGTCGAACGAGTCCGCCTTGCTACGTTTTCAGGACGTTTATCACCTGCGAGGACTGATGCTGCTTCCAAACCAGCGAGTGCAGCTTTTAAACGACGATACTCATTTGGTATGAGGGCTTGGCGGTAAAATTCATCATCGTAGTTGCGACGAGAAATATCAATTTCCCAGATAGAGAAGCCTTGGGGTTGTCCCCAACTGGGGCGTCCAATGATGCGTCGTCCCTCCCGCATATAGGGATGTTTTGATAAACCATGGGCGGTTCCCATTGGGGAATCGAACCCGGACAGATAGCGGTAGTTAGGGTGTAGTTCCTTGACTCCATCTCCTAGTTGGGAATCTGTTTTTCCAGCGACTAACCAATAATAGTAGCCTTGGGAGATTTCCTCACCTTTACGCAGAGCTTCTGTCCGCAATCCACCTATCCAACCGCCTGGTTTGAGTTGTCCGGTGGATTCTAATTGTTGGCGAGTGTAGATCAGGTTATCACTGGAAGTTCCCGGACGGTAGTCATTACCCCAAGTCCAGTTTTGCATGGAGATATCCCCTGGTGCGGGCGCTGTAAACTGAATCCCACCAAATTTCATGGTTTCCCCTTCAGCAGGACTCCAGATTCGACGGTAGGTGAACACCAAAGGAAAGCTTGCTAGTCGCTTCAATTCATAACTGTAGTATGGTGCGTACTGGGGATAGAATGGGGGCATGACCTGCTTTTGTGGCTCCTGGGTCGCCTCCATTGCAAAAGTGTAGGTAAACCCTTGGGTGCAATAGGGGTCGTTTTTGGGACTGGAGGAAGAAGGTTCTAAGTAGTTGCGAGGATCGATTCCCAATCTGTAAGGAACATCAGCTAGGGCGATGATTTCCCCGGTTTCTGAAGCATCTACAACATACCACTTGGGCGCATTGTTCCCTGCTTTTGTCTTGGTTTGCTTGGGAACGAAACGGATGATATTTTTGGTAAACCGCGAAGAGTTTTCGTAGGTGTAGGCGTCTTCTATTGTTTGAGATAGGGGAAAGGTGTTTAGGGGTGGTGCTCCTTTGGCTGGCTGGTGTTGGATAGCGATCGCACTCTCGATAATTTTCCCATCAGCACTCTTATCCAATTCCTTAATGACCGTGCTAGGAAACCATTGCAATTTTCCCTTTCCTTTTTTTGCAGCATCTTGGAGCATAGATGTCAAGATTTCATGACCATCTTTGGGAAGAAAGCAAGAGTCACTCACCCAACAATCACCAGGATTCATATCCCCGTTATATTTGCGCGGAATGCGATCGCGTAATTCCAAATACCCGCGAGAGTAGAATAACTTGCTGCGCTGGGTAGGACGTTCATCCAGTGCAGAAGTTCCTTGAGAAGAGATTTGTCCTCCCAACCAATCTGTAATTTCAGTCAAGCAAACCGTTCGCCCTGCGAGTAAAGCCTCATAAGCAGTAGCGACACCAGAAAGCCCGCCACCGACAACAAGGACATCACAGTTGACTGTTTTGTCTGGATTTCTAGGAGGTGCGGCGATGACCGAGTATGGTGTCAGAAAAGTTGAGATAAGAGCCAGACTAATTAGCGATACGTGTTTGCGCGTCATGTTCATTAAGATTCTGTTCAACTCCATTAGGCTCCTTCCTAATACAATGTCAATCTTCTTTTAAGGAATTCGTTCGTAGTAGCGCGAAGAGCGCATGCATCGCAACCACAAACTTAAAAGTCCTCCTCAAATTAAACTCGACAGGGTACTAGAGAAGTTTGCCCATATTTCCTAGCGAAGCTATCTTTGCAGTTAGAATAGACAAAACCTGCTAGTGCAGGTTTGCTAGATGTTCGATCATACACGAATAGGTAGTCGAAATATCCCACGTATTAAAAACCTCTTTGAGAGGAATAAACGAGGGTGTCCGTTTGATGGACTGCGATTTCGCCTTTACCATTAATGTATCAGGAGTTATAGACGCGACTCTCCTGAAAATGTTCTGTGTATTTTTTTAGACATACACAGAAGGACAGAATTACTGAGGTTAAGCTTCTCGGCTTACTCCCAACTGTAATTAGCAAGCTTACCAAGAAACAAGATTGCTCCCATTGTATTAACAACAAGAGTGAGACCATCGTTAAGTGTTTCCGTGACCCGTCCTATTGCTTTTTTCTTTAGAGGTGGTGTGTATACTTCAATAGCTACAAAGTTTTCTTCTGATAGGGGAGGGTTTATGGGATGGGCGTTAGCGTAGCGTGTCGGAGTGAAGCCCTGCTGTAGGCGATCGCATTTTTCTAGTATGACTTCTTCAGGCTGAATTTGGGGAGAGGTGGAAAGTTGAGAATCTTGCTCAAATGAATCAGTTACCTCACTAGATGTAATTCCAGACTCTTCGTAAAAATGACCTTGACTGACCTCATCAATCACAACTTTAGACACAGAATCTTTTATCTGGTTTAAAAACTCTTGATTTTCAATAATATTGCAGCTACTAGGCAGCTTTTCAAAAACTTCTACCTCAAGGTCAATAGGAACTTTTAACATCATAGAGATATTAATTTTGCGTCCTTTGAAAGAAGATTGTTGCTCAGGAGATACAGGCATAATTTTTAATAAACTCCAGAGGTTTTGAAACTAAAAACATTCAGACAAGAAGTTAATCATGAGAGAGGTGACCACCCATAATAGAGTGGTCAAAAAGCATAAATCACAACTAGGAAACAACGATTGAAAAGAAATTATCTAGTATGATTTTGACTGTTCTTCATCTTTACCTGGTAGTTGTGGCTGATAATTAGAAGGGGGAAGACAAACAGGTGGTCTTGCAGATACCTCAGGCTTGAGATAAACATCAGGTTCTAGATAGACGCATAATCTTTCTCGAACAGAGTTGGGTGTTTTAATCAACAATGTTGGTTCGATTTCAACCGGAATATTTAATTTGATGGGAATAGTAAATTCGCAAGCATCTTGATATTCGGGATTGTAGGTAGACATGATTTTTACTCCTGATTTCAATTGCAGATTGAGAGATATTAGGCTTGTGGAACCATTTCTTTAGAATTAGCAGTACCATACTGTTTGTTGTAACCGTTGGAAGTCAGACAAACAGGAGGTCTTGCAGACACTTCTGGCTTGACTTCAATTTCTGGTTCCAGAGCAACTGGTAATCTTGCTTGAACAGGTTGAGGTGTCTTAATGAACAATGTTGGTTCAATTTCGACAGGTATATTTAATTTGATAGGAACAGTGAATTCGCAAGCGTTATGGTAGGACTCTTGATTGTAGGTAGACATGGTTTTTATTTTCTCCTATTTTGGATTGAAAGTTGAGGATAGATTATATTTGTTACGCCATCTATGCGGCGGAAGAGTAGTGTTTGCTATAGCCATTTTGGGGGAGACAAACAGGAGGTCTTGCAGATACTTCTGGCTTGACTTCAATTTCTGGTTCCAAAGCAACTGGTAATCTTGCTTGAACAGGTTGAGGCGCTTTAATGAACAATGTTGGTTCAATTTCAACAGGGATATTCAACTTGATAGGAACGGTGAATTCACAAGCGTGTTGATAGTACTCAGCATTGTATGTAGTCATAATTGACAATCCTTTTTCTCGTTAAAAAATCATTGGTCTTGGAGGTGAAACTTGATTCGCCCTCCTTCCAATCTGTAATAGATACATGGAAAAATAACTTATGCACTTTTGATGAAGGTGTAGAAAAAATCCAAGAAAAATATTTTCCCCAGACTCCAGACTTCAGACCCTTATTGCTAATTATTGTTAGCCATCTGCAACAAACTGGAGCTATTGCGGTAACATCGGACTCTATACTGCAAGGGATACGGGAGTTGAGATGCTAGAGCATCGGTACAGTATTCACTCGTGGGGCTAAAAAACCCGGTTTCTATCGCCCTTAAAGACTAATTTTTCGTTTATCATCCGCGAAGAAACCGGGTTTTTAGGATTTCTGTACTGGCGCTCTAGAAACCCGGTTTCGGAAAAGTTACCGGGTTTTTGATTTTCGCGCTTCCCCTGTAGTCTTGACATCTGACGGCTAACTGTGTAGAAACCAGAAATCACCATGTCAAAGTCCGATAACAAAAAAGGGGTGTGGAGAGGATTTTCGCGTCGGGGATTTTTGAAAGGAACTGCTATTGGTGCAGCTCCCTACTACGAACCTATCAACGTGTTGCTTGATGACCAATTTTACGACACTTTTTTCGGACAACAAGCTTATAAATGCTTTGCTTGTCGGGTGAGAAAAGCATGAAAGGGGTTTCTGCGTTGCTAGTTTGTAACTTTTGCAACAACAAAATCCTGGAAATTAATGTTTGTAACTTCTTCTAAAGAAACTAAACTGCTTATATGAGGTAATAATTCTCAAGCTTTACCGAAACGCCGTGTTTATCCAGTCTGTGCTGACTCTTACTCCAAATCTGGTTTATGGCAAGAAGACAGGCATTGTCCCCAATGGCAAAAAAGCTGAATCACCCTTTATCTAAAGGACTAAACCAATGTACGGACAGAACATCCAGGGTGCGAACTACCGAAAGGGAAGCTTCGCTCACAACTCTTTGGTATCCGTTACCACATTTGACGAACACTGTGAAGACAGCACTGCTAAAACCTTCCCGGTTGTGTCGTCTACACTGGAAAAGACTCAAGATATCTAGATCGATAACTTAATAGGCAATACACTTCGGTTAAAGTAGGTGTATAGAGGGCGCGATCACGCTCTTGTCGCTAACGCACCGAGAGTAAGCGTTCAGCCGTCAGCTATCAGCCGTCAGCTTTCATGAGCTTAGTGGGGTGTTTAATTAGCTGATTAAAAACGCAAGAGAAAACGCCCGAAATGTGTTTCCAAGCTGACTGCTGACGGCTAATAGCTCAACGCTTACTACCGAGACAGCTTGCTTTTGGTGCGTTACGCTCTTCACATCCTACAAAAGTCTTATTTTTCTCAGTGTTGTAGTACGCTCCCTGGTCTTAATTATCATACAAAAATGAGCAAGTCTCCACATGACAATCACATTAAAATCACTTTGCAATCAGTTGTAAAATTCTCTAGATAAAGATATTTTGATTTCGTGACAATTTATTGATTTATATAATTATAGATAAGTCATGTCAAAGACTTTAAAATCAGATTTCTTAGACCCTTGGAAGATATCAGAAACAAACTTTCCCAAAAGAGGGAGCCCTTCCGAGCAGCTAGAGTTTTTATTAAATTATGCTGTCCTCGCTCCTTCCGGATATAACTCTCAACCTTGGCTGTTTAAAATCGTACACGAAACTATTGAACTTTATGCTGATAGAACCCGTGCGGTACCTGTGATTGACCCTTATGACCGGGAGTTAACGATTAGTTGTGGTGCAGCACTCTATAATTTAAGGATAGCCATCAGACATTTTGGTTGGGCTGATGCCGTGAAAATTTTTCCCAACCCAGACGACCCAGACTTGATAGCTCATGTCTGGTTGGGTAATCCTAGAAAGGAAACGGAAGAAGAATATCTCCTGTTTGCGACAATTACTAGACGGCGCACTAACCGATTACCTTTCCAACATCGAGAGATTCCAGAAGCTCTGCTTTCTATTATGGAACAGTCAGTGGCTCAAGAAGATGCGTGGTTTCATATCCTTAGTGAGGAAGACGATCGCAACGCCGTGGCGGATTTAATTGCAGAGGGCGATCGTATACAAATGACAAATCCACATTTTCGTCGAGAATTGGCAGCTTGGATACATAATACTCGTAAAATCACTCACGATGGAATGCCTGCATACGCTGCTGACGTCAGTCAATTGCTGAATGTTTCTAACCCGATTATAGCTGACCATACCAGCCGTACCTTTGATACAGGAACTGGAAAAGCCGCCCAAAACCGTGAATTGGCTATTGGAGCGCCCGTTCTTGCTGTTCTTGGGACACAGTTCGACACCTTTGCAAGCTGGTTAAGTGCTGGACAGGCTTTAGAAAGAGTTCTGCTGCTCGGACAAGCAGTGGGCGTTTCTGCATCATTTTTAAATCAACCCATACAAGTGGCAGAATTGCGTTCTCAGCTACAAACTATCATAAAAACACCGGGGTATCCTCAGATACTGCTACGTTTAGGTTTTGGAACGGAGATAAATCCGACACCAAGACGCTCAGTGACTGAGCTGCTTGTGTATGAGTGATTTAAGGGTTTTGCTTGTGGACCTTTTCAGAAATCTCTACAAATTTTGACAAACCAACTACCTGACCTATGGTATACTAACTATATTAGATTATATTCGGTTATGCAGTTTGTTTTTATTTATTTGCAAGCTTATCTCCGAATCTAACTCTCTACACCACGTGGTTCTGGAGATACTATAATGTCGATTTATGTTGGTAATTTATCTTATGAGGTTCGAGATAACGACCTCATGGAGGTGTTTGCGGAGTATGGAACCGTTAAGAGCGTTCAAGTCCCCACAGATCGGGAGACAGGTCGCGTCCGGGGTTTTGCCTTTGTAGAAATGGGAACCGATGCAGAAGAAGCAGCTGCGATCGCAGCTCTTGACGGTGCTGAGTGGATGGGGCGTAACCTCAAAGTCAACAAAGCCAAACCCAGAGAAGATAGGGGTTCGTTTGGCGGCGGGAGAAGGGGAAATAATGGTGGCGGCGGATACTCCCGACGCTACTAAAGTCTTAGATAAGCCGATCTAACTCTAAAGTCTCATGGGCAGACTCAAAGCCTTATAGTCTGCCCTTTTTGCTCTCCAGAGAACTGGATAGCTCAAGATGTTTAGCATAAAATAGGAGAAAGAATGACCCAAATCATAGTCGGAGAAAACGAAGGAATTGAGTCAGCCTTACGCCGTTTTAAGCGACAGGTTTCCAAGGCGGGTATTCTTCCAGATTTGAAGAAAAATCGTCATTTTGAAACACCTTTAGAGAAACATAAACGTAAAGCTAAAGCAGCGGCGCGGTCTAGACAACACAAGAGACGTTTCCGTTCTTCCTCATAACACCATTATTACGTACCCCCTGCTCCCAATACAGTTCGGATCAGCCGGAATAGAAACCCAGTTTCTCAAAGAAACCGGGTTTCTGGTAGCATGAATAAACCGTAACCGAACCGTATTACCCCTACTCCCAAGAACTTATCACTATATAGATACAAAAGTTAACACTCCAGTGGGGGTGAAAACATCACAAAGATTTTGTCAAAAAACGTCTCTCAACCGTACAATCAAGATTGTTAAATTGGAGATAAGCCTGCAGCTTGACAACTTGACCAACGGATAGAGATTGTTTTTATGAAAAGCAAAAATTCAGTCATTTTCGCCATACTGTTGAGAAGCGCTATTGTCTTTTCACCTGTGCTTGTGTCCGTTGGTGTCGCCAGCGCTCAGAAAGCCCCCTCCTCATCTCCACAGACGACGCCCCCGTTAATTAGCCAAAACTTGGAAGAACCGGGACAGCTCTCAGCAGAAGAACGCTCTTTTCTTCGTTCTACAATCCTGCTTAATGTCTGGTTAGCAATGCTGACACTCATTCCAGTCACTGTCATCGCAGCATTATTGCTTTTGCGACGGGCTGTTATCCGTGGAATTATTGATAAAGCACTGGAACGACTACAAGGGCTAGAAGATTTAGAAAATAGACTCACCACTGTCAAGCAAGAAGCACAAAAGCTAATACAAGAGATTAAAAATGTTTCCTATGAATTAGAACAGGAAGCAGAAACACTACAACACAAAATTAAATTAGAACAAGAAAATTTATCTAGAGTTCCATCAGAGATATCTCAATCAAAGAGAGAAACAGTAGCACAGTTAGAAAAATTACTGCAAAAATCTCAGCAAGAGATAAAAACTTTAGAATCACAGTTTACAACACATATATCGGAATTTGAACTGGAAGCTCAAACTCAAAAAAATCAAACTCTTGGAAATTTAGAAAAACTGGAAGCGAACCTAGCATATCAACTGTCTGAATTCCAATCGGGGATACAACAAGAAAGAAATATAGCTCTTGAAAATATAGAAAAATCTAATTCTGAATTTGCATCTCAAATATATGGATTGCAATCGGATGCAGAACAGCAGAAGAACTCGATTCTTGATAATTTGAAGGAATTGCAGATGGAATTTGCTGCTCAAGTTTCTCAACTCAGATTGGGAGTTCAAGAAGAAAGAGATGTCGCCCTCGAAGATATCCAAAAATCTCGGACAGAGTTGACATCCCAACTCTCAAATTTTCAGTTAGACGCCGAACAGCAAAAGCATCAAGTTGTTGAGAACTTGACAAGATTGCAGACGAAATTTACAGAACAACTCTCTCAGCTACAGTTAGAGCTTCAACAGCAAAAAGATGTTAACCTGGCAGATATTCAAAAATCTCGGACAGAGTTGTTGTCTCAACTATCAGGGTTGCAATCGGAGACAGAAGAGTATAAGAATCAAATTATTGAGAATCTGAAGGGATTACAAACGGAATTCGCAGAGCAACTCTCTCATTTACAATCAGATGTTCAACAGCAAAAAGATGTCGCCCTCGAAGATATCCATAGAACTCAAACAAAGTTGACATCGCAAATATCAGGTGTACACTCGGACGCAGAACAGCACAGAAACCTAGTTATTCAAAAGTTAGAGCAACTACAGGTAGAATTCGCAACTCAAATTGAACGCTTACAACTAGGATTAAACCAACAAAGGGATGTTGCTATTGAAGACGTGATGGAATCTCAGTCCGAGTTTACATCTCGTCTCTCACAATTGCAGTCTGATGTCGAACAGCAAAAAAATCAAGTTATTGAAAATTTGGAGAAACTGCGATCGCAATTCGCCTCCCAACTATCCCATTTACAATCAGGTTTACAACAACAAAGAGATGTCGCTCTTGAAGATTTGACCGAATCTCAATCAGAGTTTGCATCTCGAATCTCGCAACTACAAACAGATGCAGAACAGACAAAGAATAAAGTACTCGAAAGCTTGGAGAAACTCCAGGCGGAATTTGCAAATCAACTTTCAGACTTACAAGTAGGTGCTCAAGAACAAAAATATCTGACGAATGAAAATTTAGTCAAGCTCGAAAATCAACTACAATCTCAAGTATCGGGATTTCAATCTGATATCGAACAGCAGAAACGGAAAATTACGGAAGGGTTAAAGCAATTGCGATCGGAATTTGCTTCCCAACTCTCTAAATTACGGGTAGATGCTCAACGGCGACAAGAAGTTATCTTAGAGAATTTAGAAAAATCGGGAGATGAATTCACATCTCAATTCTCCGAACTACAATTAAGCGCCCAACAACAAAAGCTACTCACTCTTGAGAAGCTAGAAAAATTACAGTCAGAATTCGTCTCTCAAATTTCCGAGTTACAAAGGGATGCTCAAGAAAGGAAAAATCAACTTCTCGGACAACTCTCAGAAGTGACACCTCAACCCATCCCCGAATCTGTTACCTTACCAGTAACGGACAGTATACAGGTCATCATACCGCAACAACCACAGGAAGCGAATAGCCCGGTTCGTGACGAAGTGATTGTAGAACCAAACACGGAGACTTCCAATGAAGTTGTTTCAGAACCTGTGGCTGAGACTTCAGGTGAAATCGCCACAATACCAACTGACACTCCAGCAGAATCCAAAACTGAGGAATATCTCCAACAGGGTGAAGCTCTTTTCAAAGCAAAACGCTATGAAGAAGCAGTTGCTGCTTACAATCAAGCCGTTGAAAACCAACCGGAGAACTCCTTTGCTTGGTTGAACCGAGGAATGGCTTTGGCGAGATTAAGACAGTACAAAGATGCGATCGCATCCTACGAAAAAGCCATCAAACTCAAACCCGATTATCACCAAGCATGGGTTGACTTAGGTGTAGCGCTGGGATTGATGCGACGACACAAAGAAGCCTTAATTGCTTTTAAGAAAGCCACGAAAATCAAACCCGATGACGCAGTCGCTTGGTTAAACCGGGGTCTTGCTTTACAAGAAATGGAAAGAGACGAAGAAGCAATAGATTCTTTCGACAAAGCCATTCAACTCAAGCCCGACTCCCACAAAGCGTGGAATAACCGAGGTTACTCCCTAGTCATGCTAGGACGAGATAACGAAGCACTAGAAAGTTTCGACAAAGCCCTGGAAATTAAACCAGACTACGCCAACGCCTATTATAACAGAGCAGCTTGTTATGCACTACAACGGCTTGTTGAACCATCCCTAGAGAACTTGGAAAAAGCGATTCATCTCAATCCAAATTTTAAAGAACAAGTCGCAACCGATATCGATTTTGATGATATCGCCAGCGATAAGCAGTTCCAGGATTTGATTCGGGGATGAGAACAGGGATGTGGGGAGCAGGAGGGTTTTCCACGCTTGGGAGACTGGTGGTAGCGCAGCGGTGAGTTCAATAAGATATAGATAGTAAGTTACGATTAGTAATCAGGCTAGACTTATGACATCTGTTTCAAAAAATAGCAGTGTTGAGATAAAAGAATTCCCCATTCGTCTTGAGAAGGAAGGACAAATTACTGTCCCACAGGTGGTACAGCAATACCTCAATGTGACAGAAGGCGATATGCTGACGCTCCTACAAATCGGTGAGACTGTATTGCTTACTTCTAAAAAACCTCAAGTTCCTCAATTAGCAGATCAAATCACAGTGCTTAGGGAAGATGAAAGCGTAACCCTAGATGATTTGCTTGAGGGAATCGAAACAGAACGAGAAGCTATTTGGCTAGAGCACTAGCCAACCGTATTGCTTAATATATAATATTCAATCCAATATTGCATATCATTTTTTACCTGTCTATAATAAATAATATAGGTATAAAACAAAAGCACCGAAACAAAGAAAAAACAAATTGTCAACACTCAGCCATGAGCAGTCAGCTATCAGCTATCAGCTAAGAACTAACCGCTGAAGTGCTCTTAGCTCAAATAAAAGCTCTGTTTATAAGGAAGCAAGCGATAAAAACCTCAAACTTCTTGAGATTAAAAAGTTAACAAACTCTAACTTTTTTAAAATTAATCTGACAGTTTGAACTGTAGAGCTGCTCTGTCAATCTAAGTATAGCTCAAATTATTTGTGCTACACAAAATTTTTACGAGTAGCAAAAGAGTATAAATTGTAACTGAAATTTTTGATACCAGGTTTGACCATATAGCCAACCCATTTGTGAAAAATGCTAACTTGGCTAGATTGGGTTAAGCCAAGGAGGATTGTCATATGTTGGAATTAAGCAAACAAGATTTTAATTGCAGTACTAGCTATTTGGTAGAAATCATCTCATCGATAGATGTAGAGAAGCTCAAGCCCTTTTTTAACGACCTTCCGCTAGACCCTTACATAAAAGATAAGTACCGTTTTCGTCGCTTATCTCACTTTAAAATTTCTGAAGAGAATATAGTCAAGCTACCCCATAGAGGGTTGTTTCAATCTAAAGAATACAATCCTTTACTGGGTGATGTGATGAGAGAGTTTGCAGAACTAGATGATGATTTGATAAAGCTTGAGGATTTTCAAAGAATGGTGTTGGAGTTTTTTGAGTTTTGCAAACTTTGCTCTCCCCATGATGAAGTGGCTGTTCATCAGATTAGAACTACGGCTTCTCGTGGGAAAACAGGTAAACCTGCTCCAGAAGGAATTCACAGAGATGGGGTAGATTTGATTGGAATATTCTCTGTGAATAGAGAAAGGATTGAAGGCGCAGAAACTCATCTCTATAAGTCTAAGAAAGAGCGCCCTATTTTCAGGAAAGTTCTTAATCCAGGGGAAATATTAGTCTTTAGCGATCGCGAGTTTTTCCATTTCACTTCTACTATTAGTGCAATTTCTGAGCAGGAAGGGGTGAGGGATGTGTTTGTGTTAACTTGTCCGGGGTTGAGTCCTAAAAGGTAGGGGTGTAAGGGTGTAGGGGTGTAAGGGTGTGGGGAAAAACTAACGTTTAAAATGTGTCAAAAATAAAGGGGTTTTTTATGGTTGACCTGAATTTAGGGTGGATACGCGATCGCTTTCCAGCACTATCGCAGGAAATGAATGGTCAACCTGTGGTTTTCTTTGATGGACCGGGTGGAACTCAGGTGACACAGTCAGTGATAGATGCGATCGCTGACTACTTGGTAAGGTCAAATGCTAATGCTCATGGTTGTTTTGTCACCAGTCAGAAGACAGATGAGTTGATAAATTCAGCTCGTATGGCTGTAGCTGATTTCTTGGGGTGTGATTCTTTTGAAGTCGTCTTTGGTGCTAACATGACCACCCTGACTTTTGCAATGAGTCGAGCTATTGGTAAAGAATTACAACCAGGGGATGAAATCGTTGTTACCAAGCTTGACCATTCTGCTAATGTTTCCCCGTGGTACGCCCTTTCGGAAAAAGGTGTTGTGATTCGCGAGGTCGATATCAATGTAGAAGACTGTACATTAGACATGAGTCAACTAGAACAGCAGATAAATGAGCGAACGCGGTTGGTAGCGGTGGGGTACGCTTCTAACGTTGTTGGGACAATCAACGATGTTGCAAAAGTGGTGGAACTAGCGCATACGGTGGGAGCAATGGTGTTTGTTGATGCTGTTCATTATGCACCTCATGCGCCCATAGACGTGCGTGCGATCGACTGCGACTTTCTCACTTGTTCTGCTTATAAATTCTTTGGTCCCCATGTCGGTGTCATATACGCAAAGCGAGAGCATTTGGCTCGGTTACACCCATACAAAGTGAAGCCCGCTCCAGAAGAAGTCCCATCCTGTTGGGAAACTGGAACCCAAAACCATGAGGGATTAGCAGGGATGGTAGCAGCCATCAACTATCTCGCTGAATTGGGTCAACTCATCCTACCAGGTGTTGGGAATCGTCGGGAAGCCATAGTCGCAGCAATGCTTGGGATTAAGCAATACGAAAAAGACTTGTGTCATAAGTTAGTCACAGGATTATTGCAGATTCCCGGTCTAACTCTCTATGGTATCACCGACCCAAATCGGTTTGACTGGCGGACACCAACTGTAGGAATCCGTCTGAATGGACTTTCACCCCAAGATGTGGCTAAGGCTTTAGGCGATCGCAGTATCTTCACTTGGAATGGTAACTTCTACGCACTCGGTCTCACCGAAAGATTGGGAGTTGAATCAAGCGGTGGATTATTAAGGATTGGGCTTGTCCATTACAACACGGCTGATGAGATAAATTGTTTGCTCACAGCACTCCACGAAATTTCCTCCGCTAATTAACAGTATAAAATTTCACGCAAAGGTGCTAAGACGCCAAAATTCTCTTTGCGCCTTTGCGTGTGTTTGTGTCGTAGCTCTGTTTCTAACGACTGAAATGGAAAGATATCGGGGCGCGACGGTAAATCTTTCGGTGATACCAAAATTTTTCCTCCACAAGGAGTTTATCAAGAAGAATGTTAATCCCAAATCATTTGTAAATCTAAAACAAACCCTGGTAAAACATCTTCTCCTAATAACTGGGTGGGAGACTCTAACACTTCTACCTCTTGTCCTGGTCGGTAAATTTCTACTGTGCGATTTTTTCTATTAATTAACCAACCCAGTCGAACGCCATTAGAGATATATTCTGTCATTTTAGATTGAGTCTCCTTAAGAGTATCGGTTGGAGACATTAATTCTAAAACAAAATCTGGTGCAAGCGGCGGAAATTTCTCCTGTTGTTCAGGTGTAAGTGCGTCCCATCTTTCTTTTGTTATCCAAGCAACATCAGGAGAACGGTCTGCACCATTGGGAAGTTTAAAGCACGTTGAAGAATCAAAGACTTCACCAAGATTAGTTTGCTCACTCCACAAGGTAAAGCGAGTTGTAAGTTTAGCATTACGTTTTCCTGTTCCTCCGCCCGTAGGTGGCATTATAATTAATTCTCCTTTAGCATTGCGTTCAAATTTGACATCGGGATTTTGTCGGCAAAGTTGATAAAATTGGTCATCAGTGAGTTTGATGATATTATCAAGCTTAAGAGTAACTACTGTCATAACTATAGGTTGGTTGCTTAATTTTCAGCGCTGTTAATAAATTTCACAAATGTTTTTGCTAAGGCGCGGTAGTAGGGAGAGTCCGCAAGGGGTGATACCACTCAAGTGGATAGCTAATAAGCAGCGCGATCGCAATCATTTCAATTAATCCCAAATCATTTGTAAATCTAAAACAAAACCTGGTAAAACATCTTCTCCTGATAACTGGGTGGGAGACTCTAACACTTCTACCTCTTGTCCTGGTCGATAAATTTCTACTGTGCGATTTCTTCTATTGATTAACCAACCTAATCGAACTCCATTAGAGATATATTCTGTCATTTTAGATTGAGTCTCCTTGAGAGTATCGGTTGGAGACATTAACTCTAAAACAAAATCTGGTGCAAGCGGTGGAAATTTCTCCTGTTGTTCAGGTGTAAGTGCATCCCACCTTTCTTTTTTTATCCAAGCAACATCAGGAGAACGGTCTGCACCATTGGGAAGTTTAAAACAGGTAGAAGAATCAAAGACTTCACCCAGTTTGGTTTGTCGGTTCCAAACAACAAAATCTGCTATTATTGAAGCGTTACGTTTTCCTGTTCCTCCGCCTGTGGGTGGCATTATGATTAATTCTCCTTTAACATTGCGTTCAAATTTGATATCAGGATTTTGTCGGCAAAGTTGATAAAATTGGTTATCGGTGAGTTTGATGATATTATCAAGGTTAAGAATAACTGCTGTCATAACTATACGTTGGTGATCGGATAACTTGCCATCTTATAAAGAATTGGTATCAGGAGTGCGATCGCAATCATTTCAATTAATCCCAAATCATTTGTAAATCTAAAACAAAACCTGGTAAAACATCTTCTCCTGATAACTGGGTGGGAGACTCTAACACTTCTACCTCTTGTCCTGGTCGATAAATTTCTACTGTGCGATTTCTTCTATTGATTAACCAACCTAATCGAACTCCATTAGAGATATATTCTGTCATTTTAGATTGAGTCTCCTTGAGAGTATCGGTTGGAGACATTAACTCTAAAACAAAATCTGGTGCAAGCGGTGGAAATTTCTCCTGTTGTTCAGGTGTAAGTGCATCCCACCTTTCTTTTTTTATCCAAGCAACATCAGGAGAACGGTCTGCACCATTGGGAAGTTTAAAACAGGTAGAAGAATCAAAACAAACACCTAGTTTATTTTGGCGATTCCAAATACCAAACTCAACAGAAAGTTCAAAATTACATTTTCCTGTTCCTCCTCCCGTAGGTGGCATTATAATTAATTCTCCTTTAACATTGCGTTCAAATTTGACATCAGGATTTTGTCGGCAAAGTTGATAAAATTGGCATTCGGTGAGTTTGATGATATTATTAAGATTAAGAATAACTGCTGTCATACTCATTGGTGATTAAATATTTTTTTATTTAGATGACCCGTTCAACTTACCTTCTCGTCGCAGTTGCTTGTGGGTTTGGCGATCGCCTTCAAAATCATGTTCATCGTACTGTAAATCCACACCTTTTGCTTTCAGAAATGCATCTACTTCTAAGCGTGTAGAAAATCCTAACAACTCCCGCACCTTACCCACGCCAATTGAACCTTCAAGATAAGCTTCTAGCACCAGCATTTCTAGAAACTTAAGTTCTAAGTTACCCCATTTCATTTCTAAAGAATGAGCTATATCGTCTGGTAAAACGATCTGAATCTGCATCATGATTGCTGTACAAAAATTTAATTTGAGGATTTAATGAAAAAAGATTATGACTGGCTGCATAATATCTGAAGAATTACCGATAGTTTAGTAGTCTCATAAGTGAGATGCTTGCGTGATGTATTACTATGACACCTTAATTTTACATATACTTTACCCGAATTCAATGCACAACCTTTAAACTGCATTAGCTGTTCTTAACAGAAGTTTAACACAAAGTTCACCATCTCTTCATTTTTGTCTAATCTAATACTCTACTAGGTTGAGAGTAACCGCTGTCATAACTATACGTTAGGTGCTTAATTTTCAGCGTTGGTGATAGGTGGAACAAAGTTTTTGCTAAGGCGCGATGGTAGGAAACGTCAGCAGGAGGAGATAGCCACTTAGGTATTTGAAAAACATATATTTAAAGATTGAGCAAGTTCTTTTGCTGTTTGGTATCGATCGCTAGGATGGAGTTGGGTTGCCTGTAAAATAATTGTCTGCAATTGCTGTGTGATATTGTGAACACCTTCAAGAGCAAATTGGATACCCCTGTCTCCCTGACGGTAAAACTTTTCTGGATTTTCCCTCGTTAGTATAAAAATCAGCGTCACACCAATGGCGTAGATATCAGATTGGACCAGTAGTTGACCATCTCTTTGCTCTGGGGCAGTATAAATCCCTGAATTCAAGAAAGTACTTTCGGGCATACCTATTTGTTTTATCGCTCTAAAATTTTGTAAAACTATACGATTATCCAGCTTCCTTACTAGCAGATTAAGGGGTTGAATATCACCGTGGATAATCGAAGGTTGTTGATTGTGGAGATAGTCCAACGTTTCACATACTTCAATCATCCATTTAATAACCTGTTGGTATAAAACTCCTTCTTGTTGATAGATGTGTTGCTCTAAATTTTGACCGAAGAGTCTTTCCATAACCAAGTATTTATTCTTACCCTCCACAAACAGGTCAAAAAACTTTGGAATACCCTGATAGAGTAGACTCTTAAAAGTATGACCCATTTGCATACAGATTTCTCTACATTGGTTAATTTGAGCAATATCAATACTCATTTCTTGTAGAGCTAAAATCCTATAGGGATTACTCATATCATCCGTTTTTTCACAAGCTATATAGGTATTGCGATTTTCTTCTTCTGCTAGTATCTGCAAGACTTGATACTGACGGATTTGTTTGAGAATGTTGATCGGTTGACCGCAGTGTTTACAGAACAAGACTCCTGGTAAATTTCCCTCGTGTCTGCATTTTGTTTCCTTTTGCGGTGTACTTTCTCTTGTTGTAGGCTGCACTTGTGGTTCAAGTTTTTCCCGAGCTTGATGACTAAAGCTAGTCTCTTTAAATTCTTTGCTTTCTGCAAATTCTCTTAGTAGCTGGTTAACTTTTTCTTCTAACTGAGTATTAGAATCTTGCAAATGCTTGCCTTCAGAAATAACATTTTGAAGTTGACTCTGCAATAAAAACACTTGTGAATGAAGTTGTTGCTGCTCTTTTTGGCAATCATTTAACTGAGTTTTTAATGCAAATAATTCGTTCTGAATTGTTGTTTCAGCTTGATGCTGCTGACTTCTTAAGTTGTCAAATCCGCTTTCTAGCTTAGATTCTAGTTCATCTAATCCTTGAGCCAGTATTGTTTGAGCTTCTGCCAGTATTTTCTCAGAATTGTTATCTAATTCTTTTCTTATATTACTTAATTCATGTTTCAAGTTATTTTGGAGGTCAGTTAGGTCTTCCTTCACTTTTTGATTTTCCGGCAACAGATTTTCAATTTTTTTCAGAGCTAGTGCTAAACCATCCATAACTGCAATATCTTGTGGCAGGCGGTTTTGCAATTCTGCAAGATTTTGTTCAACAGATACCAATTGATTTTGTTCCATAAATTTTACTATTGTTGCAAACGTAACTGTTCCAAAATATTTTGTAAATTCTGTAGCTTGGGTTGAATATCTTGGCAGTATGCACTAAATTCACGTAAAATGGTTATTCTTTGCCAAATTTTCTTGGTTTCTTCATCATCTATACCTGTATCGGGCTGGGGAAGTTCAGTATGTTTCAGCAAATAAAATAAATCAACTGGTTCGTAAAAATGGGAAGGTGATTTATATGCACCCTCTAAAGGTTCTAAAAGTGTAATATCTAGTTTATTAGCAGAAATCCGCTCCAGTATGTGACTTAATTTGTCGATCTGAGATGGCAGTAGTGGTAGTTTGAAGGATGACCTAGTCAGAGGTAAGGTGTGGTAAATATTAATCAGTTCTTTGGTAATTTCTGCATCAGCATCAAGTGTGGAAAAGACTAATATTTCACCTAAGGCAGCTGATAGTCCATCAGCAATTGGAAGAATGTCCTTGATTGAATTTTCATTTCTCAATTTGACAGCATCACACAATTGTCTAATGGCTCCAATTATTTTTTCTAAGTTTTCGCGATCGCTTAGATATCGGTCAATTTGCTGGAGTCTTTGCCACAGATCGTCAGTCCGTTCCCGGTTATCTTTCATACTCAGCCAGTTTTGGTAGAGTACTTCTACGTGCAGACTGCGGAGCGATCGCCGACCGATGTTTTGGGTCATGTCAAAAGCTAGTTCTTGACATTCAGCAGTAAATTTTTCTACTTCTGTCGCCTTCCTCAATCGCAAATGCTCCAGTTGTTGGCTCTGGTTTCTATTGCCATTCTTATAAAGCAGCTGGATAGCCATAATTCCAAAGCTCAGGTTAATTTCTGGTTCGGAGTAATTTTTTTTAACCCATGATTTTGCTACTGCTGCTTGAAAGAGAGGATATCGGTCTTGTTGCGATTGTGGTGCTTCATATGCATCGTAGTAGGCGTAGCAGAGAAGTTTATCTAGATTGCTGGCTTCATGGGAAACAGGCTTGTGACTTGGTGCTTGACGCAATTGAAGGAAGTTAGCAAACTCCTGACTGTATTCGCCCGGTTTGGGGAAAGCCTTTGTCATCCACTGGGGTAAGTCTAAAGCTTGGCGTTTTTTTCCACTAGGAACAACTGTCAGGGATTTTTGCTTACCGGAAATGCGGCGCACAACCTCTACCAGAATTTCTTTGTTTTGGTCGTTAGTGTTTAAATTCTCATTATCGTAGGTTTCACACTCTAAAATTACCTTGGTAGTAAATGATTCTACCAAATATCGTCCCACAGACTTATCGTTGCTTTCACTAATTACCTTAACAGTCAATTCTTCACCGATTTTAAGGTTGCGGAATTGATTGCTTACTTCTGGTAGTTCAATGATAGAAACGTAACGATTGTTCTTGGCAATCTTGACCTTGAAAGCACCTCTTCCTGACACGAACAGACTCTGAAGTTCTGGTTTAGTTATTGTTGTCCATGCAACTTGCGTGCTAGGTAGCCAGTAGAGCGCCATTCCATCAACAGAGCGACAAATCAAACCTATTTTCGGCTCATCCAGCTCGATAATATTCTCGTCGGAGACGGCGAACAGGGGTTGCACTAAAATCTTATCTCCAGATTCATCCTTCCATCCCACTAAAATTTTTTCGTCCTTGGTACGACGCACTCCAATAAGTACCTGATGATTTTTCAGTTCTTTTACCACATAACCAAACAGTGATTCGGGTAAACCCGGTACAAGTAGGTCAATTCTCATTTTGATTAACCCGCCACCGCGTCTTAGCAGTACAGTGCAGTTGTCAGGTAATACACCAACAACACGTGCCATACTGATTCGATTGGGAGAGATCCAAGTAGCAGATCGCAAATCCCGCAGAGAAAAGAATAATTGATTGGTCGTTGGGGAAAAGCTCTCAACTGTGACTGGTAATGCACCCCCTAAAGATGCGAGCAATTCTCTCATACGATTCCAAATAATGGAAAATCCTTGTTCATCTTGACGAACTAAATCGCTAGTCAACTGATGGTTTTGCCAAGCAGCAGTTTCATTTTTATCGACAACAGGTTGGAGATTTTCCCATCCCAATACAACTATATTGCCCGCATGAAGACCTAAAAATACGACATCCCCTGATTTTGGTTGACTTACAGGTAACAAACGATTGTCTGATGTCAGTTCGACTATCTCCCTTGGGTCAAAATCGGCAAGAGGAAGTGTTAGGGTATACTCACCACGACCAAGAGCGATCGCTCCAGTTTGAGCGTTACATTTCTCTCTTTCTACTGGTAAAAAGCAACTGCGAAAACCAAAAGCTTTACGTGGTCCAGGAATCCAGTTGAGGAGTGCTACTTTTTCAATTTTCACAGGGTCGGTCACAACTACCTGGAGTTCCACGAGATCGCCTGGTGCAAAACCATCCCAATGGAAATTTGCCAACGATATTTCTGTGACTCCTTGTCTCCAGACAACTAATTGGGCTGGTAACTCCACAATCCTTCCTGGTGTTAGTTCAATCCACAAACCGCCCTTGTCTGAAGTACCCGCTACAGTATAAGTGGCACGTTTTCTTGGTTTTTTCCCTAACGCAGTAATGAGTTCATCAACTGGAAAACCAAATCGCAGAAACTCACTTTGTGTATATCTCAGCCGCCAGCTATTTGAGTAATTCTGAAAAAACACTGGTCCTTTTTGCACACTATGGTCGCCCAGTGGCTCACGGTCAAATCCATTACCAGACCAAGTTCTAGTAGATTTATCGTGGTAACGCCATGTTTCCCTTTGACACCTTTGAATAATTTCTTGTACTGAGGAATCAGCAAATGAGAGTTCTAGCCAGGATAAATTGCGACAATCTGAAGAATTAACATTTTGATGCAAAGGTACATACTTGACATACAAGCTATCTTCGGTAATTTCCAGTCTACCAACAGCAAAGTCACTAGTTAGGGGAGCAATGCAATCACACCTGCCATCATTACCTAGACAAGCGATTTTGGGATGGGGTGTCCGCATCAACTTAACGAAGTTTATCGCCCCTGGTTTTTGCCAAGAAGAATGACTGCTTTGGGGATGGTAACTGGCTGGAGATGCTTCAATGTTTGGTAAACTTCCAATCGTAAACCCCTCCCCAATCTCTTGCCAGTATTGGTTATCGTATACTTTACCTTCTGTCCAAGCATCTTCGTTTTTGTCTTTAAATAATTTATCTTTTGGCAAAACCACCACGGGGCGAATGTCATCTTTGGGGACGTAGCGGAAATCTCCAAAAGCTGCACGGGTGATGCGGAACCGATAGGATTTTTTGTCGCTTGTGATGTTATCAATTTCGATACGAACACTTGTTCCTGGTGTTAACTCATCCGGAAATGATTGAATTTGCTCGGATTCAAGATAAACAAAGATACCTGGTTTTAGTTCAATTTTTACACCTTTTTGGGAAGAAAATTTCACCACAGAAGCCAATGCCAAACCTGAGGAATTAACTTCATGGGCTAGTACTGAGGCTTTGCGAGATGGAGGATTAACCATTAGAGATGGATTAACTCGACCACGGCGATCGCGGCTGAGACGAACTAGCAAAATATCTTCTAAAAATGATTTTTCTCTGAGTTCTGTTTTATAGCAACGAGCCAATAAATCTTGTCTAATGGAAAACTCGCGCCGCAGTAACAATATTGATTCTTGCATATCTTCACCAATATTGTTGGTGCTTAATTCTTGTGGTGGGCTGAGTTTTAAACCCATGTCGTTGTGCAAGGGTGTAATTTCACCTGCTTGTAAAAACACCATCTCATTATCTTGGAGATTTTCTAGGGGGCTTTCTTCTGAAGTCAAGGTGCTAAAAGACAAGCGAACGGGTTCAAATAACACTTCTTCGCCACAACTTTCTTTATATTTTTTCTCGTCTAATCGCCCTAATATTACATATTTTTCTTCTGACTTGTTCTCTGACTGTTGCAAAAGACTTAACAATTGTGCTTCGCTTTCATTATTTTTAAATTTTAGTTTGGCTCTAACTCGCTCAAAACTGCGATTTGGTTTTTTGATACTAGTTTCATCAAATCCATCAACAGATTCAATTGTTACGCGATCACTTGAAACTTTCAAATGCAATAAATGGACAATTTTATATTCTGACCGTTGATAAAATAGCGTTCGTCCTTGGGAAAATTGTAAATCTACACGGTTAATATTAATAATACATCCAGTTGCATCTTCATCCTGATTTTCTTCTTGTTGGAAAGTCAGGTGGGTGATTAAGTCACCATGGCAGATTAACAGTTGTGTACTTTTGAATTCTTTCCCGTTAAATCGCAGTTGACTTTCTGGAACTAGGAGTGTTTTTCCATATCCGAATTCAAAGCGATGGTGTGTTTCACTGTAGCGATTGAAATAGATTCTGTCGCTATCTTCTGCACCGACATAGTACAGTTTCAGGGATTTTAACTCGAACCTTTCATCGTAATTGACACCTCCCAAGATTTTTGTGCGGAATTCTGAGGGAGTGCAATGAGGAACTCGACGCAAAGATGCAGTAATTTCTTCATTGTTTTCTGTGAACCTTAACCATACTTTGGCATCACGGGTATACCTACCTTCCAAGACAAAAACTCCCTCATCTGCTGCAAGCAGTACTACATCCGTCCAACTTTTTTTCTCTGAATCTGTGGGGATTTTTAGATTTTCCAGTTTTACTTTTATATTGCTAGCTTGCAAAGTGGCATCTAGGACATGAGGCTTATGAAGATATTCTTCCCATTTTTGTAATGCAACTTCATGAGAAATTTCTGTACTACGTTTTGCTGATATCAGTTTTCTTTGCTTTACTTCTTGTAGCTCAAATTCTCGGCGTAACTCAAACAATCCATCACGTTTCCTATAAAGATATAACTGGACGTGATTAATTACTAAATTCCCGTAGGGAGTATTGGCACTACAATTCCCGATTAAAAGCTGGTCTGTAATTTGCAGTACAGCACGTCGATATAACATTCTTCTTTCTGTCCAAGTTTGGTTGTGAAATTTAGAAGAATTTTTTACATGACAATTGTGCTGCAATCCGTCACGGAAATTAATTCCATCACCAACTGCTAAATGACTAACTTGTTTATAACTTTGCTGTAAAAATACAAATTCTCCTGGTTTTAATTCGGCGATCGCTTTGTTTTCACCATCAGGAATGCCAAGATAATATAGCTCTTGTGTTTTTGTTGCTAAATCCTTTTTTTGCCACAGCGCTCTTACAGAGATACGTGGTGTGAGAATAAGGAACTTCCAACCTTTAGCTGTTTGTTCTCCAATAATTTGACTACCCAACCTCGGACTTAATTGCTCTAAGTTACTGATGGTAATTTCTTGGGGAATTGGTTGAGTGTCTGTGTTCCAGAGGATTTTACATAAGCTTCCTTCATTTCTTTTGGGAAGAAGAATAAATATTCCTTTACAAGAGTTATTTGCCCTAACTTCTGATGGAATGTCATCAATATTGATATCTTGAATATCTAGGGGTTTTTCATCGAATCTGATGCTGAAGATTTCTCCAATTCTTGGTTCTTCAATTTTAGGTCGCTGCTCCGGTGAAATTTTTTGCATTGTCAGAGATTCTGCTTCAACCCGGATGCGGATATTATCCTCCGTGAGACAGATGACAAAACCATTGTCTTCATTACTGAGAGCAGTAATTGCTTGTTGAATAGTTAGGTGATCGCCCTGTCGAATGTACAGCCATTTGTTTAAAAATTCTTGCCGTTTACTTGGCGGCAATTTGATTTCGTTGTATTGTATATGTTCTACCCGTACAAAAGCTTCCCGCCAATTCCACTGTCCTGGAATCGGAATAAATTCAGCTATCTCTATTTGTCTGACTCGCCAATCTTCTTCCCATTCCACGCGTACTTTGCGAGGATAACCGGGAGCAAAATCCGATCGTAAGTAGTAATACCATTGGGTTCCCTCTTTTTGTGCAACATAGCTTTCATCACTATCACTGAAAAGCTGTCGCCATTGAATATTGCGATCATCAAATGGCGATTTGAGTTGAGGATAAAACTTTTCTAGATCGGCATTTTTGATTGAGGTTTTTACCAGTGCCAGACGTACTATATCATCATCTGCGATCGCAGGCTCTACAACCATTAATAAACTGTGGGGATTATCTAATTCGCCGATCGCTTGCTCAATAGCCCGAGCATCTTCAGCAACAAATGCATCCCTTGTTAATAAATAGTTTTCTCCTGGTTGTCGAAATAAACGCCAAGCTTTTTCACCAAATGAGTCGAAAGTTTCTTCAATAAAAGTTAATACAGTAACATTACTGGTATTGACATCTGTGAAAGCAGTTAAAATTAGGTCATTTAGATCGCGATCCAGAGGTATCCATTGACCTTTATCTGTATACTGAGCAAAAATGAGTTTTGTTTTTTCCTTTGCTAATTCCTGGAAATCACGGGAAACGTCAGCATACCAGAGATAATCTTTAAAATCTAAATATTTCTTCCACCTGTCGCTGATTTTTCTTTTCTGAATATCTCCCACCTGCAATCGGGTTGCTAAATGGCGTATTGGCTTTTTTTTCTCTTCTGTATACAAGCACCATTGACGGTTTTCTTGGTGTTTCCATATATTTAATGCTAGGTATTCACTAGGCTCTAAATCCCACTTTTCCGTATCTTGATGAATGATATAAAAGGGAAAGCCGCAATTAAATGTATATCTATATTCGTTGTTTTCTAACTCTTCTACTTGTACCAGAACAGCTAGCACCCAGAAAGGCTTACTGCTGCGTTCTAGGATGTTTTGAACTTTAGACTTAGATTCTTCAAAAAGATTTTCGGCTCCCGCTAGGTCAAAATCTTCGTAGAAGAGGGTAGCTGTAAATCTATTTGGGTCGTAAATTGCTGCTTTGATGAGCCAGTCCCCAATTAGATTATTCTCATCAGATTGGATGATTTGTTTCTTTGTCCCCTGCAGTTCGATCTCAAATTCTTTTTTTCTCAACTTTGTATTCAAACATTTTTCGCTGAGGGAATGCTGGCGAATAATTGCCAACTTTTGACTCAATTTTTTGTTTTTATCTTTCCAACTATAATAAATGATTTTGGACAATGTCGCTTGAAAGAGTTCAACTTTTTGCAAATTAATGCGAGTAGCGATTGGATCTTGAGCGCTTCTGGTATTTTGTCCCTGTCTTAAACTCAGAGAATGTTGTTCCAGAAACTTGTGCATTGCCAGAAGTAAAGTTTCCTGTAATTCCCTAGGTTCTGTTTTTAGCTTGATAGAACTAGCGCTGTTTTCTGTAAAATAAACATATTGAATCATCTGCTTTAAGTCGTATGTACAGCCATACTCTAGCAGCATATAGACGATGGTTTTTTGCTCAACTGGTGAAAGATCGAGATGGGGATGAGCTAGTAGTTCCACTAGACGCAGACGAGTAAATCGATCCAAATTTTCTGTTTTACTCAACTGATTTAGACAATCTTGCCATTCACCACGCCATTGCTGAAATGGTGATACAATCAAGTCATTAGATGAGTTGATAAGTGAGACAAACCGTTCTGTTGCTCTGATAAAGAGACTCGATAGGTTGAGATTATTTTCATCCCAGTCTGGTTTGTGCCATTCTTCTGGAGGCAAATTTGGCTCGGTTAGTAAAAGCGATCGGTGATGAATATTCCAGCTACTATTTGTTTGTTTTCGCCAGTCAAATTTTGCGTAATCTCTGAACTCTTGAGGATGCAGAAAACGCATGACTAAAGCCGCCTTTTGATTGACAGGAAATTCATGTTTGCCATACTTGTGATAACTGTAAACCTCTGAGATTAAATTGAGCCAGCGTCCAGAAGCTTTTTTTCCAATTGCGCTCGTGTAACCATCAGCAATCCAGGACATTAACACTTCTGGGAACACTGATTCTAAAAACTCTTTCTCATCACCTGAAGCTATATGACTTTCGTCAGAATTATTCTGATCGTGAAGAATTTCTACAAAACTTTCTGGAGATATGGACTCTAATTGTCCTGTACCCACCAATTGAATCTGTCGCTTGCCAAATAGTACTAGCCCGGTTAAAGGCAGAGTTAGCAATGTATTTTCCTGAGAATCATTGCTTTCATAATTATAGGTATTGAGAAATTTATTATAAGTTTTCTCAATGACATCTGAAGCATGAGCAATGAGTTTACTAAATTCCTGACTGTAAAGATTATCTGGTGTTTGCAAAAGTCTGATTGAAACATATAAAGCAACAATCAAACGAATCAGATTTTCGGATTTTTCAGCAGTCGGATAGCGCCGCTTATTGTGTGCGCTTCGTTTAATCCTAATCCAAGGTGAAACAAACAGCCATTTATGTTCATCTTCTAGAGGTAAATCATATCCTTGATTGGCTGAAATCGATACTCTTTCACCCCGCACACTTAGCAAAAATTTGAGTTGTCCTTTCCAATCTTCAGCAACATTTTTATAGGAACGCCAAATTTCCAGATTTTCTGGCGCTTCTTGCGGAGGTAGCCAAAACTTTCCTAGCTCTTCAGCAACAGCGATCGCATCAAGTTGTGAAGCCACTTCCCATAGGATGCTTTGCCAATATATGATGGGCAAATTTTTAACCAAATACTGGTTTGGCTCAATCCCAATCCGACGTAGAGGAACATAAAATTCTTCCAAGTCAGGGTCTTTTGTATTTTTTTGCTTCCTTTTTGTTATCAGGCGACGTAGCTCAGTTAGTTCTAGAGATTCATTGATAATTTTCTGAACTGCTTGTTGACTGTCTTGGTTAAGTTCGCTTAAAATCTCTCTTGACCAAACTGAAGCAAAACTTCGGAGCAGATCCGGTTCTAACTCGATCTCAGAAAACGGAGTCTCTTTGATTAGAGACAGCAACTCATCAGGAGCTTCAAGTGCTGTTAATTGATAAATTTGCACTGCAAGCCGAAAGGCTAGACGTCCATATTTATAATCTAAACTATCTTCAAGCAGTGATTTAATCTCAGAAGTATCATTGCCTATTTCTGCTTCCAAAGCATTTGCAAAATCGATATGATATTCTAACTGATTCGCCAAGATAGCTAATATCAGAGTTTCTAACAGGAATTCTTTTAAATCTAGATATGGAGTCCGGATTTCACTGCTATTTTTTCTGGGTGTTGCTTGTATAGTTTCTATTAAAGCTTGGATAATGAATTTGAGTTCAGCACCATCTAACACCACATTTATTAACTTTTGGTACTTTTCGTAAAGTTCTTCCGGTAAGTTTTCAATTAAGTCGTAAAAATATGGTTTAATTATAACTTCTTCGATAGCTTGTGGTAAATCTATGCGTTTGAGCGATTTTAATACTTGCGGCAGCGCATACACCTGCATCCAAATATCTGTGCGTCGCAACTCGTCATAAGCTAAGTAGAGAATTTGTCCATCACTTTCTGTGTTTTCTAGTGTTTCCAGAATCGTCAAAAATGTTTTTGTACTTGTAGGACTAGCTTTAATACAGCAGCAAAAATACCAGTCAGTAAGCATTTTCAGCGCCTCTACTTAGCTAATGTAGTTTATATAACTCATATAGTATAACGCTGACAAGCAAGGATGTGCTCTTGAATTTCACTGTCACGACGAATTTGCTCTTTTTCTTCCTGAGTACATAGCCCAAAAACTGCACGCTGTTCTTTATTAAGAGTTAATAATTCACTGATATATTTTAAACTAGGAGGGACAGACATCAGTACCCAAGCTATAACTGGTCTATCGAGTCCTATATTTTTGAAATTTTCTAACAGTAGCGGTAATTCAATCTCAATTCCGGCGCGAACTGCAAGTGCAATTTGTTCATCTTTTGCACGTTCTAAAAAAGATTCTGCTTCTATTTTTCCTAAGCAAAAATCACATATATATAAATATGACCTTAGTAAACTTGTCTTTAACTTTCCTTCTATTAAATTTTTAACTTTTTCTGGACGCTTGGGGAACTGCCGCAAAATTGCCCATGTTAAATTATTAATGGTTGTTTCTGGACATACATCCAATTCTCTCCCTATTGGTATGTGCTCACTTTGAAGTGTACTAGCTTCAACCCAACTATCCATTAGGATATCTGACATGATTATGTCTATTTGTGAGCAAGCCACTATCAGCGCTTCCATTTTTTCTTTTTGATTATTGCTCATTATGCCGATTTTAATATTTTCTTTCAGTCCTTGATGCTGCGATTGATTAATATATACTGACTTTAAAATTACTGTTTGTATTGGAATTTGCGAGCATTTTTGAGCTATTTTATTAACTAAATTTATAACAATTTGTTGCTGATGCTGAAGATTAGTAAAATTACTTTGAATATGAATAACAATAGAAACTGTAGATGAATCGAAAATTTTGTTGGTTAAAGCTTTGCACCAATTTTGTAGATGCTCCATCAGTGTCAGATTTAAGTCTTGAGAGTTGACCTCTATAAAAATCCCCGGAATAATTTCATCTGGTAATCCTTCATCTTGTAAATATTCTACTAATTGATTGTTTGATTCTAATACTAAAGCTTCGTCCCATACCTGAGACTGGTTTTTAGGTATCTTGGAATTCAAATTAATAGCAATTCTTATCCACCAACGAATAGGTAGTTTTAGGGAAAATTGATTATTTTTAGCATCAAAAAAGACTTGCTCAACGGAGATTAAATTTTTATATACATCATCATTTTCTACTCCAATAATGATACCAATAAAACTGTCACGATTTAATCCAAATTTCGTATTTATATCTACATATAACCATTTATATGGTATTTGATTTTGAGTGAAGTAAAATGCTGGTTTAGCAGTGATAGAAAAAGGTTCTTCTAACCCTGCACTTGGAGCAGGCAAAATATCACTGCTTAATAAATTTACAGCTTTTTTAAAGGCTTGAATTCCTTGATTTTCTTTATATAATGCATTAAAAACTTGATATAAATCCTTCTTTTTGAATCCTTGACATTTATCTATAAATTCTTGAACAGTAACTTTAAAAGTTTGATTTTGTCGTAATTCTTCTATAGGAAAACTAACTTCTTCAAGAAGAAATAAAAATGATTGTGTCTGAAATTTATACAATTCTATTATTGCTTCTTTTATTTCTGCTTTGATATTTCCTAAGTATTTTTCAAAATCACTGTTCATTATTTTTTAAAGCTGTAGCCGCTTTATATAAAACTGTACTACCTGAACTATCTTTATATAATTCACTAAAAATTTTACTCAATTGGAATCGACTCATTCCCTTGCACTTATTCATGAATTCTTGTACAGTTATCCTAAAGGGTTGACTTTCTGTCAAAACTTCTGTAGGAAACTCTGCTTCACTAATAATAATTAAAAATAATCTTGATTGAGTTTTGTATAATTCTAGTATCGCTTGTTTTATTTCTGATTCAATATTTCCTAAATATTTTTCAAATTCATTATCACTCAATTGCCGAGTACCTCCATAATTATGTTGAGTATCTGCTAGTTGGGAAGACGTAATGTTTGTTTGTACATCTAGTTTAGCCAAAATCTCGAAAGCAAAGGCACTAGCATGACGGGCAGCAATTTCCTTAAAACAAGACACATCTGCTTCAGCTTTGCCGACAATCAGGTCAGAAATGCCTCGAACAATTAATGCTGACACCTGGTGATTTGCATTAGCCGCTTGCAGTAAACCTCTTCCCTCTCTTTCCACCGCTACTGCATCGCCATAATTTGTCTGAAGAAAGCTCAACAAACTTGAGCATTTTGAGGCGACGACTTTTTCTACAGCCGCAATTGGTGCAACTAATACATTAGGTACTGGAGTGGGGATGTTAGGCTTGAGCCTTTGCAACCAATCTTCTTTCCTGGCTTCTGCTCTGGATCGGTGTATGAGTTTATACGTTGTCAAACTTACATCTGGTCTGGGCTCAAATGCTACATTTGCCTGACCTGATTCATAACCATATACTTTTGTCGCGGCTACGACATCACCTAAGGAAACATCTTTGATACCACTTGCTACCCCAACAAAAAATATCACGTTGGGGTTAAAGTAAGCGATCGCTCGTTCAGCCTCCACTGCTGCAATGGAATTCTCCACACCAATCTCAACAATCCCTACTTGGCAAACCTTACCATTGCTAGCAAACTCGCCTTGCTCATAAACGGTTCCTTTGGGATGTATTTCTTCCCGCAGGTTGGTCAGATGAGCGCGAACAGCCATATATTCTACTCGAATAGCAGTAAGTATAACCGCGCAGGACATATCTCGATTTCTTGTGTAATTTGCTATGCTAATTCATGAATGGGAATGCCAGTTGTAACGCGCCGCAATTAGTTGCGGAAGCAATGGATCGAAAATGAAACGAAACCACTTAACTAGGGTATCGCGTTGTTTTTGGCGGTAATTTTTTTCTTCTAACACTATGAGGGAAGGTGGTAGAATGCGGGTGTGTCGTGAGTGGGATACCTGTGCCATTTTAATATATCATAGTGGCTGTGAATATTTTTATGATTGTTATGCTTAACTCCACAATTCTGGGAGGGTATTGTGAGCGAATACCAGTATTATGAGTTTTTGGCATTAGACCGATCGCTAACGGCTTCAGACAAAGCATACATCGAAAGTCTTTCCAGTCGCGTGCAAGTAACATCAACCGGAGCAGTGTTTGTCTATAATTATGGAGACTTTCGTGGCGATCCTAAGCAGCTATTGGAAAGATGCTTCGATGTCATGTTGTATATGGCAAATTGGGGGTCGCGACAACTGATGTTTCGCTTGCCAAAGCCTCTAGTTGACTTAACCGTTTTTGAACCTTACTGTCATCTTGATAGTATTTCCCTCTCCACGACTCGTAACTTGGTTATTAGGAAGCTGAGAGCAAAATACGCTTTCATTGCTGATGGCTGAGGTGCTAATAGCTGAACGCTTACGTTATTAAAGTTCTAATAGCCCTTCTGGTGGAGTCATTTCAATCCGACTAGTTTCTAAATCAACAATAGGCACAATTGCTTTTACAAACGGAATCAGAACAGTCTTTTGGTTTTTCTCTCCTTGTGTCTCCTGATGCAATTGCACTTCCAATAAATCATTACCAGCAGAGATAACATCCACAACAGTACCAACAAGTGCGCCAGATTCTTGCATGAAAACTGGCAACCCAATCAAATCTACAACATGATACTCATCTTCTTCAAGTTCGGGACGATCGCTTTGGGGTACCAGCAACTTGCAACCACGCAACTCCTCCACCTGATTGCGATCGTCCACCCCAGCCAATTCAATAATATACAAATTCTTACCTTCAATGTTACGCCCCGATAACAATTCCACAAGTTGAGGCTCCCTCTCACCCGGACGCAACAACCATCTTTTCCCAGGAACCTCAAACCTTTCCGGAAAATCCGATGCAGACAAAACACGCATTTCCCCACGCAATCCCTGTGGGGCGACAATCTTACCAATTTCCAACCACCCATCTGGGACGGGAGTGGAAAGTGGGGAGGACCTTTCCTTATCCCCTTCTCCCCTTATCTTTTTCTTAGCGTCCTTCGCGTCTTTGCGGTTCATTTAAGCAGATATAGTAGACACCCGATAAACCTCTTCCACAACCTTAGCCAAACGCCGCATCCCAGTCACAATTTCCTCATTGCTACCAGTGAGGCTGATGCGAACACATTGCTGCTTGTGCGTCCATTCCTCCTTCAAACCAGGGAAGAACGTACTACCAGGTACAAGTATCACACCCACCTGCTTAAGTTGCTGATAGAGTTCCCAATCTGTCACTGGTAAATCCTGCAACCACAGCCAAGCAAATATTGCTCCTTCACCACGATGAAGGAACCAAGGTAAATCCTTAGGCATGGATTCATAGAGGGTATTTTCTAAAATAGTAAACTTATTTTGGTAGAAAGGACGAATAACAGAAGTGGAAATTTCCGCCAACTTACCAGAATTAATTGCAATAGCTGCAATAGCTTGTCCATAACGAGAAGCGTGAATGCAAGCGTTGGTTTGGAAGCATTCCAAAACCTGAATCCAACGTTCTTCCCCAATAGCAATTCCAATCCGTTCTCCTGGCAATCCTGCTTTTGATAGACTCATGCAGTGAACAATGTTATTACCGAAAATGGGCGTCATTTCAGTAAAATTCAAGGCAGGGAAGGGAGGACCGTAAGCAGAATCAATAAACACTGGGACATCATAAGGTGCAGCAAGGTCTGCAATTTTTTGCACTTCATCATTCGTGAGGACGTTTCCAGTGGGGTTACAGGGGCGCGAGAAGATAACGCAACCCGTGTCCTCTGTAATTGATAGATTGCTGAAATCAGGGCGGTACTTAAACTTGTGTGCTTTTGTGTCAATATCCAGATTTGGTTTGTAGGCAATTAAAGCGTCTGCAGACAAGGTGACACCACCATAACCAGTGTAGTCGGGACTCAGGGGCAGAACAATTTTCTTAAATGTACCACCACTGGTATAACCACCATAAGAATTGGCGGCGTAGAAGTAAAGACTTTGGCTTCCTGGGGTAATTAAAATATTGCGATCGCTTAAATTTAAGCCATACCGCTGATTGAAATCCTTGACGATCGCTTCAACCAGTGGCGCATAGCCCTGACTTGACCCATATCGACAAACAACTTCACCATAATCTGGACTTGCCAGCAATTGTGCGGTACAATCCCGCCATAAATTTTCCACCTCTGGTAAAATTAACGGGTTGCCAGCACTTAAATTTATCAATTCTTTACCCGCGCTCGCTCGTAAAGTTTCGTTAATGTCCTTCATAATGGCTCTCACGCCAGTCAAGTTGGACATTTGAGTGCCGATTTGCGTCAGGGCAGGGTTCATAGGCTGTGAAATAATCAGTGTAGTTAGCGTAATGGATAAATTAGAGCAGTCGCTTCTTATCAATGTAACCAGACAAGAGGGCGATCGCACAACAACCATTTTTTTATAACTCTTCCTTTGTGAAGAAGGAAAGATACAGCTTCTAGAAAAAATGGATAGTACAGTAGTGCAAGATATTAGAAGATATCAGCAACAGCATTTCATAGCTCAAACAGTGAAAATAATGTACACAGAAATACCTGCACCACAACTACATCACCCCAATATAGTCGTACAAGTCGATCAACAAAAATATCTTGATGACCGTAGCACACCAATACAAGTTCTTAAATCCTACTATAACGCTATCAACCGCAAAGAGTACGTACGTGCTTACTATTACTGGACAAAAAACGGCACAAGCGCTACATCACAACCCCCCTCCTATCCACAATTTGAAGCAGGTTACGCTAATACAGCAGCGGTGCAACTAGTCCCAGGCGAAGTGAACAGTAGTGGTGCAGCAGGCTCAATTTATTATGAAGTACCAGTGATACTGCGTGCAAAGCACACAGATGGTACAAACCACACCTTTGTTGGCTGCTACGTCATCAAGCAACCAGACCCTAAAATTTTTGGCGCACCACCATTCATTCCAATGGGTATCTATTCTGCACAAATTCGGGAAGTCTCTAGTAGCGCGAATATAGATAAATTAATGGAGCAAAGCTGTCAAAGATAACTAAATGATTAAAAAATTTGCTAAATGTTTCCCACGAGCAACTCAGTTCGGATTAGGTTGGGAAAGAAAGCTAGAGAGGAGCGCAAATCTTGAAAGTTAAAGCAGCCGTGGCTTACAATCCCGGTAAGCCCTTGACGATTGAAAAAGTTCAACTGGAAGGACCCCATGCTGGGGAAGTGATGGTTGAGATTAAAGCCAGTGGAATTTGCCATACAGATGCGTATACCCTTTCTGGAACCGATCCTGAAGGTTTATTTCCTGCAATTTTAGGACATGAAGGGGCTGGTGTTGTTGTAGAAGTCGGCGAAGGGGTCACTAGTGTCAAGCCGGGAGACCATGTCATTCCCTTATACACTCCCGAATGCCGTCAGTGTGAATACTGTTTGAGCTTTAAAACCAATCTTTGTCAGGCGATTCGCTCTACACAGGGGCGCGGTGTCATGCCCGATGGCACCAGTCGCTTTTCCATTAATAATCAAATGATACACCACTACATGGGTACATCAACCTTTTCTAACTATACAGTGTTACCAGAAATAGCTGTAGCTAAGATTCGGGAAGATGCTCCTTTTGAGAAAGTGTGCTACATTGGTTGCGGTGTAACTACGGGTATTGGAGCAGTCATCAACACTGCCAAAGTAGAACCGGGTGCTAAGGTGGTGGTTTTTGGTTTAGGCGGTATTGGCTTAAACGTTATCCAAGGTGCGCGGATGGTTGGAGCTGATATGATTGTGGGAGTGGATATTAATCCCAACAAGAGCGCTTTAGCAGAAAAGTTTGGCATGACTCACTTTGTAAATCCAAAGGAAGTGAATGGTGAGTTGGTTCCCTATCTTGTGGATTTAACCAAAGGTGGTGCTGATTACAGCTTTGAATGTATTGGAAATGTAAAGGTGATGCGCCAAGCCTTAGAATGTTGCCACAAAGGTTGGGGAGTCAGCGTCATTATTGGCGTTGCTGGTGCTGGCGAGGAAATTAGCACCCGTCCTTTTCAACTTGTCACCGGACGTGTGTGGAAAGGGACAGCATTTGGTGGCGCAAGAGGGCGGACAGATGTACCAAAAATTGTAGATTGGTATATGCAGGGAAAAATCAACATTGATGATTTGATTACCCATGTTATGCCAATAGAACAAATCAATGATGGTTTTGATTTGATGCATAGGGGTGAATCAATTCGTAGTGTTGTGACGTTTGATTAACAAATAAACTTGTTATATTATGTTCGGTTAATAACTTATGAAATAGTTTGTTAGTAGTTGCGCTTTAGCGCATGCAACGTTTCAACTTAGTGTAAGTGTTCATCCGAACATGATATTAATAGCTAATAGCCATTAGCCATTAGCTATTAACATTCTGAATGTAAGCTGTTTCCAAACATTGCTTCAATTTTTGGGCGAGCACTTGTACATGGGGTTCCACTAACAAGTTACCATGAGCGCCGGGAATGTCGTGGAGGTCAATTCCGCTAGTGATAACATTGCCCCAACCTAAGAGGGGGTCGGCTTGTATACCTGTGAGTGCTACTTGTGCATCTCGACTGTTTGGGTCAATCCGGAACAGGGTAATTCGACCAGAATAGGGTGGGAAAGAATACTTTGTCCAAGCCTGCTTATTGACGATGAAAATCTGGCTTTCCGTCTCAGGTGAAGGCTGGCTTTTTCCTAACAACCAATTGTATTTCTCTGTCAGAAATAATTTGCTCCACTTGCTCCACCTATGCAGCTTTTCATTCAAGTAAGAAAGTCCAAATCGGAAAAAATTATTTATATGTATGAAAATTCGTTCGCTGAATGGCACTCGCTTTAGACAACCCGGAACACCGCTATCTAACATTGCAATCAGACCCACTTGTTGACCTTGTCTACAAAGTTGTTGCGCCATTTCATAAGCAATCACACCCCCTAAGGAGAACCCACCAAGATAATACGGACCAGTCGGTTGAATGGTTTGCATTTCTTGAATGTAAAGCGCAGCCATGTCTTCAATGCGGGTCAGAGGCGGGTGTTGTTCATCAAGTCCAAGTGATTGTAGCCCGTAAAATGGTTGCTCGTTTCCTAAATGCATTGCTAACCCTTTGTAACATAAAACATCTCCACCAGCTGGATGAATGCAGAAAAAAGGTGGCTTTGAGCCATGCGGTTGAATCGGTACAAGGCATAAAAAACTGTCTTGTTTGTGCTGTTGTGATGTTGCTAATACCTGGTTAGAACTGATTTTTTGTGGTGGGGAAAGCACTTCCGCCAGGGCTGCGATTGTATCAGTACTTAAAAGGGTCGCAAAAGGCAATTTTTGACCAAATTTCTCCTGGATTTGAGCGAACAACCTCACCGCAAGTAACGAGTGTCCTCCTATCTCAAAGAAATTATCTTGAACGCTAATTGGTTTGACATTTAAAACTTGTTCCCAAATTTCTTTGAGCTGTTGTTCTAAGTGATTGCGGGGAGCAACAAAACTCTGTTCCAACTCTTGTCCGACTTGCTCGGGTGCGGGTAAAGCGTGACGATTAACTTTACCGTTGGGTGTTAAAGGTAACACATCAAGTATAACAAACGCTACAGGAATCATATACTCAGGCAACTTTGGCTTTAAGAACTGACGCAAATCACTGAGTGTGGTGGCTTGGTTTTGATTTGGAACAACGTAGGCAACTAAACGTTTCTCCCCCGGTGTATCTTGACGAACAATGACGACTGCAGATTGTATGCAGGGATGTTGGCTAAGTAGTGTTTCTATTTCTCCTAATTCTATCCGGAAACCCCTGATTTTAACTTGATTATCGATACGTCCGACAAACTCAATGTTTCCATCGGGTAAATAGCGTACTAAATCTCCGGTTTTATACAATCGCCCTTGGTCAAGACCACCAAAAGGATTAGGAATGAATTTTTGAGCCGTCAATTCTGGACGGTTGAGGTATCCTATCGCTAACCCAGGACCACCAATGTATAATTCACCAATAACACCAATTGGTACTGGTTGGAGATAGCGGTCAAGAATGTAGGTTTGGGTGTTAGTAATCGGGCGACCAATTGGTAGAGTTGTCGCGGCTTCGGGAACATCTTCAATTAAGTACCAAGTTGAAAACGTTGTACACTCTGTTGGTCCATAGACATGGATAAATCTTTGGGGTGAACCGTTGTTCAGGATTGCTTTGACACTATTAATATCAGCAACTTCGCCACCAAATAAAAGGTGGCGTAGGTTTTTGAAAGCCTTCGGGACGACGTAGGCTAAATGATTCAATAGGGCGGTGGTTAAGAACAGTGTACTAATTTGTTGCTCTTGAAGTTTTGTTGTAAATTCATCAGGTGAAAGAACAATATCTTTAGTAAAACCAATCAACTGTGCTCCATGAACCAGTGCTCCCCAAATTTCAAAGGTGGCTGCATCAAAAGATACATTTGAAACTTGAGCAATGCGATCGCTCTTGTCTAGGTTAATGTAGTTAGTGTTAAATAAAAGTCGGCTAATGGCTTGATGTGGAACTGCAACCCCCTTTGGTTGACCTGTAGAACCTGAAGTATAAATGACATACGCCAAATTACTAGCTTTGAGCAAAGAAGGAAGATTGTCGGCATTTTTCTGAGCGATCGCCTCCCAGTCTGAGTCAATACAAACCACTTTCCTCCCATCATGTGGTAATCGTTCGAGCAAGTGTTGTTGCGTTAACAGCAATTTTGGTTGTGCATCTTCTAGCATCAAGCACAGACGTTGTTTGGGGTAAGTTGGGTCTAACGGCACATACGCACCACCTGCTTTGAGAATACCAAGCATTCCCACTACCATCTCTACTGAACGCTCCATACTAATACCTACCAGCATTTCTGGTTCTACCCCCAGAGTTTGCAGGTGATGAGCTAATTTGTTAGCACGTACATTCAACTCCCGGTAAGTCAACTGTTGGTCTTCATAAACCACTGCAACAGCATCAGGTGTTTGCTCTACCTGTTGTTCAAATAATTGATGGATACACTGATTATCAGGATACTCGATCTGAGTATTGTTCCACTCCACCAGTATTTGTTGTTTTTCAGCATCAGCAAGCAGAGGTAGTTCACAAATGCATTGTTGTGGATTAACAACAAGCCCCTCCAACAACACTTGGAAATGTCTGCTCATGCGTTCAATCGTTGCTGCATCAAATAAATCTGTACTATATTCCCAGATACAGCGCAGTTCTTGTGGAGTTTCTTCAACAAACAAGGTTAAGTCAAACTTTGATGTCACCCACTCTAAATCTATAGGAGTTAAAATGAGCCCTGGTAACTCCAATGATTGTTTGGGTGTATTCTGTAAGACAAACATTACCTGGAATAGGGGGTTATATGAGAGTGATCGCTCTGGTTGCAGTTGTTCTACAAGCTTTTCAAACGGTAAATCTTGATGGATGTAGGCAGACATTGCTACCCCTTGCACCCTTTTAAGAAGTTCCCGAAAACTGGGATTGCCGGACATATCAGTGCGTATTACCAGGGTATTGACAAAAAATCCAATTATTCCTTCAATTTCTGTTCGATTTCGCCCTGCGATTGGAGAACCAACCAAGATGTCTTCTTGTCCACTGTAGCGGTACAGCAATGTCTGGAACGCTGCTAACAGTGACATGAATAGTGTCACACCTTCTTGCCGTGAGAGTATACGAAGCGATGTAGATAAATTTTGGGGCAGTAAGAAATATTGCCTTGCACCTCGATAAGTTTGCACTGGTGGTCGCGGTCGATCTGTGGGCAGTTGCAATATCGGGCTAGCATCGGTTAACTGCTGTTTCCAATAGTTAAGCTGCAGGTTCTCTACTTGACCTGAAAACCATTGGCGTTGCCAAACGGCAAAGTCGCTATACTGAATCGGCAAGTCTAACAAAGGATTAGGCAAACCGTCTTTGAACGCTTGATATAAGCTACTCAATCGCTCAAATAAAATACTCATTGACCAGCCATCAGAAGCAATATGATGCATGACCAACAGCAGGATATGCTCTTGTGGCGATCGCACTAGCAAGCAACCACGGAGCATCAAATCTGATGTCAGGTTAAAAGGGCGCTGCGCCTCATATTGTAATAATTGTTCGATTTCTGAACAATTCTGAAAGTCCCTCACCACCAGATCCACTGACCGAGGTTCACTAATCACTTGAACTGGGTTGCCATCGGGTGCAATAAAGTTGGTTCGCAATGCTTCATGGTAAGCTACAATTGCATCTAATGACTGTTGCAAAACCTCTATATTTAGCTCGCCTTGCAACTTCACTGCTTTAATAATATGATAAGCTGCACTATCTAGCTCTAATTGTGCCAAAAACCACAGTCGTTCCTGGGCAAACGATAAGGGCAATGAGTCTCGATTAGCTTGTCGGGCAATAATTTGGTATTCTCTAATACCAGAGCTTTGATTCTGACTCTTGGTTATAGCAGTTGCTAAATCAGCAACAGTCGGTATCTTAAACAGCAACTGAAGCGGAATTTCTACACCGAAAGCTTGGCGGATTCGAGAAATAACTTGCATCGCCAGCAGAGAATGTCCTCCCAAACTAAAGAAGTTGTCATAAATACCGATAGTATCCAAACCCAAAACTTGTTCCCAAATCGCAACTAAAATCTCTTCAGTGGAATTGCGGGGTGCAACAAAGGCTTTTGAACGACTGAAATCAGATGTATCTGGTGCAGGTAAGGCACGGCGATCTACTTTCCCATTAGGTGTTAATGGTAGGGATTCCAAGAACACAAAGGCTATAGGTATCATGTACTCGGGGAGCTGCTCAAACAAAAAGCCGCGCAGTGTACTTGGCTGAACAGAAGTTTGCTCGGGTTTAACCACTACATATGCCACTATACGCTTGTCTCCGACAACGTCTTCACGAGCAATAACTACAGATGAGAGCACATTTGGATGAGAGCAGATGACTGCCTCAATTTCTCCCAACTCAATCCGGAATCCACGTATTTTTACTTGATTATCAATACGTCCTATGTAATCTATATTGCCATTACTGAGGTATCGGGCTAGGTCACCTGTTTTGTAAAGGCGTTCTGATTTGAAATTTGGGAAGGGGTTTGGGATAAATCTTTCTTGGGTCAATTCTGGGCGGTTAAGGTAGCTTCGTGCTAGGCAATTACCACCAATGTATAATTCTCCGGTCACCCCTATCGGTACTGGTTGGAGGTATTTATTTAAGATGTAGATTTGGGTATTACTTATGGGGCGACCAATGGGAACTATCTGTAAATTGTTTTGGGGAAGACATTGCCAAAAAGTGACATCAATCGCTGCTTCTGTTGGTCCGTAGAGATTATGCAATTCACATTCAAGTTGAGAGAAGAAGCGTTGAGTGAGTTCAAACGGTAGTGCTTCCCCACTGCAAAACACTCGCTTTAAGCAACTGCAAGAAGCCAAGTTGGGTTGCAGCAGAAAAACTTGAAGCATGGACGGCACAAAATGTATTGTCGTAATTTCTTGAGTAGAAATTAAGTTAACCAAATAAGCGCTGTCTTTATGTCCTTCTGGTAATGCGACAACAATTCTAGCTCCAGTGAGTAACGGCCAGAAAAACTCCCACACTGACACATCAAAACTGAAGGGAGTTTTTTGCACAACGCGATCGCTACTGGTTAATTGATAAGACTGTTGCATCCACAGCAAGCGATTGTGAATTCCCATGTGGGTATTCATAACTCCCTTGGGAAGTCCTGTGGAACCTGAGGTGTAAATCACATAAGCTAAGTTATGCCCTTGCACCTTAGAAATGAGATTGTCGTGATTCGACTGACAAATAACCTGCCACTCAGTATCTAAACAAATAATATGCGTTGGATGTTTGGGAAGAGACTCGACTAATTTCTCTTGGGTTAACAGCACTTTTACTTGAGTATCTTTGAGCATGAAACTTAATCTTTCTTGGGGATACTCTGGATCAAGTGGTACATATGCTCCACCTGCTTTCAAAATTCCAAGTATTCCCACCACCATTTCAAGCGATCGCTCCACACAAATCCCCACCAGCACATCGGCTCCTACACCCAATGTCTGCAAGTAATGTGCCAACTGGTTAGCGCGACAATTCAACTGATGATATGTCAGTTGTTGATTTTCGTACACCACTGCCACTGCATCTGGAGTGCGCTCTACCTGCTCCTCAAACAGTTGATGGATACATTGGTCTTGGGGATAGTCTACCTGAGTATTATTCCACTCCACCAGCAATTGATGCCGCTCAATATCTGTCAGCAAAGGTAATTCTGAAAGACGCTGCCTAGGATTAGCAACAATGCCTTCAAGTAAAGTCTGAAAATGCCCTATCATTCGCGAGATTGTGCTAGCGTCGAATAAATCTGTGCTGTATTCCAACCTGCCCTTAATACCTGAAGATGTCTCTATAAGGTCAAAAGTTAAATCAAACTGTGCTGTGCCGTTGTGGATTTCTAGAGGAGTTAGAGTCATCCCAGGAAGTTCCAATGCAAACATGGGGGTATTCTGGAATATAAACATGACAGAGAACAGTGGTGAGCGGCTCAAGTCTCGTTCCGGTTGCAGTTCTTCCACTAACTTCTCAAAAGGCAGATGTTGATGAGCATAAGCTGACAATGCTACAGAGCGGACTTGTCCCAGCAGTTGTTCAAAACTTGGGTTGTCTGACAGGTCACTTCGCAGGGGTAGGGTATTAATAAAAATTCCTATTAGCTCCTCAGTTTCCATCAGTTTACGACCAGCGATGGGAGTCCCTACAGTGATGTCTTCTTGACCAGTATAACGATACAGTAATGTTTGAAATGCTGCTAACAGGGTCATGAATAAAGTCACTCCCTCTGTTGTGCTTAATTCTTTGAGAGCGTAAGATAGGTCCTGGGGTAGCGATACTGGAAGCCACGCACCCCGGTTGCTCTGAACGGGTGGACGCGGACGGTCTGTGGGCAACTCTAGCACTGGTAAATCCTTTAGCTGCTGCTTCCAGTAGTTAAGCTGTGACTCTAAAACTTCTCCTCTCAGCCACTGACGCTGCCAAACAGCAAAGTCAGCATACTGGATGGGGAGTTCAGAAAGAGGAGAGGGCTTTCCAGTAGAAAAAGCCGAATAAAGTGTTATCAACTCCCGCCAGAATATTGCGATTGACCAATCGTCAGAAACAATGTGATGATTAGTCAGCAGTAGTACATATTCTGCTTCATCTAAGTGCAGTAGTGTTAATCTTAACACCGGACCTGATTCGAGATTGAAGGGGCGTTGAATCTCCTCGTTAATGAATCGCTGAGATTCGTTTTTGCGCTCTACAACTGCTACTTCTCGCAGGTCAACATATTGAATCGTCACTTTTTGGCTAGGGGCAATGATTTGAACTGGCTCCCCGTCTATTTGTTTAATTGTGCTACGTAATACTGTATGACGTTCTACTATAGCATCAAGTGCCTGCTGTAAAACTTCTACGTTCAGGAAACCGTTAATTTCAACAGCGTTAACAACATTGAAAAGTGGGCTATTTGGTTTCAACTGCGTTCCAAACCACATACGCTGTTGAGTAAATGACAGCGGAAGGGGACTATGGTAACTATTCCTGGAAATAACCTGTTGCTCAGAATCATTTGCTTTTTGTTGCTTTAACCTCCGCTCAAGCAATGCCCGTTTGGCTGGTGAGAGACTAGCAATCTTTTTGGTGAGATCGTTGTTCATAAGTTATGTTTTAAAGCTGACGGCTGATGGCTAATAGCTGAACGCTTACGGTGCTTTCACCCAATTTCCTGGGCTAGTAACCTTTGAACATCTTCCTCAGATAGCTCTTCCATCTCAGCCATAATCTGAGCCAGAGATTCTAAACTCTCTGCTTCAACTTGATGTTCTGCCAGTATCTGGGATAAACCCATTACGGTTGGTACCTCAAAGAACTTGGGCAAGGGAATATCTACAAGAAAAACTGCTCTTAGACGCGCAATAACTTGGGTTGCTCTGAGGGAGTCACCACCCAGCGTCAAGAAATTATCGTCAATCCCTACCTGCTGAACATTAAGAACTTCACTCCAAATTTCACAGAGTACCTTCTCTACCTCAGTTCTGGGTGGGACGAAAGGGGCACGAAGTTTGGTAGCCAGTTTCTCGGCTAAACCAATGCGTTGTAGTTTTCCTGTGGCACCTTTAGGAATTTCGTCAACAAACACCACTTGAGTTGGGACTTTAAAATCAGCCAGTTTTGCTGCTGCAAATTTACGAATTTCCTGAGCAGTTGCATTGGTATTCTGCCTTAGGACTACTGCTGCTGCCACATCCTCACCTAGAGTGGGATGAGGGACTGCAAAGGTAACTGCTTGTGCCACTGCTTCATGATCCAGTAAGACTTCATCTATTTCACGGGGGGAGATTTTTTCACCGCCTCGATTGATGAGTTCTTTGAGTCTGCCGATGATAAACAGGTAACCGTCTCTGTCTAAGTAGCCTTGATCTCCAGTTCTGAACCATCCATTGGTAAAGGCGCTCTTGTTTGCCAGGGGATTGTTTTCATAACCTAAAGTTACATTTGCACCTCGGATGACTATCTCTCCTACCTCTCCTTTGTCTAAAAGATTTCCGGCTTCATCCATAATCGCAATTTCTGGACCTGCTGCCATGCCCACTGAACGGGCTTTGCGTTGTAAGGGGGGTAACGGATTGCTGGTCATTTGATGGGATGCTTCGGTCATTCCGTAGGCTTCAATCACAGGAGCATTGAATGCCAGTTCTAAAGCTTCCATTACCTGTGGTGGTAGTGCTGCGGAGGAGGAGCGAATAAACCGCATTGAACAGTGCTCAATAATTTTACGGTTGTTTTCTACATAAGCTAGTATCGCTTGATGCATCGTAGGAACTGCACTATACCAGGTAGGGTGCAGTGCTTCTATCCAATCAAAAAATTTGGCGGCGTCCAAGCCTGGGGTACATATTACACTTCCTCCTGCTGTTAAGGAGGAAAGAACTGCGCCAATCAGTCCGTGAATGTGAAACAAGGGCATGATATTTAGACAGCGATCGCTCTGTTGCAGTTCTAGTGTTGCTCTAATGTTGCTAGCTGAGATACACAAATTCGCCTGGGTTAGTGGTACTATCTTTGGTCTGGAAGTTGTCCCAGACGTATGCAGAACTAAAGCAGTATCTGCTTCTCGTGCAAATGCGTTTTCGACACCAGGTAACTTGGTGTCACCGCAGAGATGAAAAATTCCTGCTTCTGCCTCAAGTACTGGTATCAGTTCAATGATAGGAATATTACGAGCAACTGCTACCGCCCTAGCGGGGGAATCCACGCCTGATTGCACAATTAGCGCTTTTGCATTCAAGTCTTCTAGGTAAAAATCATACTCACTCGTTTGATAAGCTGGGTTTAAGGGCGCACTAGTGGAAGTTGCAGCTACCGCTAAGAATGCGACCGCCATTTCTGGACCATTGGGTAGCACCATGGCAATGCGATCGCCCCGACCAAGCCCCATCCCATTCAAGGTTTTTACCGTCTGAGTGATGTGGGTGTACAACTGACTGTAGCTCAGAGGTAGACGATTTGGCGCTGCGATCGCGACTGCTTGAGGAATTTGTAAAGCTTGTGCTTTCAACAATTGACTAATAGTCAGTTTTTGTACAGTTGTTCTGATGGAATGCATCTGACGTTTTTACCTACATATGTATAAAAATACGCAATTTCAATCACAAATACATAGTTTGGTAGATAGGCACAGCTGTACTGGGTGGAGATGCTTCAGTGTTTACCTAAGGTTAGGATAGTTCTGGATGCTATGGAGGGTTACGAACAGCTTGTCAAAAAAGTTCTTGACTAAACTCACGTACTATTTTGTTTAAATTATGATAAATATTATACTAAAAAAATACATTCGGCAAGAAGTTTTCTGTGAACCAAGTGTTCGCTATGGTAATTTAAACGGCTATGGTAGGCACTGCACTATTAATTGCTTGTAAAGAATAGCGATCGCATTTGATAACTTTCATGTCTTAATATTTAAAATCATTCCAATGATTTGGGAAAATACACAAACTGCCCTGAATCAACCTGTGGGTTGACCATCGTTGCTTTTTAGTCAATTTTTGGTTATTGTATAAAGTCGCAGAATGGAAAACAATCGGAAGTTAACAGTCGTAATTACAGGTGCCTCCTCTGGGGTTGGTTTGTATGCCGCGAAAGCTCTTGCCCAAACGGGACATTGGTACGTGGTTATGGCTTGTCGGAATTTAGAGAAGGCGGAAGCAGCTGCCAAAAGTGTAGGAATGCCTCAGGACAGCTACACCATCATGCACATCGACCTAGGCTCCCTAGATAGCGTTCGACAGTTTGTACAAAACTTTAGAGCTAGTGGTAAATCCCTGGATGCTTTGGTTTGCAACGCCGCAATTTATATGCCTTTAATCAAGGAGCCGTTACGTAGTCCAGAAGGATATGAATTGACTGTCACCACAAATCACCTCAGTCATTTCCTGCTGTGCAACCTGATGCTGGAGGACTTGAAAAAATCATCTGCTCCAGATAAAAGGCTCGTCATTCTGGGAACCGTGACCCACAACCCGAAGGAGTTGGGAGGAAAAATTCCGCCACGTCCGGACTTGGGCGAATTGAAAGGTTTTGAAGAAGGGTTTAAAGCGCCTCACTCAATGATTGACGGCAAAAAGTTTGAACCTGTCAAGGCTTATAAAGATAGCAAAGTTTGCAACGTGTTGACTATGCGAGAACTTCACCGACGCTGTCACGAGCAAACCGGGATTACTTTTAGCTCTCTTTATCCTGGCTGTGTTGCCACAACAGCGCTGTTCCGAAACCACTACCCCTTGTTTCAGAAACTTTTCCCAATCTTCCAAAAGTATATCACTGGAGGCTTCGTGTCTGAAGAGGAAGCCGGGAAGCGGGTTGCTCAAGTGGTTGCCGATCCTGCATATAGGCAATCTGGTGTCTATTGGAGTTGGGGAAACAGACAGAAGAAAAATGGCAAGTCGTATATTCAACAGGTCTCTCCAGAAGCAAGCGATAATGAGAAAGCAAAGCGTATGTGGGATTTGAGTGAAAGGTTAGTCGGACTTGCGTAAGATGCGACAAACCCGGTATCTTCAAGATACCGGGTTTGGTGAGATCCTTGATTTAAAGTAAACGGAATACTACAGGACAGTTGACAATCACACCCGTTGAACCAAATTTACCACCATTGAGTCCTGTGAGAAAGCCGTTCTCAACTAGACCCAAAATATGGAATTCTTCTCTGAGTTGTGAACGATATCCTTTGGCGATCGCTTCTTGTGTCCATTCATAAAAATTAACATCCCAAAGAGGGCTGTAATCTGTAGCTATGGTTGGAATTCCACCGAATACATTGTTGGGACGGTGAGCGTCAGTTAATGCTGCAAACAAACCTTGACGTTGCGGGTTGTCACAACCGTCTTGAGAAGGACCATTCACAGCAATAAAAATCCGCTCAACAGCACTAGAGAAACTATCATCATTACCCACTTCTACTCTCTGCAAAGCAGGAGCAAAAGTAGCACCTTCAATAGCGGCTGCTGTTGGATCATTAGAATCCATTGACAAATACCAAACCGGGCGACCAAAGCTAAAACCGTTAACTAAGTTCAAGGTGACTGTCATCCTTGCAGTATCAATCGCCAGAACTTCGTCATGAACCAACTTATAGTCAGGATTACCACTAGGGAAATTAATCTGAGAAGCATCTACATTAAAAGCAATCATTGGTGCATTGTAGACGTGTCCACCAGAGTTACGAATGCGAACCAGTGGGCTGTAAGCCTTATCTCCTCTCGAACCAGGTTGTGCAGTTTCTGGAGGGAATGGACGGTTTGCAGGACCAGGTTTCACTTGTCGTTCCGGCGTGAAATCAACTTGACCCTCGTTGAAAACAATTTGTCCTGCAGCATTAAAGTTCCCAGTGCGGACTCCCGCTGCTGAATAGGCTAGTTTGGGAGAAAAATTGAGACCGAGGGCTTCTGCATTCTTAGCATCATCTGTATCAGTCAAAATGTACCATACAGTCTCGCCAGTTCTTAATTGTCCTTTATATAAGGGTATTGTAATGGTGCCTTTTTGTAGATCGATCTCTCCTGTATTCAGTAATTGAACTGGACCGACCAAACTGCGATTAACGCTAGATGGAGGAGGACCAAAATACGATAGATCCACTTCAGCACCAACAGCTGCTGATGGAGGGAAAAAATTGCAACCAGGTCCAGGTTCAAGAGGTCCGGGTCCAGGTCCAGAGGACTCTTGTGCAAGAGTGGTTAAGGGTAGTACAGCTGTAATAATGACAGCAGTAGTAATCACTTTTACCACACCAATAGCAGAATGCAACCTTTGGTTCAGATTCATAACTTATTACTCCTCAAGATAATATTTACTAAAGCTACTGAGTAAAACTTTCCTTCGATTCCACAAAAATAGTACTTGAGCAAGATGGTTCAATATGAGTTTTTCCTGAGAATAAAACTAATTTTTTATGAGAGTTTCATTTAAATCAGTTATCAAGTGTATGTGGTAATACTGCAAGGAATAGCAAAAACTAGAAACCCGGTTTCTTAAAGAAACCGGGTTTCTGATACCTCAAGGTGGGGAATTTAAACTCAGTTATGACACTAATAACTTTTCAAGGTAAAGAATCTAAGTTTTAACTGAAATAAATATAAGATTTTCCTGAGAATACTGTGAATACACATAAGTTTTTCATGAGAAATCAAAGACTTGACAAGCCTTGAGATTTCAGTAAGCTATTCAGCAGAGACTGTATTTTTGCTCAGAAATTTCATAAATATTAGTAATTTTCTGGTAGTGAAATTTTACATTCTCAATATAACCTTCTGGAAAAACTGCGTAGGTTTTACATAAATTAAAATTTGGAATAAATTCAATGAATACTTCCACTTCTGTTGATATGATTTCCTCCTCAAATGCAATCCTAAATGGAGGCTTTGAAACAGGTAATTTTACTAATTGGTCAACTATTGGTACCGCGTTTGTTGATAAATCAGATTTTGGAATTTTTCCACCTGAAGGAACTTATAGTGCTTTATTAATTACAGGTGCAGCAGAAGATGGGGAATTGAATGTATTTTCGGATTCTGATATAGAATCTTTTTTAGGTTTGAAATCTGGAACTTTGGATGCTCTCATTGAAAAAAACGGAATAGAAGGGTCTGCAATTCTACAAACTTTTACAGCAAAAGCAGGAGATACTTTAAGTTTTGACTGGAATTTTTTGACGAATGAAGCTTCTGATACAGAAATATTTAATGACTTTGCTTTTATTACCATTAATGGTGAAGTCTTTAAGCTAGCTGATACTTTTTCCTCGTTGTTTAGTTCATCTGCAAACGAGTTCGATTCAGAAACTGGATTTCAAGCTTTTTCCTATACTGTATCTACTGATGGTATCTTCACATTAGGTTTTGGAGTTTTAGATGCAGGAGATACGATGATGAGCTCCGGGCTATCAATTGACAATGTCAAGCTTGTGAGTACCAGTGTCCTCTAAATGAACCAATTTTCTCTGCATCTGCACTTTATTTTCAGGTGAGATGAGACAACCCCACCTGCAACGTCTTCCTTTTGATAGGACGACGTTGGAGAGCGGGGTTTTTCTAAAGCTGCACTATTTGCTGGAAGTTGAACTTAGAAAAGGAGCTGCGGAGGTAGTTTAACAGTTAACAACGATCAGTTATCAGTTCTCAGCTTTGTTACTGGGTAATGGTCTAGACACTATGCTGGTGGAAAGCTTGAGAGTGGGTTTAAATCCCCCTCCATAGGCTTGATAACTGTGTACCGTGTACTGATTGAATAGCTGCACATTATACTTTGGGCGGTCATAAACTGAGCTTTTGGTTAAGCTAAGAGCAGTTGCTGCTACTATTTCTTAGCTAATAGCTGATAGCAGCAAGTGCTGACCGCTCAAAGCATAACTGGTCATTACGTTAACGTAAATTGGCTGATATTGGGTGCTTTCCAGTTCGTCCTTGGAGAGAATAGTGGGACTGAGCGCTGCATAACAAAGGAACTTCTTGCCAGCAGGATTGACAGAACCAGTAAACTCCTTGATGACGGACATGGCGCAGTAAAGGGTTACCGCAACAAGGACAACCGTTAGTTGTCATTTTCATATATCTCTCCTTGTTACAGAAAGTTGTGGCTTACAACTTTACAGAAGTCATAGAGTCTAACGAAGTTTTCAAGGCGTGAATCAGTCCATTCTTCTGTCTGCGGTCTAGAAGGATTTGCTCGTAAGCTGCTTCATAACCATCTACCATTTGGGTAATGGTAAAGTTGTTTTCCACGTGTTGGCGACAGGTTTGACGGCTTAATTCCAAAGCGGCTGGAATCATATCTGCCATCTCTTCATAGGTTTGGCAAACAAAACCTGTTTTACCGTGTGCAATCACTTCTGATACGGAACCCATATCAATCCCAATGACTGGTGTACCAGTTGCCATTGATTCTATCATCACTAACCCGAAGGGTTCCCGCCAAGTAATTGGGAAGAGGGTGATGGATGCATTGGCTAACAGTTCTACCTTTGCCGTATGGTCTACTTCGCCAAGATACTCGATCTGTTTGCCATCTATCAATGGAGCAATTTCCTGTTCAAAAAACTTCGTATCTACAGGATCGACTTTTCCTGCCATCTTCAAGTTCCAGCCCGATCGCTTGGCTATGGCGATCGCGTGTTGGGGTCCCTTCTCTGGCGATAAGCGTCCCAAGAAGGCGAGATACGGTGGTTGTGTTGGTTGGGCTACAAAAGGATAATCTCCAATGTCAATGCCGTTATAAACAGTGCTGACGTAATTTAAGTCTAGCTTACGCTGAGCATGACTAATGCTTATGTATGGTTGCGTTCGGTGAAGGGAGAAGACTTGGCTGTTATCTCTAGTAAATATGCCATGCAACGTATGCACCGTCGGGGTTGACACCAAACTTGCCAAAGCTAGGGACCACACTCCCACATGGGAATGAATGATATCGAACTGCGCCGCTTGTTGGTAAACCTGGCTAGCTTCGAGCATTTCGTACATCATGCTCTCTTTAACATCTGGATCTAAGCGCAATGCACGAGGACTAATTGCTTCTAACCTAGCCAAAGTCTGCGAGTCGCCAGAAGCGAACAAAGTGACATTGTGACCGCGACGTACCAGTTCATCTGTCAGACGACTCACTACGAGTTCTATTCCTCCGTAAGTTGCCGGTGGAACCCGTTCCCACAAGGGAGCTATCTGTGCTATCTTCATAATTTTCCTTGGTTCAGCTGGTGAAAAAGTGGTGGTTAAACAAGGGTCAATATGCTTGTCTTTCAGGTACTCATACCTCCTTTTTTGCCTTTGAAATTAACCTAACTTGCTATGAATAGCGCATTTTCGGTTAACCTAGCACCCTTCCAAGAGCCACCTCCGTGTGTCATGCTGACCAGCCATAGTGCAGCTTTTCGTAATTTATTCTTAAGTTTGGATCTTACACATCTATCTGACGGACGATATAAAAACATCTAATAAGTCTTTTGACTTACTCAGGAGTGGAAAATAAGGATTTCACAGTTTCCTCGAAGATGAGCGATAATGGGGGAAAGAAGATTTCCTAATAAGTTAGGGGTCAAGATTGCTGCCTTATTTTGCAAGCATTATTTTGACTTATGTGAGTTATTATTTTTTATTATATGTTTTCATTTTTCTTTCATTTTTGTAAAATTAAAGAAGCGCTTAACCTGCATTTCTCACGCAACGCTTACGATACTTCAGGGTAAGTCACTGCGTGAACACCATTACCAAAACCTTTATCCTGTATAAAGTTTGAGCGTCTAGTCTTAGACCAAATTTGTGAACTGTTAGCTGTTAGCTGTTAGCTGTTAGCTGTTAGCTGTTAGCTGTTAACCGTCTTTTCGACAAAAAACCCATTGCTGCGACTAAACCAACTCCAATGAGGGCTGAAGGTTCGGGTACCCTTCTTCGTTTCTCATATTCGTAAGTAATTCTCACACTAGAACTAGCGTATGTCGTAACATAGGAAGCGATGTTACCGGAACCAGATACAGTTGATTCCGCTTTTGCTGTGAACAAAAATTCTAAGTTGTCAAGACCAGTAAACGAGTTCAACTCATTGCTATCCGTGTAAGTTTTTGTATCAGATAGCGTAGCTACCAATCCCGCTATTGTTTTACCAGAAGTTCCATCAAAATCAAGTTTGCCATCATATTTAGCAACCTCGTAGCTGTATTCCTGTTGAGGACTCACTTCAAACACAGAAGTATTATCTGGTAGTTCTAATTTTAGTAGACCAGAAAGGTCCACAGTTACATTTGATGATTGTGTGTTTCTGCTTTCAAAGCTTGCATCTCCTTTGAGATTACCAAGAAAATCGATCTTCACACTTTGAAGCGTTCCTAAAGCAGAGTCAAACTTTTGAATATTTAGAGGTGCCTTAATGATATCTGTAAAACCATAACCATCATAGGGTGCGACTTCATCCACAGGAGGTTTATACTCTGCAAAATACTCTAGTAAAGCAGCATTAGCCCTTCCTGGCGTGACAAACATCCCTGTGAGAGTGGTGAAAGTGGTTACGAGACATAAAAATTTCATTTTCATATACGATAACTTAACAAACCTTTTAAGTATATTTCTTAGTTTATTTCTAACTCTAATGTTCTTGATGTAGTCTTGATAAATATACTGAAATTAATGTATGAAGTTTTCATTAAGTGACTTCAAAGAAATAAATTAATCATCTTGTGGGGTGGGCGTCCTCGCCTGCTCCAGTCCTGACCACAGTCCTGAACCCAGTTCTGACTACAGTCTTGACTACAGTCCTGACGTCTGAGACAGACGTACCACAAGAAATATTGTTCGACTTTTTTATTTGGAAGTCTCTAAGAAGAGTCAGCATTCAACTATTAGCAGTTAGTTATCAGCTTATTAGCACCTCAGCAGTCAGCTTTAAAACCTGTTTTCGGAAATTTTAGAGGATGTTTTAAAAGTCTTCTCGTCAGTAGCATGCACATTTCACATCCACCATTATCCCCCTTAAAAAGGGGGACTTTGAGAGATTTTCCCCCCTTTTTAAGGGGGGCT
>JAWQFQ010000040.1:0-52675 GCA_035967975.1 Scytonema sp. PMC 1070.18
AGATGAGTGGTTTTCTAGTAAAACAATGCTCTGGCTACCTGTATAGAGGTGATGCGAAAATGTAAAGAAAAGCGGGTTGTCCAATTAATCCCGACTTTCTACTACACAATTATAAAGGGTTTCTATAATCCTTTCCGCTTATATACCCTGAATAAAACTCACGCAAAGACGCAAAGGCGCTAAGAAGTTAAGAAACAACAGGAATATGCCTAAAACTAAATCTAATTGAGCGATCGCCACAGAACCCATATCAATCAACTGAGTCAATATATCAACGAATTGTCTTGCTACCTGCTGGCTGCGCCATACTTTATAACTAAAATAAGACTATGTAGTCTACTGTATTTTATTGATATGACACAAGTATCGCACCCAGGACGAACCCGCATTCTGCCCCCCAAACCTATAGTAAAAGAAGAAAAAAGTTGCCGAGATGAATTTAGCGATGCTCTTGCTGCAAGATGTCGTGCTGTCTTTGAGCGCTTGCGTCCAACTCTAATCGATACGCATTATAACTGGCATATCGCCATTGACCCTGATACAGAGCAATACCTTATTGACCCCACTTTAAAAGGGATAACACAAAAAATCCGCTCGGTCTACGGCAACACTGATGAGGTAAAACTAACAATCTTCCGCCTCAACGATACAGGAACCTGTGGGAGACTATGGGGGAGATAAAAGCACGCAAATGCAGGATATTAAAAAAGCTCAGGAATGCTGGGAAAACTATAATGAACAGGAATATGCCTAAAACTAAAAGTTATCATTCTTTCTTAATAGAATCCCTTAAAGACCCCAATGAAGCTGCAGTTTACCTCAATACTGCTTTGGAAGAACAAGACCTTCAACTTTTTCTCATAGCTCTTAAAAATGTAGCTGAAGTTCATGGTAATATCAATGCGCTGTTAGAGAAAACTAACCTCCATCAAGAAAATATTTATCAGATGCTATCGGAAGCAGAAAATCAAAGTCTATTATACAATTTGCTATCACTACTCGATACTTTAGGATTTAAACTAGCGATCGCTGTTAAACAGTAACTCACATCTTGCACCAGTTGCCTTATTGCAATTAGGGTAGGGTGGGCACTGCTTCAAGTTCGCTCAAACCCTCATTTTTACGTTGTCAGCAGTGCCCACCCGAAGGGTGTCAATATACCAAGAGAATGAGAAACACCAAAAACCGTAATAGCAAACATCATTTTTGCGTTGGCGATCGCTCTGTTCAATCCTAAAGTGAGGTTGTGTGTAAAAAGTTGCCGGGAAGAGAGTAAATTAAAATTAGAGCTTAATCCATAACTCCAGTCAACACCCTGCACGCTCAGTGACAGGGCTTCGTGCCCACCACTTTATTTAGTTGACCCGGAGGCGAGGGAGACATATGTCGTTAATACCTCGCAGACGTTATTTGGAAGCGTTAAAACACCTACCTACGGGTGCCTGATGCCAGCCCGTAGCACTAGAAACCAGCGATTAAACAGTAGTACGAAGGGTAGAACAGTGTCGTTGGTATGTACCGCCAAATAACTCTCCTAGGCTCACATTACCCGCAAGAATGGCTAAAAGAAAATACCAAAAAGTTTATTCAATATTTATCTTCTCATAGTGCATTTGGAACAATATATCATTATCTAGCTTCTTTTGTATGTTTTTCAGGTTTTTTAAATGAAATTAGTTGTATCAATCGTGTAGAAGATATCAATAGGATTGTTATAGTTGATTATCTAAGTTATTTAAGTAGAAAAAAATTAAGTCCTTCAACAATAAGACATAGATTAGCTCACTTTTCAAACTTTTTTGAAACTGGAAACATTAATAAATGGTTTACAGTTGACAATTACTTAATTCGTTCCGAGGATTATCCTCAAGAATTAAAGCCTCTACCTCGTCATATTCCAGAGGAAGTAATACAGCAACTAAACAAGCATATAGATGAATTACCAGAACCGATAATGCGAATGCTATTAGTTCTTCAAGAAACGGGAATGAGAATTAGTGAACTTTGTCAGTTACCTATTAACTGTCTCAAACATGATGGAAAAGGTCAATGGTGGATTCAGTTCATACGATGGAAAATGAAAACAGAAGATACTATACCAATTACTTCAGAATTAGTAAAAGTAATTCAAGAGCAGCAACAATATATTTACGACCACTTAGGGCAGACATTTGAATGTCTTTTTTGTAGTAGAAGAATGGGAGGTAAATCAGAAGAATTTATTCCATTTCCAAAAATAATAAATAGTGAATGTTTTATCAAGTATATAAAGAGGTTATCGTTAAAGCATAATATTACAGACTGCTCAGGTAAACTATGGGATTTTCAATGTCATCAGTTTCGTCATACTGTTGGTACAACAATGATTAATAATGGTGTACCGCATCATATTATCCAGCGATATTTAGGACATAGTTCACCTGCAATGACAATGCGATATACCTATATTTATGATGAAACTCTTAGAAAAGAAGTTGAAAAATATCACGAATCAAAGGTAGTTAACTTTCAAGGAGAAACAGTTGAGTTAGAAGAAACAATTTTAACTAGTAATGATGACTTGGAATGGTTTAAGAAAAATGTGCAAGCTAGAGCTTTAGAACATGGATATTGTGCTAGACCCAAAGTATTAGGTGATTGCGATATACCAGGCTTTGATGGTTGTTACAATTGCCCACACTGGAGAACTAATAAAAACTTCTTACCGATTTTGAAGGATACTTTAGAACGTACTAATAAAGTTTTAGAAAAAGCTCGAAACTGTGGGTGGGAATTACAAGTTAATAAAAATCAGCCTATTAAAGATAACTTAGAAAAAGTTATTAAGTCTTTGGAGGCAGATAATGACTAACAGAAAAATTGAGGCATTGCAAGAGGCAGCAGCACAGAAAGCGCTCGTAACAGCAGAGCGTGTGGAGAAAGCCCTTGAAAGAATGATAAAACAAGGTCAAATAATTAGTTTTAAATCAGTGGCTCATTCTGCAAACGTATCTACTGCTTACTTGTATAAGCAGGAGGATGTGAGAAATAGAATTGAAACTCTACGTGACCAGCAGAAGCAAAGACCTAAACTTAAACAGGTTCCACCAGCATCCGATAATTCTAAGTCCGTAATTATTTCTACCTTGAAAGAAGAAAACAAGCGGTTGAGAAATGAAATTGATGAGCTAAGAAGAATTAATGAATCACTCACTGGTAAGCTTTATCAACTTCAAGGAGCAAGTGACTTAACCGAACGTTTAAGGGGAGAAAATGAAAAACTAATACATGAAGTTCAAGAATTAAAACAGGAATTAGCTAATCTTGAATCTAAGTTGCCTCAAAAGGTAACACCAATTACGAAAGCTGCTCGTAAAAGTAAGGAAATTCCTGAATTAATTCAGAAAAAGTTAGAGAGCTTAGAAATTAAACTTAATCCTACCCTAACCAAACTTATTACAACGTCAGACGAGCAAGAAGTAATCAGAGCGTTTTTAGCAGTAGAGCAGTATATTCAACAGAACGACGTTAACAACATAGGTGGTTTAGTTGTTCAAGCAATTAGAGAAAAATGGGAACCTTCTCCTTCATTACAAAAACCTAATTCAAAAAATCTGGAAGTTCAGCCAGTAACAAAAACATTATCTACGACTGATTCAGACAGACAAAGAGTGCCTTTAACTGAATTGGCAGAAATTAGTAATATTTTTATGGAGCTGGATAAACCCAATGACTGATAAAATCCCTCCACAAAATATTGAAGCAGAAGAAAATATACTGGGTGGCATAATGTTAGATCCAGATGCTCTGGGTAGAATTGTTGATATTCTGCCAGTAGATGCTTTTTATGTTTCTGCTCATCAACAAATTTACAAAGCAGCATTAGAACTATATAATCAAAATAAGCCAACAGATTTTTTAGCTGTCACCTCTTGGCTGTCTGACCATAAACTATTAACTAAAGTCGGTGGAAGAAATAAATTAAGCCAGCTAGTAGATAGGACGGTATCAGCAGTAAATATAGACCATTTAGCACAATTAGTACTAGATAAATATCAACGTCGGCAATTAATTAGTGCTGGTCATCAAATCGTGGAGCTAGGGTATGATGTCACATTAGAACATCAATCCGTATTAGAACAATCAGAAAGTCAAGTTTTTCAGATAACAGCAAACAAGCAAGATAAATTTAAACCGCAAGCTATCAGTGACTGCCTGCATGAAGTCTTTCTTGAATTACAACAAGGACATACTCCAGGATTTTCTACTGGGTTAACTAATTTAGATGCATTGACTGGAGGATTAAATAAACAAGATTTAATTGTAATTGCAGCTAGGGCATCAATGGGGAAGACTTGGTTGGGGTGTTATTTGGCTAATTATATCGCTATGCAGCAACAACTACCTGTGGTTTTCTTCTCGGCAGAAATGTCTAAAGCACAATTAACCAAAAGATTTTTAGCAATGCATTCAGGTATTGATTCTAGTAGACTTATCCGAAACCAAATATACCGAGACGAGATAGAAAACTTAAAACAAGGTTTGATGACTCTCAAGCAATTACCTATTATTATTGATGATACACCTGCCAGTATTCAAAATCCATCTAGAATGTGTTCAGTGCTGCGAAGAGTCAAATCAGAAAGGGGTAATTTAGGTTTAGTAATTATGGACTATATTCAAAAATTAGGAGATAGAGCAGCAGGGAATAGAGCGCAGGTAGTTGGTAAATTCTCTGGAGCATTTAAAGATATAGCTAAAGAATTTGATGTAGCGTTTGTGACATTAGCTCAAATTAATAGGGGAGTAGAAAATCAAACAAATAAACGCCCAACAATGGCTGACATAAAAGATTCAGGTGATATTGAGCAAGATATGGATATAGGACTGCTTCTTTATCGAGATGAATATTACAATCCAGATACACCAGATAAAGGAGTTATGGAAATTAACGTAGCTAAAAATCGCAATGGTGATACAGGAATTTGTAAAGTATTATTTTCCCCCCACGTAGGAACTTTCGCGAATGCCGTACCAGTTGATAAGTAAGTCGGCGTTAAAAAATCAAACTATGTAACGAAATGTTAAATCATCAAAGAGCTTATGAATACTTGGTTCTAGGGTTTTTAAAAAACTTAACATATATTGGTTTTATTGTGCCGACTTACTTAACTTATGATAAAATTGACGCTGTAGAAAATACTAACAACGTCAAAAGCTTAACCTACTTACGTTGTAGACGTTATAAACGACATAAGGGCAGGCTATGAAACCCGCGAGTACCTGTTAGAAAAATGGGGCAGAAAGTGCGCTTACTGCGACAAGGAAGGCGTTCCGCTTCAGGTCGAGCATATACACCCAAGAAGCAAGAGAGGCTCGAATTCCATCAAAAACTTAACCCTGGCTTGCGAAAAGTGCAACCTCAAAAAGGGCAATCAAAAAATCAGGGATTTCCTTAAAGAAGATCCAGAAAAGCTCAAAAAGATATCGGATGTGCTCAGAACACCATTGGCTGACGCCGCTGCCGTTAACTCTACTAGATTCCGGTTGCTAGAAACTCTCAAAGCAACAGGATTGCCCGTTGAAACTGGTAGTGGCGGCTTAACAAAGTTCAACCGAACAAAGCAATCGCTGGATAAAACTCATTGGATTGATGCAGCCTGCGTCGGCAAGTCAACCCCTGAGAAATTGATAGTTAAAGAAGTTAAACCGTTGTTAATTAAAGCGACTGGTCATGGAACTCGTCAGTCTTGCCGAACAGATAAGCATGGTTTCCCGATTCGTTATTGCCCTAGAAAAAAGATTCATTTTGGTTTTCGGACTGGTGACATCGTTAAAGCCGTTGTCACCAAAGGTAAGAAGGTCGGTGAATACATGGGGCGAATCGCGGTTCGCGAAACAGGTAGCTTTAATATTTCAACCAAGAACGGGCTAATTCAAGGAATTTCTTATAAATATTGCAAACATATTCACAAAAAGGACGGTTATTCGTATGGTGCGAACAGATATCTGGACGCCGTTGGGAATTAGGCGTGTCGTGTTTCCTCCCAGGGCTAAAGCCGCGCTCGTTTCCACACTCCCGGAGGTTTTTAGATGACAATAATTGTCTTCGGCAGCATTAATATGGACTTGGTAGCAACAGCACCCCACTTACCAGTTGCAGGAGAAACGCTGTTGGGACGGGAGTTTTTCAAAGCCCCAGGGGGTAAAGGTGCAAATCAAGCGGTTGCATCAGCAAGATTGGGAATTCCTACTCATATGGTGGGGCGTGTAGGTACAGATGATTTTGGGAAAGAACTTATTCACGGGCTTCAAGTTTCTGGCGTGCAGACTGATAGCATACTGTTAGATGACACAGTGAGTTCTGGTGTTGCTATTATTACTGTCGATGATGCGGGAGAAAATCAAATTGTTGTGATTCCCGGTGCGAATGGACGTGTCGATCGCGATGATGTAGAACGATTATCACAACTCTTACCACAAGCAACAGCCCTGCTGTTACAATTTGAAATCCCCATGTCTGCAACTATTGCAGCCGCACAAGCTGCACGAACAGCGGGAGTTACTGTAATTCTTGACCCCGCACCCGCACAAAAAAATTTACCATCAGAACTTTACCGACTTGTAGATATTATCACACCAAACGAAATCGAAGCGGGACAACTGGTAGGCTTTCCCGTAAATGGAGAAGACTCAGCAAAGAAAGCAGCAGAGGTGTTATTGCACAAGGGTGTCAAAAATGCGATCGTGAAACTGGGCGCGAAAGGCGTTGTTTGTGCAACCTCTGAAGAAACCTTTTTTATACCTGCATTTCCAGTTCATACCGTTGACACCACTGCAGCGGGAGATGCATTCAATGGTGGTTTAGCGGCGGCGCTTTGTGAGGGGCTTTCTTTACGTCAAGCAGTGGTTTGGGGTGCAGCTGCTGGTGCAATTGCTGCGACAAAACCAGGAGCCCAACCTTCTCTTCCTGATAGGGTTATGTTTGATGAGTTCCTTAAAGAACGAAGAATTGTTAGTGGATAGTGGATAGTAGTTAGTGGATAGTGGATACACTAGAAGTAAAACCACGAACAACTGTCTCAATTGCTCAGGAGAAACGATTACATGACTGAAACGGCAGAACAACTCAAGCTTGAACTTTCGCAACTCTCTGCACAAGAACGTGCCGAAATTGCTCATTTTTTGATTCAATCTTTAGATGAAGATGTTGATAATGATGTAGAGAGTGCTTGGGATACGGTATTAACTAAACGCCTAGAAGAGATTCATCGTGGTATAGCGATTGGTGAACCTTCAAATCAAGTTTTTTCCGAGTTGCGAAAGAAATATTCATGAAGTTTATCGTTATCCACACTGAAGCAAGAAAGGAACTTGATGCTGCAATTGCTTATTATGAGGAGCAAAAAGTGGGCTTGGGACTTGATTTATTATCTGAAGTGGAGAAAGTTCTTAAAAATATTCAGCAAAACCCAAATCTGGGAACACTGTATAAAATTGCAGGTATACGTCGTTATACCATTAAAAGTTTCCCTTATCTCATCTTTTATATAGAGCTTGAAGAAGTTATTTGGGTAATAGCGATCGCACATGGGAAGCGCAAACCCGATTATTGGAAAAAGCGAAAGATGCAAATGTAATGGGATTTTTAAGTTTGTTACTTCTGTTAATATTAAAACAATAATTGGCTTTGTAGGGGCGTTGAACGGAGCTCTTTCACGGGTATCTGTCACATTCTTTTTTCAAATTGGCATAAGGTGCAACAAACCCGGTATCTCCAAGATACCGGGTTTCTCATTTGGTGCTTACCCCTTCAGTATTGGGGTTGGTGTCCTCGCCTTTTTTCCGAGTCTTGACGGGCGAGACGCCCGTACCACCACTAACAACTAACCACTATCCACTAACATTACTTACCGATATCCTCATTCCACAGTTCGGGTTTCTCTTCAATAAACTCGCTCATCATCTGTTCGCATTCATCAAGGTTGAGGTCAACGACTTCTACACCGTGGGATACCATAAATTCTTTAGCTCCGGGGAAGGTTCTTGATTCTCCAGCGATGACTTTTTTTATACCAAATTGAACGACTGCACCAGCGCACAAATAACACGGCATTAAGGTTGAATAGAGTGTTGTACCTCTGTAGCTGCCAATTCTACCAGCATTGCGAAGACAATCGATTTCGGCGTGGGTGACTGGGTCGCCGTCTTGTACCCGCTTGTTGTGTCCTCTACCGATAATCTTGCCATCTTTGACGAGGATGGAACCAATTGGAATTCCACCTTCTTGTCTTCCTTGTCTTGCTTGTGCGATCGCAGCTTCCATAAACTCATCCATAGTAATTACTCTCCATGTCTAAACAACTTGTCTTAATGGATCATGATGGTGGTGTAGATGATTATCTAGCAACAATGCTGCTAATGACGATGGATTTTATCCAACCCTTGGGTGTTGTCGTCACTCCAGCAGATTGTTATGCGACTCCAGCCGTCAGCGCCACACGTAAGATTCTAGATTTAATGGGATGTTCTCACATAAGCGTTGCGGAAAGCACTGTACGCGGTATCAACCCTTTCCCGCGCCTTTACCGTCGCGATTCGTTTGTGGTTGACCATTTTCCCATTCTCAATCAAAATGAAACAATTCAAACACCTTTACTTGCAGAACCCGGTCAAGATTTCACCATCCGGGTGTTACGTGAAGCACCAGAACCCGTCACCCTCATGGTCACAGGTCCCCTAACGACAGTAGCAACAGCACTCGATAAAGCGCCGGACATTGAAGCGAAAATTCAAAGGATTGTTTGGATGGGAGGCGCGTTGAATGTTTCTGGTAATGTGGAAAAAAATTGGGAACCAGGACAAGATGGTTCTGCAGAATGGAATGCTTATTGGGACCCTATTTCCGCAGCACGAGTGTGGCGATCGCAAATTGAAATTATCATGTGTCCTTTAGATTTGACCAATAACGTCCCTGTCACATCGGATATTGTGTATAAAATGGGGCGACAGCGTCGGTATCCCATCTCTGATTTGGCGGGACAGTGTTATGCACTGGTTATTCCCCAAGATTATTATTTTTGGGATGTGCTAGCAACGGCTTATCTTGCTCATCCAGAATTTTACGAATTGCGAGAATGGGAAACAGAAATTATCACTACTGGTTTGAGTCAGGGGCGAACAAAGGTTGTGTCTGGAGGTCGTAAAATCTATGCGATGGATAGGGTAGATAAAGAGGCTTTTTACGACTATATCTTGCACCAGTGGGCAAGGTGAGGTGAATTTTGAACCGCAGATGCACGCAGATGAACGCAGATAACTTTTGATTTTATCCGTGTTTATCTGTGTTCATCTGTGGTTATGAAGTTTAATCCCAAGCAAATTGCTGCAACGGTTCCTGCTACGGAAATTTCTCCTTGGAGAATTTTTTCTCTGATTGATTCTACTGGAATTAAAAGAACTTCAATTTCTTCTGTAATATCCAGCTTTTGTTCGCTGCGCTTTACCACATTTTCTGCTAAAAATAAATGTATTTTATTAGTATCTTTGCTGGGTTTATCGTATAATGTTGCTATTTGTGTTACCTGTTGGGCAAGATAACCAGTTTCTTCTTGTAGTTCTCTGACGGCTGCTGTTTCAGCACTTTCTTCTTCTGGGTCAAAACTTCCTGCTGGAAGTTCTATAAAAAATTCACCAACGGCGTGTCTGTATTGACGAACAAAAACAATCTCTCTGCTGCTGGTGATGGGTAATATCAGGGCGACTTCTGGTTTAATATTTACAAAGTAATCATCTATAATCTTGCCGTTAGGTAATTGTATTTGGTCTTGCCTGACTTTACACCAGTCATGGTTCAAAACCATTGTTGATTGCAAAATCGTCCATTTTTGTAAGTTGGTCATAGAAAAATTAAATACTCAAATCTAAACTAAGATGTGTACAGTTTAATGTTTAATATTTTTATTAGCCTACCAGAAGCGCCCATACAATGCTCAAAAATTTGTGTAAGCTTTTAACCGTCAGCAATGAGCACTTTAGCCAAGAACTGAAAGCCGAAAGCTGAAAGCTGATGGCTGAAGTGCTAAGGGCTAATAGCTAAATGCTGACCTTCCCCGACACCCTATGACAAAATAGTATATGGAAATTGAAATAGAAATATTTACTGTTAATAAGCGATTTCCTCTCACCATTAGTCGCGGTACAGTGGCGCAAACGACGAATGTGTGGGTAAGGGTTTTGCACGAAGGTATAGAAGGTTGGGGAGAAGCATCGCCGTTCAATTTGGGGACTCGTCCGCAATCAACCGAGGTAATTAAGGATGCTTTGCTGCAAGTGGCTCCATCTCTACAACAATTCAGCCCATTGCAGCGTCAGGAAATTGAGCAAGTGTTAAATAAAGCACAACTTCCCTCAGCAGCATGGGCGGCGTTGGATGTGGGTTTGCATGACTGGTTGGGTAAGCGTGTGGAACTCCCTTTGTGGCGAATGTGGGGACTGGATTGCAATGCGATCGCACCAACTTCTGTAACAATTGGGATTAATTCACCAGAAGGGGCAAGGGCGAGGGTACGGGATTGGTTACAATTGACTGATGTCCGTGTGTTGAAGGTAAAGTTGGGTAGCCCGGATGGCGTTGAAGCAGACCGGAAAATGTTATTAGCAGTGCGGGAAGAAGCACCAGAGCTAGAGTTGTATGTTGATGCAAATGGGGGTTGGAGTTTAGAAGACGCAGTTCAAATGTGTCACTGGTTAGCTGATTTAGGTGTGAAGTATGTGGAACAACCATTACCAAGGGGGCTTGAAGACAGTTTAGGAGAATTGAAAAAGCAAATTCCTCTACCTATCTTTGTTGATGAAAGTTGCTTTACGAGTTTGGATATTCCCAAATTGGCAAAAGACATAGATGGGATTAATATCAAACTTATGAAATCGGGGGGATTAACAGAAGCAATGCGGATGGTACATACGGCGCGATCGCATGGGTTGCAAGTGATGTTTGGTTGCTATTCCGACAGTGTACTGGCGAATACAGCAGCAGCACAACTTGCACCACTTGCAGATTATCTAGACTTAGATAGTCATCTAAATTTAAAAGACGACCCCTTTACAGGTGCATTAGTGCAAGAGGGGAAAATTTTACCAAATAATTTACCAGGTTTGGGGGTACAACGCTGTGCGTCTGGCGCTTAATCAACGAATAGCTATCCTCTTGCATGAGGGAATCAAAGGACCTCGTGGTAAGACTGGGCTGGCACTTTTACGCTATAGTGAAGCTACAATAGTTACAGCTATTGACCGGGAAACTGCGGGACAATCCTTATTTGAACTAACGGGGATCAAGCGAGATGTGCCGATCGCGTCATCGGTTGCATCGTCACTGGAGTACCAACCTCAAGTTTTGGTTATCGGTATTGCTCCTCATGGTGGTGTTGTACCGGATGATTATTGGATTGAACTGAAAGATGCTGCTAATGCTGGGATGTCGATAGTCAACGGTTTGCACACACCACTGGCGAATATTCCTGAGTTAAAAGCGCTGCTCAAACCAGGACAAATGATTTGGGATGTGCGAAAAGAACCATCAAACATCGGAGTAGCCAGTGGTTTAGCACGCACTCTCCCCTGTCGGCGGGTATTGACGGTAGGTACGGATATGGCGGTTGGCAAAATGTCAACCAGTTTGGAGTTACACTGGGCATCAAAACGACGGGGTATGCGTTCTAAATTCCTTGCTACAGGTCAAACCGGTTTGATGTTAGAAGGGGATGGTGTACCATTGGACGCTGTTAGGGTAGACTTTGCCGCTGGTGCTGTAGAACAAATGGTCATGCGTTATGGTAAAAACTATGACATCTTATACATTGAAGGACAAGGTTCCTTACTACATCCTGCTTCCACTGCAACACTACCTCTCATACGCGGTTCTCAACCAACGCAAATGGTGCTTGTACACCGTGCTGGACAAACAGAGGTTATAAATGGCGTCCCCATCCCTCCCTTATCGGAAGTCGTAAAGCTCTATGAAACCGTAGCCCGTGCGGGTGGAGCCTTTGCACCTGTACCTGTAGCGTGTATTGCTCTTAACACAAGACACTTAGAAGAGTCTGCAGCAAGAGATGCGATCGCCCAAACGGAAGCAGAAACCAATCTACCCTGTAGCGATCCCATCCGCTTTGGAGCGGGTAAGTTACTGAATGCAGTGTTGCAAAGTGGCGGTGACAACTCTTGTGGTGCGGGCTTCTAGCCCGCCACTTGTATAGGACGAGCGGTAATATACTTTAAGCGGTCAGCACATCGCGTATCAGCTAAGAGCCAAAAAATTATAGCTCATAGATTCTAGCTGAATCGTCTTTGCAGTATTATTAGGACGGGCGGGGACGCCCGTACCACAAGAGGTTAAGTACCTACGCAAAAATATTTATCTATTTTTCCTGATGACTGAAATTGCTATAGGAGAGTACTATTGCCTATTCCCTATTCCCTATTGCCTCTCTTAACTAGATAATTTATTTTGTACAACTACTTAAATTCGTTACTTTCCTGTTGTCGAGGTGCTATGACTTCCCCCTATATCGCAGGTCTTTTTATTTACCCTATCAAATCTCTTGATGGAGTCAGTGTTGAGAAAGCAACCGTTCTTGAAAGTGGGGCGCTTAAGCATGACCGAGAATGGGCGATATTTGACGAGCAGGGAAATTTTGTGAATGGGAAGCGTAATCCCAAAGTTCATTTGCTGCGTTCGACGTTTGGTGACAATATTCACAAGCTGTTTTTGCAAATACAGGGGACTGAGCAACGAACTGTTTTTGACATTAAAAATGACCAAACTTCTCTAGAAGCTTGGTTGAGTGATTATTTTGGCTTTCCTGTGAAATGCGTGGAGAACTCAATCACGGGTTTTCCAGATGACACCAATGCATCTGGACCTACTGTTATTAGTACGGCAACAATTGAAGAAGTTGCTTCTTGGTTTCCTGGGGTTAGTATAGAGGAAATGCGACTCCGTTTGCGAGCTAATATAGAAATTGGTGGAGTTCCAGCATTTTGGGAAGACCAATTATTTACTGAAGCCGGACAGAGTGTTCTATTTCAAGTGGGAGAAGTTTTGTTTCATGGAGTGAATCCCTGTCAGCGTTGTGTCGTAGTCACGCGAGATTCTCAAACAGCAACAGCTACGCCTCAATTTCAAAAGACTTTTGTGACTCAACGCAAGCAGTCTTTACCATCTTGGACAACTCCAAGCCGATTTAATCATTTTTATAGATTGAGTGTTAATACGAATATCCCAACGACGGAAGCAGGAAAGGTTTTATCTGTAGGTGATTCTGTGAAAATTTTAGGGCTTTTGTGATTGTGCGATCGCTTAATATGTTAAACAATAACAAATCCTAATTTCAAAAATGAGTCTAAGTAGAACAAACAAAAATAACAGATGTTGCTTTTTAACAGAAAAAACACAAAAAAATAGTTAAAAAGTTTATGACCCCTAGTCATAAGCAAACATCATGTCTGCATCTGCAAATAACGCTCTTGCTGAAGCGGCTCTTCCACTTTCATCTATCCCAAGTCTCAATGGATTAGACAATTCTTTAACAACTACGACTTTGAGGTTTGGTAACTCCTCATTAGCATTACCAGACACGTCAGAAAAATCGTTGGGAACAATTGCAAACAACCCGAATCCTAATTCTTTGTTCAGTAATCCGGCAATTTTTCCTGATTTCAATGGAGATGGCAAAACCGATAAATTTTGGCGGAACACCCAGACAGGTGAAACTGCGATTTGGATTATGGATGGCACAAATCCTACACAAGGAAATCTCATACAAGTAGACTTTTCTTGGGATTTTGCCTATGCTGATTTTAATCGCGATAACAAGACGGACATCTTCTGGCGCAATAAAACAACAGGTGACAACGTCATCTGGATTATGGATGGCGTAAACATTGCTACTCAAGCTTCTTTAGACAAAATAGATCCGTCTTGGAGTTTTAACATTGGTGATTTTAACGGTGACAGTAACAGCGATATTCTCTGGCATAATACTCAAACGGGTGAGAATGCCACTTGGATAATGAACGGCACAACCGTTATTACATCTGCTTTCATACCAGCTACTGACTTAGCTTGGACTCCTAACATCGTCGATTTTAATGGGGATGGTAAGAGTGACATCTTTTGGCGTAATACCACAACAGGAGAGAATGCGATTTGGTTTATGGACGGTACGAATTCGTCTAGGTATTCTCTGGCGTCATTAGATCCTTTCTGGGAAAGTAGCTTTGGGGATTTCAACGGCGATAGCAGAACAGACATTCTCTGGCGCAACAATCAAACAGGTGAGAATGCGATTTGGTTAATGAATGGTATCTTTATCAGTTCTGGTTCTATAGATAAACTGGATTTAGCTTGGAAATCTAGCATTGGGGATTTCAACGGCGATGGTAAGACAGATATCTTCTGGCACAATGAAACCACTGGTGAAAACACGGCTTGGTTAATGAATGGTACAACGATTGACACAGCTGCTTTTCTGCCTGCAACTGCGGTATCTAGTAAACCCACCATCGGCGACTACAATGGTGATGGCAAGACCGATGTCTTCTGGCGCAATTATGAAACTGGTGACAATTTTGTTTGGATTATGAACAATACCACCGCCTCTGAGACTTTCTTGGATAAGGTTTCCCCAGAGTGGATGGTTTTCTAGAGCACTGATACATTTCTATACTTTTACAGCAGTTTTCATTGAAATGGAACCACACCGTTTGTAGGGGCGCAATGTCTTGCGTCCCTACTAATGATCTATTAACTTGAAAATTGCTGTATTTATTTTGTTGATAACCAGGCGTAGATATAGCGTAGCTAACACCAGGGGCATTCCTAACCGTTTAGTTTAGTAACAAAACATCAAAATCAAGACACAGCGCTGCTCAAATTTCCTGTATAAAGAATTTTCGAGCAATCATTTTTTCACGCAGTTAGCAGAAGTCATTCCTATATAATTAGATTTATCTCCAATGAGGGTGACGTTTCCTTTATTATCAAACACCCAACCTGTTGCAGGATTGATTTCAATTACATCTGATTGAGGCTGTTCTTGAGTCACTAGTTTTTTTAGACTCTGCTGTTGTGATGTCACGGTGGCTAAGCGAGTATCTGTCCACAGAACATCATTACTGAGGAAGTCATGAGGGCTTGGAGGTAAACCACCACGTCCTGTGATGAGAAATTTGCTTCCTTGGGCATCAGGTGTGCTTGCGATCGCGCTACAACCAGTATCTATTATTGATGTGTCTGCTAACGTTGCTGGCAGTTCTACTTGTCCTAAGTTTTCCTCAACATCTGGTTGATTAATTGCTATGGTACCAGCGATGCCCTGTTCAGAAGATGCGGTGATATCGCTAAAAGGAGTGAGGGAAGCCTGTTGAAAGATTCCATACAACCCAGATGTATTAATCTCGATTTGCCCACCACTACCTTCAAAGGCATTAGCAGTAATATCGCTGTTTTCTCTAGGAACTGCAACAATAAAACCATTAGGAGCGTTAATAGTGATATTGCCGCCATTGCCCGGTTGCTGTTGGGTACCTGCAGTGACGGAAATCTGACTCTTGCGGCGTAGCAACAACAACTTAGCAATATTTTAGGGTTTTCCCAGGACTCACTTCCAATCGGTGGAACTTCACTTTCTACACGACGACGCGCTTGTCCTGGATCTTCTGGATTTGGATTTCTCAAGTTATTGTAGTCAATATCATGCCCCCCTCGTCGAGTGACTTGAATTTCTCCCGGATTAACTCCATACTGTAAACCTGTTGGCACACTGATAGTTAGTAAAGCTGTAGGTGAAGGATTTTTTGCACTAAACTCACTTCCATCTGCAAACCTCAAACTACTGGCGGTACTTGCCAAAAAAGAACCACCTATTTCTAACCGTGCATTTTCACCAAAGATAATTCCATTGGGATTAATTAAAAATAGGTTAGCACTACCTAAGCTTCTAATTATCCCATCAATATTAGAGATAGATCGACCCGTTACCCTGCTAATAATGTTTTTAATGTCAACAGCATTGTTAAAAGAAGCAATCTCGCCATTGCGGATAGAAAACTCTTGAAAGCTGTGGAATAAATTACCACCTGCTTGGGTTCCACCAGTAATATTGATGATATTGCTATCTGGTTTAACGATAGAATTGTTAGGCAAAGTACCATCCGGGGTAATTTGAGCAACCGTGCTCGTCGCCCACAAAGCACTACCCATCGTCATTCCCAACAACCAACCAAAACGTATTACGGTCATCGCACCCTCTATGTTTGTAAGAAATACAACCATTTTTGAGTAAAACACAATGAGTAGCAGTTACAACTGTCTTATATGTAGTTTTGGTTTACAAGTTTTTTACAAAATTAGGCGATGGGTTGATAAATTTAGAAAACTATACCTGACTATCATCCACTTTCTCTTCAGTAATTCCTTCCCTTTTAAACTAAACCGTTTAGTTTAATCCTGGTGTCAGCTACGTTATATTTACGTCAATTAATAGTGACAAAAGCGTCTAAGGCGCATTTCCATTTCTAGACCGTTGGTACAGTAATTCCACGCAACCCTGTTTCTTTAAGTTAGCGCAACGAAAAAACAGTTTTTAAGGGCTACTATTCCGGGTTTTTTAGCCGAACGAGTCAATACTGTACTAGCGCTCTAGAACACATCCAACACAGGATTGGGTTTTGTGTAATCAGAATCTCTATTAGAGAATATCTTTACGTAAAATTAACTATACATTTATACGAAATTAATGCTAAAACTGTTAACTTACTAATAATTCACTTTTTGCTGCAACATTTGAACCCTCCAAGTCCAGAAATTTTGGGAATTGGAGGGATTATTTATGAGTATTTGACATGAGTGGCAACAAAGTCTCTATGATACGTTAAGATATATTAAAGCTTTGCAAAATCTAAATAAAATCTGTAAATAAAATCTAATATGGATTGGGTTAAAGAAGAGTCTCTCAAAGGCACTCACTCTCTCTTAAATACAGCCAAGTCCTACTTACTTAAAGACGTAGCACCCATAGCTCATGAAATAGACCATAACCCAGAAGCTCTACGGAATGTCCTTAAAGGTTTGGGAAAATTAAATTTATTAGCCCTAAGAGTTCCGCGTCGTTGGGGCGGACAAGAAGTCAGCGAACAGATATTTAGCAGTTTTCAAGAACTTGTAGCCAGATATTCCGGTGCTTTAGCTTTTTTGCAAACTCAGCATCAAAGTGCGGCTGCTATGCTGGCGGTTAGTAGCAACTCTTATATTCAGGAAAATTACCTTAAGCGCATTGCTGACGGTGAAGTTTTATTGGGGATTGGTTTTTCTCAGCTACGACGTCAAGGGAAACCACTGACTTCAGCCGTACCAGTACCAGGAGGATACCAAATTAATGGGGTTGTCCCTTGGGTAACAGGTTGGGGCTGTTTTAGCGAGTTTATAGTTGCTGCTACGTTACCAGATGGTTGTGCGGTTTTTGGTGTGGTTCCTTTGGTTGAAACACTTCAGGAGTTAGGCGATCGCTCCCAAACCATCACACTTACAACCCCCGCACAATTAGCAGCTATGACATCAACCAATACAGTCACTGCGACCTTAACGAATTGGTTTTTACCCGAAGAACGTGTTGTTTTCATAAAACCTGCGGGTTGGATTCATGAAAATGACAAGAAAAACGTTCTTCGTGCTACTTTCTTAGCCACAGGATGTGCTCTTGCAGGTTTAGATATTTTAGAGTCTACTGCTAATAAAAAACCCCTGTCTTTTATCGCAAATGCTTTTGACTCTTTGCAGCAAGAACTTAACAACTGTCGCACAGCTATTCGAGAAGCACAACAAAACCCTAGTGTGGAACTAGAAGAACGCTTGCAACTTCGGGCTTGGGCGATTGATTTAGCTTCGCGAATCGCTCATGCAGCTGTCACCGTGTCTAGTGGGGCTGCTATTTATAGTCATCATAATGCACAACGGGTATACCGAGAGGCGTTGGTGTTTACGGTAACGGGTCAAACTCCTGCTGTGATGGAAGCAACATTGGCGAGGTTGACACGACCAACTACTTATGAAGAAAGCACCAGAAACAGAGAAAGCAGAGAGGAAAGAGCAGAAGAACCGAGAGAAATTATTTACTCACGAGTGTTATATTTAAGTCATGTTATTGAATCTGATATTCCTCAATGGGAAGGCGATCCTCCAGTGGAGTTCGAGACGGTGGCGGAACTGGACAAGGATGGTTATTTCCTGAGGCGTTTTGCTATGGGAGAACATAGCGCCACCCATATTAACGCGCCGAACAGTTTTCACCAGAATGGTGTGGGAATTGACCAATATACTGCTGAATCTCTTGTTGTACCTGCTGTAGTTATAGATATTTGCGAACGAGCTACTGTTAATCCAGATTACACTCTTTCTGTTGACGATATTCTAGTTTGGGAGGAAAAACACGGTAGGATTCCTTCTAACTCGGTGGTATTACTCTATACAGGCTGGCAGGAGAAGTGGTTAGATAACAATGCCTTTTTTAACCAAGATGAAAAAGGTATGCACTTTCCCGGTTTTGGAGGTGAAGCAACACAGTTCTTACTGGAAAAACGACAAATCGCTGGTGTAGGAATTGATACTCACGGTGTTGATTCCGGTCAAGACCAGACTTTTGCTACCAACAGTTTAGTCTTAGAAAAACCGCGCATTGTGCTGGAAAATTTGACTAATTTAGAACAGCTACCGCCAACAGGTGCTACCTTGGTAATTGGTATTCTGCGATTGCAAGGCGGTTCTGGTTCTCCCACTGCAGTGATGGCTTTCGTCTGAGGAACTTCCAAATAAATAAAGTCAGACTATATCTCTTGTGGTACGGGCGTCACGCCCGTCAGTACTTGGTCCCAGAAACCCAGTAACTACTCCCTTCGGTGGTATGAGATTACTTAAATAAAAACCACAGATGGCGCACCAGAACAAAAAGGAACGAGACTAAGAAAAGATCGGTAATCTTCGGGTGGAAATGGAGTAGTTAAGAATTCAGGTACTTGCTTACAAATTCTGATGGAGTTAAACACTCAAACTCACCAGTTTGTTGAGCTAAAATGCGAATTAACTTATGGTTAGTAGAAACAAAACATTGTGCTTGTCCTTCTTTCGCCGTCAAATAAACTCCTACATCTTCACGAGGGATGATTCCTTGTGCTTCTATTGTAGCCCTGGCAGAGTTATCAATTTGAATATAACGAACTTTCAACTTCTGCCAAATCCGTCCAATGATTTCACCGCCCCAGTCTTTATTTTTTAAGCGTTTAGCAACTCTGGAAATTTGTTCAATTAACTCCTCTGAAATCACCACCTCACACCCAGATTCGCCTTGAAATTCCCATCCTAACCTTTGCAAAATCTGACCTTCAGCACTGTTTAGGTCAACTGCACCAATGAGATAAACATTAGTATCCAAAAAAATCAATTTAGGAATTGTTGACATCTAAACTAATCTTGTTGCTGTTGACGTTCTGCTGCTATTTCTCGTTTAACCTCTTGCACAAGTTCAATAATTTTCTCCTTAGAATCGTAGCCAGCTTCAGCCAACACCTGTTTTAATCCCTTTTCTAGTTGCTTCGCTGACATTAAAGTGCTCTGCTGATATTTACCGATGCTTTCCCATAATTCCTCTGTATCTGCTTCTGTTTCTGTAAATAAAATAATCACTCGTACTGAACTAGGTAAAGTGCCTTCAATGGGGCGATCTAAAGATAATTGTCCTTGTGCATTAATTTTACCTGTAACTTGGATCGCTTTCATAGGAGTTTGTGGATTAATTCAGGAGATGATAAAAACAATTCTATACTACCAAAAGTCCTAACTTAACCAACTACTGTATCCTGTATATAGCGGTTCTCGGTTGGGTGCAATACACGTTGTCGGGCGAACAACCGTTTTGTCGGGCGAACAACCGTTTTGTCGGGCGAACAACCGTTTTGTCAGGCGAACAACCGTTTTGTCGGGCGAACAACCGTACCCTACGGGAAGGCTCCGCCAACGCCCCTACATTATTGTATTATGCTCTTGCTGAAAGCCTATCAATATCATTGATAAATTGAGCAATTGCTGCAATAGGTTGTCCTCCAAGGATTGTCCGAAAAATGTTGACAAAACTGGTCAAGACACCTATAACTTTGTTGATATCTTTCAGTTCCGCTATGGCGGCTTCGACTTTGTTTGTGACTTGTTCGAGTCTCGTTCCTACATTTGACAAATCAGTGACTATTTCTTGTATTTCTGTAATAGCAAGCCGACTAACAATACTATTAAGTTCTGTTTCCTTGTGAGATAGTTTGAAGGAAAGGTCTACGAAATTTTCCTGGATTAACTGCTCTCTCCTACGTGCAATTAAAGGAAGTAGTTTTCTAGTTATGAACGAGCGATACTGTGCTAAATCTCTGGGTGTGAGTTTATTCTGTGACATTTTTATTTTCCTTTTATCAAAAATGAACTGAATTATTGAGAAATGTATTTAAAAACCTTTATCCAATTTCTGAATTAAGGGGTCTAAATTATTTGCATGCTTGGATATGATCTCTTCCAATCTTTTTAGCTCTTCGGGGTTATATGTAACTTCTTTATCTTTAGTATCTCCTTTTTGCAATGTTGTTGTGTAAATAGCTTGACAGGAATCTTCTTTTTTAGCCTTGTCTTGAAATTCTGTTTTTATTTCTTGATGCAGTTTGGCTATTTCTTGAAGTATTGCTACATAATTATTAGCGGCTTCTCTTCTAGCCCTGAGAGAAGCCATAGCTTTGTTATAGGCGTCTTCTAGCTGTATTAGAGTAAGCTCATCTTGCTTTTTATCTGCTACTGTTCTGTAATCTCTAAAGTAAGTGTCAATTTGTTGCTCTTCTGACTGCAAAATTCCATCAATGTAAGCTTGAGTCAGCCCTATCAATCCTCCTGTTGTCGTTGGACCAGAATCTGCGCCTTTTACAGGAGTGAATGAAACTCCATTAATGTAAGTTTGAATATCGCGATCGCTACACACAATAGCTTGCTTTAAAGTTTTTCTTCTGAATTCCCTTGATGCAGCATTGGTAATAAATTTTAAAATACCCACACCTGCATCAACTTCAGACTTGTTCAATGTAAAATTTTCTCCATTTGAACGAGGAATTTCTAAGCTCTTGAGTGAGTCACCAAATTTATTAAAGCTGTCGTCAAAGGATACAGTATCATTACTAGCGATTTTACCTAGAGATTTAATATATTTAACCAACACGACATTGGCTGTTTTCACATCTTGAGAAGTTGGCTTATATATCTCGTCACAATTTTTCTCTTCTTCTTTCCTATGGATAAAATCACCAGATAGAAAAGAGATAAATTGTGTTCTTTTCAGACAAGATTGATAGATGTCGTCAGCCATGCTTGAAGAAGTTTGTTCAAGTTGAGTCGCCATTTTGTCTAGCTTTTCAACTGATGGAAAATTCTTACCACAACTGCTAAGTGCAAGGGTGAGTGGAATAAAAGCCAAAAATGCTTTGATTGGCTTGAACTTTTGTTTCATTTTCTAGAATCCCTGATATATCTGTTAAACGAAAATTGCAACTGTTTTGTTTGGCGTTGTACTCTTTAGTAGCTGTAGCTGAAATTAACTTATGCACTTTTTTGTGAGATGTCAGCAATCTTCTGAGATTTGTAAAAATTGCGAACTCTTAGGAGTGGATTTTGTAAATTGATATCACAATGGGGGTTTTAGTTGTGGTGTATGCGCTCTTGGCGCAACTACGAACCAAAAGACTCAGTGCTGAGTTAAATTAGGGTAATAACTGGTAATAAATCATTAGCCGGAGGTGTAGATCGTGACTTATCCTTTGACTTGCCGTAATTACATCGCCGGCAAATGGTTAAATGTTGTATCGGGAGCTAGTTTGGAAAGCCGCAACCCTAGCGATCGCCACGAAGTTGTTGCGACTTTTCCTCGTTCTACTGCGTCTGATGTTGAGACAGCGATCGCATCTGCTCGCAAAGCATACCGTACCTGGAGACTTGTTCCCGCACCAGTAAGAGCAGAGTATATATATAGAGTGGGAGAACTCTTGCTAAAGTATAAAGAAGAACTTGCACAATTAATCAGCCGGGAAATGGGTAAACCTCTCACAGAAGCGCGAGGAGATGTCCAAGAAGGGATAGATTGTGCTTATTATAGTGCTGGTGAAGGACGGAGGCTGTTTGGGCAAACCACACCGTCAGAAATGCCCAACAAGTTTGCAATGACCGTAAGAGTACCTATAGGAGTATGTGCTATAATTACTCCGTGGAATTTTCCCATAGCTATCCCTTGTTGGAAAGCTATGCCAGCATTAGTATGTGGTAACACCGTTATTTTCAAACCTGCTGAAGATACTCCCGGTTGTGCAACTAAACTGATTGAAATATTTGAAGAAGCAGGTTTACCGGAAGGTGTTATTAATTTAGTACACGGTTTGGGAGAAGAAGCGGGAAAAGCTTTGGTTGAACATCCCGATGTTGATTTAGTTTCCTTTACTGGTTCTTCTGAAACAGGTGCTTTCGTGGGTTCTACCTGCGGACGCACTCACAAGCGGGTTTGCTTGGAGATGGGCGGTAAAAATGCTCAAATTGTGATGGAAGATGCAGATTTGGAACTCGCCTTAGATGGTGCTGTTTGGGGAGCATTTGGAACAGCCGGTCAACGATGCACTGCTACGAGTCGCTTACTACTGCACCGCGATATCAAAGAAAAGTTTACCACAATGCTCAAAGAGCGTACCAGTCAGTTACGCTTAGGCGCTGGGACAGACCCCAATATTGATATTGGTCCAATAATTAACGAAAAGCAACTGCAACGGGTGAGCAAATATCTGGATATAGCCCGTGAAGAAGGAGCAAAAGTGTTAATGGGTGGTGAAATTCTTACAGAAGGGGAATTCAAAAACGGTTACTTTTTTCAACCTACCATTCTCGATGGTGTCACTCCGGATATGCGGGTTGCGCGGGAAGAAATCTTTGGACCAGTAGTAGCCTTAATTGAGGTTAGTTCTTTTGAGGAGGCGATCGCAATCCTCAACGATACCCCCTATGGTCTTTCCTCTTCCATATACACTTGCGATATCAACCGCGCCTTTGCTGCGATGCGCGACATTGAAGCAGGTATTACATATATAAACGGACCTACCATTGGAGCAGAAGTGCATTTACCTTTTGGTGGTGTTAAGCAAACAGGAAACGGACACCGGGAAGCTGGGACCGCTGTGTTGGATGTGTTTACAGAATGGAAAACCGTGTATGTCGATTTCTCTGGAAGTTTACAACGCGCCCAGATTGATAACCGCAGTTAGGTTTTGGGCGTTGCTGATTCTTGACATCTCCCCTCCTTAAAAGTGACGGGTTCTCACGCTCTTGTGTTATTTTGGATAGGATGTCCCTACCCGTAAACCGCTTTCAAGAAAAACAGGGGTGTAGGGGCGAACGGTTGTTCGCCCCGATTGCGACTGGGTGTAGGGGAAAATTGTGAGAAATTAGGCGTATCGGTCAAATGTGACTTTATACTGCTTATCCTGTTGGGGGACGTTGCGATTCACCAAATCTGAAACAGTCTTTGTTTTCTGAATGATTTCCCAACCTACAGGCGAAAAAGTCTCTTTATTAAAGATATTGGGTGATAATAAAGGATTAGTAAGTGCTTGAGAAAAAGCATCTATCCCGATTAAACGTGCTACGAGTGGAGGAATAGTTGAGTTTTCCCTCACCTCTTCAGCATAGATTCCTATATAAAATTCCAGCTTATCGACATGACCATATAACTGTTTCAGCATCTGTTGAGTATATTCATCGCCAGTAATTTGCTCAAACTTTGTGACTCTGGGAAAACCACACATTTCCCGATAATCGTTATAGCTTGCTAATTGGAGCTTGCGTCCCAATCTAATTGTCGGTAACTCGGTTAACTCAATTAAGAAATCAGGGGTGTTGAATAAACCTATTCGTGTACCGGGTTGGGAACAGGTTTCCTCCATCAATGCTCCCAAACCTTTATCAATCAACATCTTGTTGTTCCAGACACTTTTAAACGTAGGGATTGATTCACCATCGTAGATAAAAGTTTCTGGAATAGCACTATGCCAACGATAGACAAAATCAAACTCAACGGACATCCAATTCTCACGATACCAACTTTCCTTCGCGAAAGCTTTGGGATCGGCAAAGAATGTGAAGTGATAGGGAGTAATATGATGGATATACTCTGTCATTATGATATTGAGGATGATCACCATGAGAATATTTCTCGCAGTTTGGAAGAGGCGTTCATCATCCCAATCTGGATAATTCTTGACAAGAACATCGCAAATTCGGTTGTGTTCTCTAATACATAAAGTATTGAGCATGACATAGCCAATTTGCACATTCGCTCGTTCTACTCCCATAGCAAACATATATTGTTTTTGCTCTGCGGGTAGTCGTTTTTCATCATTGATGGGTTCGTAAAGACCTACAAATTGTGAATCAACGATTCCTTGTTCGGGAGCGGTATAGTAAAAGAGGGGGTATTCTTCTTCTACACCATCTTTCCGCTTCAGTTTCTGTGTTTTGAATTTACCTCCTTGAAAGGCTCTTAGTAGATTCGTTTGTTTTCTAGTTAAACCATAAACATTACACAAATCAATTTGATGGTTGGAGGTATTTTTTAATTTATTCTGGTGGTCGATTCTCAGAAAGCCATCGGTAAACCACTGTACCCAATAAGGGAAGAGCATGGTCGATTTTTGGGAATAGATAGTCCCATCTCTTTTTTTAAATAAAATTGCTAGTTCGTCAACTTCTGGAAGATTTCCTTCTTTATTCAATTCAGGATCGGGAGGTAAATGACGACCTATATACGTGCGATCAGTGAGAGAATCCCAGGAGGTATAAGTGTCAGTTTTTTTGGGAATATCTGTCCCAGGAATATGCTCGTCTAAGGTCATCATACTATAAGGATAAGGACGAGTTGGAATTTTGTAGATAAGGCTATTAATTAAAAATTTATTGACTTTGTGTTTAAGGGAATTATGACTTTGAATCAATTTCCAAATGGGTTTGAAATGAGTCAAAGTATAGTTGAGGATTTGGTTACTTAATCCATCTTTTGATGTGTCTCGCCGTGCCATAATCTTTGTTATCCTCACTTTGTTTTTGTGATTGTAGTTGACTTTTGGCAAAAGTTTATGGAGTGGATATGAAACCGCAGATGTACGCAGATGCACGCAGATGAAAATAAATATTTATAACTATAGTTTTAAAAGATTGTCTATATATAATAGTAGTCAAATTTTTAGCAAATTTTAAGACTAATGAACAGCATAAAAAAGAAAATAAGTCAATCTATAAAAGTCATTATATTTTTGTAAGGAATTGCTGTGACACCATATGGATTTTCATTGGATGGAAAAATCGCCTTGGTTACTGGAGGGGGACGAGGGCTAGGGCTGGAAATTGTTAAGGCGTACAAAAACGAACTTCCCTTGGTCGTTGGGGAGAACCAAAAGAAGTTGCTGGTGCTGTCGTTTTCTTTGCTTCAGAAGCAGCTTCTTACTACTTGAAGGTTTTGACTCGATCCCCCCAACCCCCCTTATGAAGGGGGGCTTTAAACCCCCCAATTCATCGGGGGGCTGGGGGGATCAAAACGGGATGAGCACTATAACCCTTGCAGTATTGGGACAGGTTTTAGCTGTAGATGGTGGATACCTTACTCATTTATAACTGCTTTCACTAGAGAATTTTTAACCTGTTAAAACGGGTTTTAGCTTTAAGCGGTGAATTTTAATTCAGGCTACTTGTCGTTAAACTTTTGTATCCACTGTCTTTTATCAACAAGGACTTCCAGTTCTTGAAGATTTTCTTTACTAAGCAGCCATTCTTCTTGAGGATGAGATGCTTGTTGTTGAGCTAAACTTTCTAGCTGCTTCATGATGATTACAATCGATTGACCTTGAGACATGGAAGTTTTCAATACCTCAAATCTTGTTGGTTGATTAAGGCGAGATAACAATTTAGAAATGAGCCGGGTAATTCTCATGTCATTTCCGAAATCAAACATAGTGGTAGGTTCGTCTTCCGGACAAATAAGCTGTTCGCCTATATCTAGTAAAGCTTCTATAATTGTGGGAATACAGTTAATAGAAATATCTTTTTCAATATCCTCCTCCATGCGTTCCAAAAACGCTCTAGCTTGGCTTGTTCTGTCGGGACGTTGTTTGTGAGCCAGTTCTACAAGTTTTCTTCCAAAGGCTTTGGAATCATAGGCTGAAGCCAACATATCTTTTATCTGGATATATGGTAAATCGGCTTCTAATAGATTTAAACAAAAGTAGATAGAAAAAACTTCTGGACAGCATACACGGGCTTGTTCTCGCCATTCCAGTTCTTGTATTTCATAATTGCTTCTGTTTCCCCAAATAACTTCTAAATAAGGAAATAGGTACATGAGGAGATGTTTAATCGGTTGTTTATCCTGATTTTGCAATCGAGCAATCCAGAAATTATGAAATTCTTTGATTTCGTCCAAGGAAGAAGTGATTTGTCCTAAAAATGCATTTTGGTTTTTCCGAATTATCTCATATACTGTTGGGAAAAATACCCGCAAGGATTCTATAGCAATAAAATCAACTACATTGACTTGACCTTTTACTGCTGGATAAGTGACTGTTAGTGTATTTGTTAAACTTACAATATTGGGTAGATTAGTAATAAAGTGGTCTACTCCTTGAAAGTAAACATCACTCCAACGATTACGGTTAAATAGATGCTGGGGTGTATTTACGAATACACTTCCAAGTTTTTCAAAAAGCAGTCTGCGAAGAGAGGTTTTATCCGGGTGGGGTAATTCAAAAGCAACTTGAATGATTTTCTCAAGATATCCTTGTCCGGGTAGATCGTGCGCTTCTGTTAGTGCTTTGCTAACAACTTCTTGATTGAAAACTAAAAGATAGACGACGTTTGTAAAATTGGGAATTGCTTTGAGAATGCGAAATAACTGTCGAATATCCTCTGGGGCGAGTCTATCAACATCGTCAATTGTGATGATAATGCGCTGTTGCTGTTGAGAAAGAGTGTCTTCTACTTCTTCTTTGATTTCAGCAGCTTCTCTGTCCCGATAATCAAACAATGTCGCAACGGCTTTGCTTGCTTGGGCGTACGGTACGGGAATTGCACCAACTATATTTGCAAATTCTGCTATTGTCTCTCTTATGCCTTTGGATACAGATGTGGTTTTGCTTAAAACATTTTGTAGTTGGTCAAAAAAGCGCTTCGTAACGTCTTGGTATCCGGAAAACAACCAGGGATTAAAGGGAACTATGATTGGTCGTTCCTCCTCTGGCTGTTGTTGGAGGTAATGAATGACAAAGTTTAACAGTGTAGATTTACCAGTGCTCCAAGAACCATACACTGCGATCGCAAATCCATCTGCAAATTCCATTTTGCAAATACTCTCAGCCAAGTACTTGGCAAAGGAAGCGTATCCCAGGCGGTCTTTTTCCGGATTTTTTAAAGGATTTTCTAAAGGATATTCGTTAATCACAGTTTGTGACATAAGTAAAGTTTTTGTACCCATACTGCGATCGTGGCATATTTAGTAGGGTAAACATTCCCCACCTACGATAGAATTCTCACATTTGGTGAAGTCACACCTACTATCATGCAAATTAACTGGCAAACAGCAAAAACTTACGAGGACATTCTTTACCACAAAGCTGAAGGGATCGCCAAAATTACCATCAACCGCCCTCACAAACGCAACGCCTTCCGTCCTAAAACGGTGTTTGAATTATACGATGCCTTCTGTGATGCACGGGAAGACATCAATATTGGTGTTGTTTTATTTACTGGCAATGGTCCACATACTGATGGCAAATATGCTTTTTGTTCTGGAGGCGACCAAAGCGTACGTGGAGATGCGGGTTATATGGACGATAATGGTATCCCCCGTTTAAATGTGCTGGACTTGCAACGCCTCATTCGTTCTATGCCAAAAGTGGTCATTGCCCTTGTTGCTGGGTACGCAATCGGTGGAGGACACGTCCTCCACTTAATTTGTGACTTGACAATTGCGGCAGATAACGCTATTTTTGGGCAGACGGGTCCCAAAGTAGGCAGTTTTGATGGTGGTTTTGGTGCTAGCTATCTTGCCCGCATTGTCGGACAAAAAAAAGCACGGGAAATTTGGTTTCTCTGTCGCCAGTACAATGCCCAACAAGCGTTAGAAATGGGTTTAGTTAACTGTGTTGTTCCAGTCGAACAACTGGAAGCTGAAGGTGTACAATGGGCGTATGAGATTTTAGAAAAAAGTCCCATAGCGATTCGCTGTCTAAAAGCAGCATTTAATGCTGATTGCGATGGACAAGCTGGTTTGCAAGAACTCGCTGGCAATGCTACCTTGCTCTATTATATGACAGAAGAAGGCAAAGAGGGAAAACAAGCTTTTTTAGAGAAGCGATCGCCCAATTTTCATCAATATCCTTGGCTTCCCTAAGCAGAAAATGGGGTGTAGGGTGTAGGGTGTGGGGATTTCCAAGAAATAAATTATCATCTTGTGGTACGGGCGTCCCCGCCCGTCTTGGCGTCCCCGCCCGTCTTATACAGATAGCGAGCACCCATCCACAAGAAATTGTGGGAGATTTTTTTATTGAGAAGACCCTAATAGCTTATTGGTATTTCTGTTAAAAGGTTTGAATTCAATTGCCCTGTTTTGATAATTCGTATCAATGGATTCACTTTAGAAACCACTAACATTGGTTTTGTCTGATTGAAATTTTCCTGGTTCAACCGACGGCAGTTTAGTTAATCATTGCCTTTGCCTTAACCTGTTCTGATGAGCAGGTCGATGTTTCCCTAACAGGAGGAAGCGCAGGTTGAGTTGAACCTGACACTATTATAGGTGTTGCATTTGGCAAACTCCAAACACCTTCCAAGCTTTCCCATGAGGGAGCAAAGGGTGGGAGTGCAAAAGAACAAGCCTTCCAATGTCCTCGAACTGGTGCTCCGAGCTGGTGGCAGACTCCGCCCCGACGCCCCTCTGGTTGGTAATAACGACAATATCGACAGGCTGAAGTCAATGATTTCATGTGTTTCATATTAAATGCCGTTTAGGGCTGATTTTCATCTTTTATTGTGCGTCTACAGATAAGTAGGGATTAAAGGCAAAACCCGTGATTTTATCTAGGTTTTAGCGATCCCAACGAAAAAATTAACTTTAGATTTTTTTTAGGTTTGCGTTATGTTTTTCAATTTTTTGTTAACAAAGTGATACAATAATTTCAATGAGTTAAACATACTGATTTTTAGTTCAAAATCTTTAGGGATCAAAGCTAAGTAATAACATAACGATTTAAATAATCTTTCAACTTCAGTCTCAAGAGGCAATTTTACGAAACAATATGGTTGTCTCTTGGGGTAGAGTTAGCCCTCTTCAACAGTAATTTATAACACTTCCAAAGAAATAGAGTATTTCTATCTATAGGTAGAGGAATTTACTGTCTGTTACACTCTATTCAACTAGTAGAAGCGATTTATATCTACAGTAATTTCACGGTTGAACAAGACTGAAAAATATAATTATTCGAGGGCATCTAAGTATTTTTACGTGAAATCAGGTGTAGGGGCAATATTACTCGGTTAAGCGAAAATTAGAAACCCGGTTTCTTTGAGAAACCGGGTTTCTGGCACCTCGACGTAAAATTTCGCGTTTCTACAGTTTGCACACCTCAACGCGGGAAAACAGAGCATTCGCCCACTTCATACCTGCAATTCTGACCATTTCAATACACGGAAGGTGACCAGTTGGCGCATTTTTAGAATAAGTCAATTCTTCAAACCAAACGTGTTTCAACGTCAGGTTATTACGCATCCATCCCACTTGATACCCAAAACGGCTCCAGATTTGGTTATCTGCATTTTTGCTTCCCCCAAAACTAGACCAAATTTGCTGTTGAATGCTGAAACCAAAGCGGCGATCGCTATATTGAATCCAGAGTTTGTCAATAGTGGAAAGGTCTTGACAAGAAAAATTAGCAATATCTTCTAAATACAAAGAACCTTGTTTTTCTCGATTGGCGACTTTGAGCATAACATTCAAAGTTTCTTCATTCGCATCTTCCCATCTTCCAACCCCTAGTAAGTATTGCAGCTTAGTGTAATCTACAGGAGCTGGTAAATTTAGATTTTGAGGTGAAGAACTCGGGACTCGGAAAGTTTTTACTTGCGAAGCACCCTGTCTTTGATACTGAGAGGATAATTGTGACGACTTGGGAGTTGTGATAACGTGCTGATTCTTCAAAACTGCTAATACAGCATCAGCAGATTGATAGCGTTCTCTAACATAATCTTGAACCAATCGATCTAAAACTTGCCCTAACTGATGACTAATAGTTGTACCTTTTGGTAAGTATTCTCGCCAGACCCACTGACCGCTCAGAGTATCATAAAGCTGATCGGAACCATCTTCTTTAAGTAAACACTGCGTTAACAGACGAATACAAGTCACACCCAAACTGTAAAGGTCACTGGCTGGATAAACTTGACCGCGCATTTGTTCGAGTGGTGTGTATCCAGGTGTCCCCACAGTTGTCCCAATCTGACCCGAAGCTGTGGGTGTTGTTTGTTTAGATACACCAAAATCAATCAGTACCAATTTCCCATCACTGCGACGGCGCATAATATTTTCTGGCTTGATATCGCGATGAATCACTCCCCATTCGTGAATCAACTTCAAAACCGGGAGTACATCAGTTAGCAGTTGGCGAATCTTTGCTTCGTTAAAAGCTCCCCATTGCTGCAATTCTTGAAATAAATTTTGCCCCTCAATAAACTCTTGCACCAGATACAATTGCTTATCCTGCTCAAAATAAGCAATTAACCTTGGAATTTGGGGATGTTCTCCTAACTCATACAGCCGTTGTGCTTCTCGCTGAAATAATTCAGTTGCTTTTTCCAGTGCTGCTGTTCCTTGAACCTGGGGAAGAAACTGCTTAATCACACAGGGATCATCCATTCTATCCACATCTCTGGCTTCATAAGTTCTGCTAAATCCACCTTCACCCAAAAGACGGATGACACGAAAGCGATCGCGAAACAAAGGTTTGAGTGTTCGCCAACCGCAACTCGTGCAAAACTTATTACCATCAGGATTAAAGGGATTTGAGCAGCTTGGATTGGAGCAGTAAAGCATATCTGGGAAACTACGGGCATCTATATTTCATTTTCCCACTTTTCTTTTGTTGGGCATCTTCTTCCTTTGTGTTCTTGGCGTCTTCTCTTCTGTTCTGTTCTCTTCTGTTCTCTTCTGTTCTCTTCTCTTCCCTCCGGGACGCTACGCGAACGAGACGCTACGCGAACGAGACGCTACGCGAACGAGACGCTACTCTGTTGAGAGGCTCCGCCAACGCGTTCACGTTCGCGGAGCGTCCCGAAGGGAAGTGTCCCGTTCGCGCTAGCGTCCCGGAGGGAAGGGAAGGCGGTTTTTTACAAAATATATCTCCCAATAGTACATAGATTTGCCCTGAATTAAAATTCGGGCTAAAAGCTCAAACCCTTTAAAACGGGTTAAAAGCCAAGAAGGGGCTTTAAAGTGGAAGTTTATAGAATGACACACAAATTTCCTATCCCTTGCAGTATTATGTTGGGTATCTTCTCCCCAACATAACTATGTAAACAAAGATTAAGATACTATCAAACCCACTAACTACTATCAGAGCTAACGCGAACGCTTATGTTCAGCAGCTGTGTGTTGAAATTAGCAAATATAAACATTTGGGCAAAGCAGAAAGTCCGGCTCATATTGAAGCTGTGGCTGCAAGTTGCCAGAAGAACCCAAATCGATTACTTAACTTCATATATTGATTCTCGCTCGGCAAAACTGGGTTGACTTATAATCTAGCCTTAACGAGAAAAAGTAAGTTCAACTCTCCGTTTTTTGTTCTTGGAAATTAAACGCGAACTATTTTGACCGGATTTTACCTTTCATTTTCCAAAACCTACGCAGTATTGATTAGGTTCTTACTTTCATGGTAATCGTAAGATAGCAACGGTTCATATTTAATTGTGGAGATTACATAAAAGTGTTGCATATCTATACAAAAGATTTTGAAATCCAATGTCCTCCTCAACAGCGTACTTGGCACAAAATTTCTCAGGAGATTGGGGCACTTCCCCTTCCAGGAGTCCCCATTCGTTTGATTTTAACTAAAGCTGAACAGAACAATCTAACTTTTGAATGCAGCTTTATCGATACTGATAGAGAACCTGTTTGGTCATCCTTATTAAATATTAATATTCGTCAACGAGTTTCTAAACAACCTTTTGTCGCAGTAAGCATTATTCCTACAGGAGTGAGAGCAGACATAGGAGGTTTTGCAGGAGATGCTACTCCCAGTACTAACTTATTGGCTTCTGCTTGTGATTATCTGGTAACAAATCCCAACGCAGTTACGGCATCGGATATCTATTTTGCTCAGGATAATGTACTTTATCTCGAAGGCAATCTAATTTGTCAATTATTACTAGGTAATATAGGAATTATTCCCGAGAAGCGTAAAAATATCGCCGCGATTATTGAAAAGCCTCAAGACGAAAGATTTTTAAACAATGTACTTAATGCTCTCAATGGCTTGCGAGCAGTGGGGGGGATTAATATCGATCCTGTAGTAGTAACAGGTGGTAGAGTTGAAACTGCCTGTACCTATTCCCAGTATGGCAATGCTTCTGGGGAATTTAAAGGGATGGACGAATTGATCAAGGCTTTAGATGTGGTAGAAAGTTCTCCTGCTACGGCAGTAGCTTTAGTTACGACTCTGCTAGTAGATGATAAAGTGCGTCAAGCTTACTACCGAGGGGAGTCAATTCCCAATCCTTGGGGTGGTGCCGAAGCAATTATGACCCACATGACCACAAATTTCTATCCCTTTACTGCCGCCCATGCTCCCTTATTAATGGAGTGGGAACATACGGGATTTGGTAAACTTGTAGATCCCAGAGATGGGGCAGAATTAATTTCTAGTGCCTATGTATGTTCGCCTCTCAATGGTTTAATCAATTCTCCTCGCCCTGTGAGGTTTGATACTCCCGTAGCTGCTGGAGAAACCAGAATATCTGTGGAGAATGTTTCGGCGGTCGTGATGCCAGAAACTACAGTGGGGAATATTCCTTTCTTAGCTTCTCTAGACCAAGGTGTCCCCGTAATTTTAGTCAAGGATAATACCACAAAGTACGATATTACTCCTGAAAAACTACAAATTGAGACTCAAGGTAGAAAGATTTATCGTGTCAATAGCTACATGGAAGCATCAGGATTACTGTTAGCCTTGCGTAATGGAATCGTACCAGAAAGTACAATTCGCCCCATTCCCCAATTAAAACCGATTTTTCTAGAGAAAGCCTGAAACTTTATGTTGGAAAAAGCTTAGATTAGAGGGGTCCAATAAACTATAACAAAGTAGGACAGGCTTGGACAAAATACCCCTAATTTTTCGGTAAAAAATAGTACATTTATCCTCATGTTTTGTCCCCACTCATCGAAAAATTATCACTTTCAAACCCTTACAGTAGGGAAGCCTGTCCTACTTTGTCCAGATTTTCTCTCGGGAGTAAGTTTTATGAATTGCACTGAAGAATCCCTATTATCTTCATCATCAGTAAAGTTTCAAGTTCAATCTTGGCATACTAGTGACAAAGGAATTGAAATTGATTTAGTTTCTAACGTCACCAAAAATTTAGATAAATTCTCTTTTCCTTGGATGTGGCTGCGAGATCACTGTCAATGTAGTTCATGTTTTACGACTACAGCCCAAAGAGAAAGCGATATCTTTATTGAATGGGATCGATTTAACTGGAAAAAAGTTGATGTAGAGACTGATTCAGCCGGATTTCTCATTCAATGGCAAGACGATCACACTAGTTATTTTTCCTATCAATGGTTAGAAAAAATACTTAATATTAACAATATCGTATCTGTGGATGACCGCAAATATTGGAGCAATAATTTACCCACTATTGATTATCAAAGTGTTATTGATACAGATATAGGATTAAAGTATTTGCTTGAAAACTTGGCGCACTTTGGAGTCTGTAAAGTGATTGGTGCAGAGCCAATTAAAGCTCAAGCAGGTCAACTTATACAGCGATTTTCCTATCTTCGGCAGAGTATTTTGGGAGACATTTTTGAAATCAAACCATCAAGTGATTCAAACGATGATCAAACACATCTTCATACAGATGGAACTTTTAATTACGATCCACCAGGAATCAAATTAGTTCAATCTCTCGAAACAAATTATGTATCCTGCGAAATGGTTTTTGTCGATGGGTTAGCAGTTGTGGAGAAAATCAAAAATAAATCACCGCAAACTCTAAATTCATTACAAAATGAGATAGCATCTTACCAATATATTACGCAAGATATCAATATAATAGCTTCAGAACCAATAGTAATTTTAGATGAAAATCGTTGTCTTCAACGTATTCGCTATAACCCCAAACTTCGAGTTCCTTTTAACGAGACAGATGTACAAAAAACACAAGTATTAGAGACTGCTGAAAAAAAGTTTAAGGAGTACATTGAGGAAGAAGCTCAAAAGTTAACCATCTCTCTAAGTTCAGGAGAAATGGTGTTGTGGGATAATTGGCGCGTATTACATGGTGGAAGTGCCATGAATGGAAATCACAACCTTGCTGTTTGCATTGCCAATATGGAAGACTTTCATAGTCGTCTTCGTGTTATTCAGAACAAAAACTATCAACGTCCAATTCCCCAACCCCGTGAAAAAAAAGAAGTTGCACTATGAGAAATTCAAGCACAATCGAAGAAAATTTAATCGATCAAAATAATAGGATCTATTGGACGGCTGAAACATTTACAGAAGGACTTCCAACTGTTGATTTTAATGAAGTCATGTCTTCCTCAAGAGGATTAAGCAAATGGCTCAATAATATTGCTTGTTATGGTTTAGGAATGGTATCAAATACTCCCCCTAATCCCGAATCAACTAGAGCCTTAGCTGAACGAGTTGCTTATATTCGGATGGATATTTTTGGCGGTTTTGCTGATTCCGATAATAGCGAACCCCATGCGGATTCGGCATACTCAAATGGATATCTTGCACCCCATACAGATGGAACTTACTCCTATGATCCCCCAGGACTGATCTTATTTCATGTTTTAGATCGCGATTATATTGGAGGAGAAAGTGTTTTAATAGATGGGTTTCATGCAGTGGAAACATTAAAAAAAACAGATCCTCAAGCTTTTTCTCTGCTTACAAAAGTCGGTATATTAGCCCATTACTTAGAAATTGGTATCCATTTAGAAACGAGACAACCCTTAATTCAACTCGATTCTAGGAATCAGGTAAAACGTATTCGATTTAACCACATGGATCGTGGGCCCTATTATTGGGGTGAACAAACTGCAAAAATTTATGAAGCTCTTTGGGAATGGCGCAAAATTATTGACGATCCAGCAAATCAATACCTCTTTCGCCTCACTTCTGGAAATGTTCTCTTATTTGATAATTGGCGACTTTTACATGGACGACTGGCTTATGAAGGAGAAAGACGCATGGTGAATTGCTATTTAAATATGGAAGATTTTGAAAGTCGGCGAAGAGTTCTAAAAACTTCTTTCAAATAATACCTACTGTTAAGAATTTCCATGAACTTGCAAAATCATCTCAAATCCAAAACCCATTCCAAAATAAGAGGACTTGCCTCGGATAATGAGGCTGGAGTCGATCATGAAATCATGAAGGCTATAATAGCCGCTAACAAAGGACATGCACACGCTTATGGTGGAGATGAGTGGACACAGTTAGCGATAGAAGAATTTCAGAACCATTTTGGTACTGATTGTCAGGTATTCTTTACTTTCGGCGGAACGGGTTCTAATGTCTTAGCCTTGTCTTGTTTATGCAGATCGTTTGAATCTATCTTGTGTTCTAATTATGCACATTTATACAATAGTGAATGTGGGGCTATAGAGAATTTTATTGGCAGTAAACTAATTCCTGTAGAAACTCTTAACGGGCATCTCCGACCTGAAGACATTAAAAATTACTTGTGGATGCAAGATGAAATGCATTCTCCTAGTCCTCGGGTGGTATCCATAACCCAGCCTACGGAAAGGGGTACTATATATCAGCCCGATGAGGTTATAGCTTTAGTGAAATATGCTCACCAACACAATCTGAGTGTTCATGTAGATGGTACGCGTCTTGTTAATGCAGCAGCATCCCTTAATACTTCTTTGGGGTCACTAACCACAGAACTGGGGGTGGATGTAATATCTTTTGGCGGAACTAAAAATGGGCTTTTGATGGGTGAAGCCATAATTTTTCGCGACTCTTCTTGGTCTAAGAATTTTGTACCTCTTTGGAAGCAAAGTATGCAAATGCCTTCAAAAACCAGATTTATTGCAGCTCAGTTTTTAGCTTTACTCAAAAATAACTACTGGGTCAAAAATGCTAGACATGAAAACAAGATGGCTAAATATTTGGAACAAAAAGTATCCTCCATTCCTGAAGTAGAGATAGTTTATCCTGTGGAAACTAATGCTGTCTTTGCCAAAATCCCCCCTAGTTGGATCGAGCCTTTGGTAGATGTTTGTTATTTTCATGTTTGGGATAGTTCTACTGGATTAGTTAGATGGATAACAAACTTCGATACTCAGCCTGAAGATATTGATCTATTTATCGGCCAGCTTTCTTCTCTGGCTTCGACAATACCTGAAAAAGCAATTCCATTAGAGATGAGGATGTCGGGAGAAAAAGCCAAAGATATTTCAGAAACAAGACCTTGGTTATCTAGCATTTGTGATAGCCACAGCATTGAGGAATTAAAAAATAAGTACGATAATTGGGCTAATACTTACGATGCAGATGTAGGAGAAGATTGGTCTTTTATGCCTGTTGCCATAGCACGAACAGTGAGCAAACTGCTTGATAATAAAAATGCTGCCATCTTAGATGCTGGTGCTGGTACGGGGTTAGTGGGTGAGGCTTTGGCACAACAGGGATACACTAATCTTACTGCTGTGGATTTGTCAGAGAATATGCTGGCGATCGCCAAAGACAGACAAGTCTACAAGTCTCTGCATCAGTGTAATTTAGAAGATGCAACTATTGTTAGTAATTTCGACAAATTTGATTTCATTATTGCAGCAGGAGTTTTTGCTTATGCTCATGCTGGAGTTGAGGTTTTAAATAATCTATTTAGTCTTTTAAGGGAAGAAGGAATTTTCTTGTTGACGATACGGGAAGACTATCGCCACCAAATGCAGACAGCCTTAGATGAATTACCCTGGATATTAGTTAATGAGGAGGATTTTCCTATCTACGATGAAGCAAAGTTGATGTATCTTTTTGCTTTTAAAAAGGAGTGACAGCTATGATTTTGGCTAAGCAAGAAGACCTAAAAAGTAAGCGGTTTGTCAAAATCTCCGAGCGAGAAGATAGATGTGATATTCCCAAGTCAGCTTGGAGACCTTTGACTGAAAATGCCTATTTGCAAACTTGGAAAGGGGTACTTCTAGAGAAAGATCCAATGCAAATTGCCGTCTATCCTATGTTACTTTATGAACTACAACCAAAGACAATTATTGAACTGGGTGCGTTCAAAGGTGGCAGTGCAATTTGGTTAGCTGATCAGTTGGAACAGTTTTGTATTAAAGGTGAAGTTTACTCTGTTGATAACAATCTTTCTCAGCTTGATGACAAAGCAAAAACAGACTATAGAATTAATTTTTTAGAAGGCGATTGTAACAACATCAGTACTGCTTTACCTCCTGAGATGCTTTCAACTCTAGAGCATCCTTGGCTGATCATAGAGGATGCTCACGTAAATATGGTTGGAGTTGTTGAATATTTCCATTGTCACGGTTTGCAAAGTGGAGACTACTTGATTGTCGAAGATACTAACAAATTTATGTGGGAGGTTTGGTGGGATTGGGATGACAAAGAATATATTGAACGAGGAGTGCGGAAACTAGATGACTTTAGAAATTGGTTAATGAAACATGAAGAAGATTATGAGATCGATACCTTTTATCAAGATATGTATGGATACAACGCCTCTAAAAATTGGAATTCTTTTTTAAGAAAAGTATAAAAAGGAAAAAGTAAATGAACATCAATCACAGCCATCTCAAATGTGTTCGAGATATTGAATTGAATGTAAACCAATCATTTGTTACTGTTGCGGGTAAACGGTTCTACTACATTTGGTTACGTGATAATTGCTTAGATTCTCAATCTCGCCATGGCGGTTCTTGGGAAAAACTGAATGACATTAGCAAGCATAACGTACCGCCTCAACCTTTATCGATTCAAATACAAGATAATAATCTAATTATTGACTGGGATGAAAATCCTCCGCATCGCAGTATTTTTCCCATTTCTTGGTTGCTCAATAACACCTACGATGCCCACAATGCAGAAGAAATTGAAAACCGGGTTATTCTTTGGAATAAAGCATGGCTGGAAACCAACTCGATACAGAAGTACGATCTCCAATCCTGTAGTCGAGAATCTTGGATGAATCAGTTGTTGCAATTAGGATTTGTTGTGATTCGTAACATACCCTTGGAAGAGTTAGAAAGTTTTTTGGTATCTTTGGGACCAATCCGCAACACAGAGTATGGAACGATTATTACTCAAAATACCAGTTTAGCAGAGAGAGATATTGCGGCGACAAGTAATGCTTTAACACCTCACACCGATTTAAGTTTCTGGAACAATCACAAAGTAACAGAGTTTTTGTATTCCGTTACCAACGATACTATTGGTGGGGAATCTTTAGTGGTTGATGGTTTTTCTGTTGCGAGGGACTTTCGCAAAGATCGTCCTAACGACTTCCGGATTTTGGCAGAAACTCCAGTTCCTTTTTGCCGAGTAGAACCTGAATATCAATATTCTTTCCGTCCCAAACATTCTATTATTGAACTGGATCGCAAAGACGAAATTGTTGCCGTGCGTTTTAGCCACAAGAACTGTACTCCCATTCTTCCTGCCGAGCAAATAGAGGCGTTTTATCAAGCATACATCACCTTTTCTCACTACCTAAAAAATCAGGATTACCAATACCGTTTCCGACTCGAACCAGGAGATTGTTTACTCATGCAAAACTTTAGGATTCTGCACGGAAGGACTGCTTTCGAGGCAACTTCAGGAAGTCGAGAGTTTAGGGTTGGATATATTGAGTGGGATTATGTTCTCGGACGATACTTTTATCAACGCGAGTTTCATTAAATAAAAATTCAGCCATAACAGTTCAATGTAACCAACAAGCTTGAAACTAACTTAGCACTAGATAAAGAAAAAAATCAAAAATATCATGAAAGACCTCAACATTGATTTGGAAAAACTCAAAAATGAGTGGGAAAATAAAGGTTTTAAATGTGAAACCTATGAAACCCCTCCTGGAGACTATTGGTCAAGTGACGGTCATGAGACTGATGAAATCTTTATCCTTTTAGAAGGAGAATTAGAAGTATCGTTTCAAGGAAAAACTTACTACCCTACCATTGGTCAAGAATTTCGAGTTCCGGCAAATATTCCTCATACATTTAAAAATCCTGGGAAAACAGCTAATCACTTGATTTGGGTTTATGCTTACCAATGGAAAGATGATGTTAGTGGTACTAAAATCTAGACTAATTAGGGTTTGATTAATAAATATCTGGCAGATTTTGATCGTAACTCTTATTTGAGTCAGCTAGTTTCGGAAACGTCAATTTACTCAACAGCAAATCCAGTATATTGGCGTTTATAAGGAGCATGATAGGCGAAGACAATATCTTCTTTGGGAACACCCCATTCTACTAATTTGTTAGCAACGCCAATTTCTCTACTGTAATTATCCAAACATCTTTAATCAGGATGTTGTATTTGCAGCTTTTCTAAATCTTTAACCGTTAAACTAGGCATTTTAAAAACCTCCTATCTATCTATCTATCTATATATTTATTTTATCTGTGTCTAAAAAATAGAAGTTTCCAGAAGATCGATAACTGCTGAAACTGCTGTTTGAACTGCTCCTTGAACTGAAGCATGGTTAATAGCTAAGTGTTCCCCTGCAAAGAAAACACGGGGATTATTTATGGGATAAGGTTGACCAAGAAAAGGTTGATATTTTTCTCGATCGCTTGGAGCAAAATAGGCATAAGAACCAGAACCAGCGCTATTATCTTCATCCCAAATACTATGAATAATATCATCGGTATATTGTTTAATCTCAGGATGCAGTTGGGAAACTTCTTTTAAAGTCAAATCGGTTTTAGCTGTTTTATCTAAAGTCATGAACTTCCTGGAATTATCTTCCCAGCGATAAGCAGCAGTTAATACTGATGGCTGATAGGAAATATCTTTATCTTTAGCAACTAAATAAGGTTGAGAATAGTTGTTTGAATCTAATCGAGCATTATCAGCAGGATACCAACACTTTTCTATATTCAAATCTGTAAAACTACCACCCCCATAGACACGATCTGCAAATTCCCAAGGACGAGCGGTACAGTGTAATAGAGTTTTGCTAGCACTACAATAACCCAAATTGTTAATAGCTTCTTGCTTTTTGCTGGGTAAAATAGGGTCAAAATTAATTTGAGCTAGAGCAGTAGTCGGAACAGTACAAATAATATAGTCAAATTCTGCGCTTTGTTGCTTATCCAACTTATTCCAGCAAACTCGAACCCCTTTATCTGTCATTGCTATATTTGTTACTTTGGCTTCAGTCTGGATAGTTCCTGATATCTTTTTAACCAAAGCCTTAACTAAAGTTTCCATTCCTCCAATTAACTCATATTGTTCAACTTGATGCCAAGCAAAGAAATCAATTAAACCATTTAAGAGAGAAACTTTATTGTAATGAATTGCCCCAGTAGCATGACCGAGTAATTCAAAAGCATCGGGGGAAAGATGACTGCGAAAAAAATCCGTAACTGACAAGCGATCGCACTTTTTAAGTTTATCGCTGGTGAAAGTTGGCGCAAATAATTCCCATTTTTCCTGTTCAGAAAAAGAATCGATTAACTCTGTCAATAACTCATCGTAAATTATCCCAGGGTCTTGTTGCTTATCAGGGGTTAAATTGTAAACAGAAAACAACTCTTGGTAACTATCTACACGAGTTTTCTTTCCCCTCAGATAATAAAAAGCTGCGGGATTGTAATTAATAAAAGGTCTTTTTGGCAACTTCAACTTATCTATATAGTGTAAAGTGCAACCATGACTGGCGGGAATTCGCATTGCGCCCAATTCCCCATAAGTTCCATCACTAAAATAATGAGTCTTAATTCTTCCTCCCAAACGAGAATCAGCCTCTAATAAAGTAACTTGATGGTTGAGTTGACTCAGTTCGTAAGCACTAACAAGTCCCGCAATCCCTCCGCCGATAATCGCAATTTGCTTGCGAGTTCCGCCCTTATCATAGCGACTAAGAGAACCAGGATGACGATAGAGGCGATCAAAGGAAAAAGGGCGATCTAACTCTTGTGTATGGCGGTAAGGGTTAAACATACAAGTTTCTGGCTGAAAGCTGACCGCCTAAAGTATATATTAAAGCTGACGGTCGATAGCTGAATGTTAGCGTTTTTGCTAACGTAGTCTTATACAGTGAAGCTCTCCACCTAACGAGTTGTTAGGTAAGAAAGGTTTAAGATGGCTAATTTAAATCTGCGTCGTTCCGAGAATGTCAGCGGCGATTTCTATGTCGATACAAGCTGTATTGATTGTGATACCTGTCGCTGGATGGTTCCAGAGGTGTTTACGGAAGTTGGCGCACAGTCAGCTGTTCATCACCAACCAGTTGATGAAGCGCAAAGATTGGCGGCGCTTCAAGCACTTTTGGCTTGTCCCACGAGTTCTATTGGTACGGTAGAAAAGCCCCAAGATATCAAAATCGCTCAACTGAGTTTTCCTCTTGTTGTTGAGGATAATGTCTACCATTGCGGTTACCATTCGGAAAGTTCTTTTGGAGCTGCGAGTTATTTTATTCAACTCCCTGAAGGTAATGTTTTAGTAGATTCGCCCCGTTTTGCACCACCTTTGGTGAAACGTCTAGAAAAGATGGGAGGAATTCGCTATGTGTATCTAACTCACAGGGATGATGTGGCGGATCATCAAAAGTTTGCTGAGCATTTTAACTGCGATCGCATCCTCCACCAAGAAGATATCACTGCGAGTACGCGGAATGTCGAAATACAACTCACGGGTCAAGACCCCTTTGCGCTGACTCCCGACCTCTTAATTATTCCGGTTCCCGGTCATAGTAGAGGACATACCGTCCTACTCTACAAAAATAAGTTTCTGTTTACGGGCGATCATCTAGCATGGTCTGATGAACTCCACCAGCTTTATGCTTTCCGCGATTACAGCTGGTACTCTTGGTCAGAACAAATTAAATCCATGCGCCAATTGGCTAAGTACTCTTTCGAGTGGGTGTTACCTGGTCACGGGCGTAGGTATCATACAGACACTGAGGCTATGCGCCAGCAAATGCAGAAGTGTATTACGTGGATGGAAAACGCTTAAAATAAGAAAACCCGCATAAGCGGGCTAGAACACAACAAAACTACGAACTAGAACAGTAAAACTTTTAATTTAGCTGAAATATTTCATTTCAGCTTCTAATTGGCGGATTAAATTTTCATCGCCTTTTTCCCTAGCAACGTTTAAACGATGCTCTAGAGTTCTTTTAATATTCAGTTTGTGTGCTTCCCTTGCTTGGTTTGTAACTTCCAGTCTGTTCCTTCTCATTGAACGATTTGCCTCTTGAATTTCCTCATCAAATGTCTGCTTTTCCTAACATAACAGATTTTTCGTAGTCTTTGTTACAGAAAAAAATAACTTAATATATATTATCACTTAGCAAGCAACAGTCATAAGATGGTTGTCAACTCTATGCTCACTTTACTGACCGACTTTGGCGATCGCGATGTTTATGTTGGTGTGATGAAAGGAGCGATCGCCCAAATCAACCCAACACTTATAGTTGTAGATTTGACACACCAAATTCCCCCACAAGACATTGTATCTGCGAGATTCTGCTTGATGGACGCTTACCCCTATTTCCCAGAAGGAACAGTGCATACAGCAGTGGTCGATCCGGGGGTTGGCGGTAGACGACGAGCGATCGCAGTCCAATTTTCCAAGGGATTTTTGGTAGGACCAGATAATGGTATATTCTGTGGAGTTTTAAGTCAAACTCCAGCTATTGCAGCAGTAGAACTGACAAACCCTGATTACTGGAGAACCCCTCAACCGAGTCAAACTTTCCACGGTAGAGATATTTTTGCACCAGCCGCCGCACACCTGGCTAGCGGCGTCCCCTTATCACTATTGGGACACCCAATAGATCCAGCAACTATAATACGTTTAGACATTGCAAAATGCATTATAACAGAAACTGAAGCCACTGGTTGTATCCAGTATATAGATCGTTTTGGAAATTTAGTGACTAATATTTCTGGGAGTTACGTAGAAGGGAAACCTTGGTCTGTTAACATAGCTGGGTTAAAGATTCCGGGGTGTGAGACTTATAGTAATGTGGAGCTTGGGGATGTGATCGCATTAATTGGTAGTCACGGCTGGGTAGAAATTGCTATCAACAGTGGTAACGCGCAATCAAAGTTGCAACTACAGTTAGGGGATAAGGTAAAAGTTTGTTTTCCGTAGGGCGAATGGTTGTTCGCCCAAATGTCATCATTAATTTAAGGTTTAAAATTCAAAATCTCAAAAAGCTATGGCTCAATCAACAGTAGAATATGCACCAGAAGTTTATCAAGGGCATTTTGGAGAATTTACGATTACCGAAGGCGATCGCAAAGGGGTTGTCATTTACCGTACTGGACTCATGATAGCCGCACTGAGCTTTGCCATAGGTAGTGGCTTAGTTTTGTCTAACCCTAACCCAGAGGTTTTCCAACTCCTCACACCTCTGTATGCTTGTTTCAGTCTCGGATTGGGTATCAGTTTGCTGACGATACATATATATATGGCACTGCTACACCGAGTTTTACAACTTTTTTGGGTCATTGGCAGTATATCAGCAATGGTAGTGGCAATATTCAGTAGCGAACCTTTAGCGATCGCCGTTTACAATCAACCATTAACCTTATTAGGTGTAGGTTTTATCTTCGCCGCCTTAACAGGAATATACATCAAAGAAGCATTTTGCTTTCATCGTCTTGAAACCAAAATCTTGACACCAATAGTACCCTTACTGCTGTTGGGACATATGGTAGGAGTCTTTCCACCTCAAGGAGAACAGATTTTACTAGGGATTTGGGCAATGCTATTTATAGTATTTGCTCTACGTAAAGCAGTACAAGCCATTCCTCCAGATATTGGCGATAAGTCCGTATTTGAGTATCTTAAATCACAGAGTCTGGCTAAGGGTTAACTGTGAGGGTTGTAACACCTCAAAAACCCTACAACACCTCAGAAACCCGGTATCTCAAAGATACCGGGTTTCTCATCACTGCGGAATTCACGTTTTGAGCGATTCATAGAGGTTGATGCTTTGAAAAAATAGATTTGGGCGGTGAGGATGAAAAAATAGATTCGGACGGGCGAGGATAAAAAAATAGATTCGGACGGGCGAGGACGCCCATCCCACAAGAGTTGTACAACCAACAACTAACGACTAACCACTAACTACTACTAGTATCAACTTCAATCGTCGTCTTACCTTGATGACCGTGAATTTGTTTAATCGTCGCAACATCTGGATACCAAAAAGTGGATGGGCGATCGGACAACCATTGCATCACACATGGATGACCTAAGCAGCTATCAAAACAGCATCCAACGGCGACAATTCCAGTTCCACTGATTCCCGATACATCTTTATGGCGGACAAGCTTAAAAGTATTAAGGTAGTAACCATCCATGAAATGATGTCCAAATGCTATTTTTCTACCCATCTTTAATTGTTTTTCTTCAAATGCTTCTAAAGAAGGGTAGCATCCATGTGTTGGAGTATCTAGCCAAGCCATAGCCACCTGTCCATCTGGTAAAACACATCCTTGGGCTGCTACTTTTTCTTTTTTATATAACCAAAAAGTTTTAACTTCCTTAACCGACATAAATTACAGAAATAGATAAGCAATAAGCAATCAGTAATTAGCTATCAGCTATCATAATTTGTTGTACTCATATTAAAGCAATAAGGATGACTTTAACCGAACTGGAACGGTACCTTTTTGATTTGCAAGGTTTTTTAGTGCTGGAAAATACCCTCACTCCCTCAGAGATAACAGCCATCAATCAACTTCTTGACCAGCACATTAGCGAAGTGGATGAACCGGGAAAGTTATGGGTGCGTTTTGATAGCTTGTTGGGTTGGGGTAATCCCTTTCGCAATCTGATTGACAATCCCCGAATCACCCCTTATCTTGAAGCTATACTAGGGTCTAGATTTCGGCTAGATCACGATTACGTTCATATTATTCGTCAAGGGATCGGACCAATTGGGAGTGAATTGCACGGTGGTGGGACTCCTTTTGACCCTTGCCAATATTATCTCTGTAAAGATGGAACAATTCGCAGTGGTTTGGTAGCCGTAGCCTATCACTTGACAGATGTACCACCGGGAGTTGGTGGATTCGGTTGCATTCCCGGTAGCCACAAAAGCAATTTTCCATTACCCAAAGAGTGGTACGATTTAGGCAATCCCCCTCCTTGCGTACAGACAATTTCTGGGAAAGCAGGAACAGCCATACTCTTCACCGAAGCACTGACTCACGGTACCATCCCTTGGCAAGGACAACACGAACGGCGTACCCTATTCTACAAATATTCACCATACCCCAGTGCTTGGACGCGGTATTACTACAACCCCGATGATTATCCTGATTTGACAGAGACGCAGCGCCGGAGGTTAAAAACCCCAGGGTTTTATCCTTTAGACTAGTGGTCTGTCAACCCAAAATTGACGGGTGAAATAAAACCACGAAGACGCGTTCGCGTTGGCGGAGCCTCTCGGAGAGAAGCGTCTCGGAGAGAAGTGCGCGAAGGAGAGGATAAGTCGCCCCTCAATTCAAATTTGACAAAGTACTAGGTCAGAACTTGCACAATATAATTTTTTAGCAGTATTCACAACGAAAATTAGCACGTTTCCGTACAAATTTTTGGATACTATTAGGAATAGTCACGGTTCTTCTCCTTTTGGACGCATTGCCTTAAAGAAATCTACCGTCACATCGTCCATATGTACGGTAATATTAATATGGGGAAATCAATACACTGATTCCACATGAGCGAAACTGTTTATATTGAAACCAGTGTCATTGGCTATTTGACCGTAAGACCCAGCAATAACCTGATTCTCATGGCTAACGCCTCAGCGACGCGCTCGTGGTGGGATACTCGCGCCCGACAGTTTTCCCTTTACATTTCTCAAGTAGTTTTGGATGAGGTAGCAAGAGGTGATGCTGAAATAGCTTCTAGGCGACTTGAGATGCTGTGCGATTTTCCATTACTTGAAGTAAATGAGGCTGTCAAAAACCTAGCATCACAATTTCTCGCAAAAAGCAATCTTCCGCCTAAAGCTGCTGATGATGCACTCCATATTGCATTTGCTACGGTTTACAACTTGGACTATCTGTTAACGTGGAACTGTAAACATATTGCCAACGCTCAAATTCAAAAGAAACTGGTACAAATTAGTAATGTAGCTGGATATGAATTACCAACGATTTGTACACCTTATGAACTAATGGGAGAATAACAATGTGGTTTGATGAAGTTCTCGAAGAAATTTATAAGATTCGAGAAGAACATGCCAAAGCTTTTAACTACGATCTCAAAGCTATTTGTGATGACTTGCAATCGAGACAGGCTGCAAGTGGAAGACAACTAATTTCAAAGCCTCTCAAGCAGCACAGCCAGCAGCCCAACCAAACGCCGTAGTAGCTGTTATCGACCGTGACGCCACTCAAGTGTTTCCCCAAAGAGGCTGACAGGTGCAGTAGTGCTTCTTACAAAGTTGGCTCCTGATGGTAAGTCTTCAGTTAAAACTACCCCTGTAGCATCGTCGGGACCATTGTTGGTAACAGTTAAGCTGTAGGTGTATTCTTCGCCAATGCCTACTCTAGGTTGATTAGCAGTCCTTTTAAGCAGCAGGTCAATCCCTTTTGTCTCTACAGTATTATTTGCCAAGTCAGGGTCTAACTCTGTGGCGGTAACAGTAGCAATGCTTCTCAAGGTTGTGCTAAAATTACAACTTGCTAAGATTGTCAAATTAGAGTGTACATTAAATAAACTGCTTTGATTAAACAGTTAAAAAATACACGACACCACAAAACTTAATTTTTAAGCAAGGACGCGTTAGTCGTCGCTGCTACGCTCTTCCAATTTTTGCCAGCGTTACCCCAATAAAACATTTCGTTGGGACTAGATGATCGTTGGGGCAACGCCGCAAAAACTGTTTGCGACAACTAGAGCGCCGATACAGGAATCAGAATTGGGCATAAAATACCCGGTTTCTTTGCCTGAAAGTACTAGTTTTTCGTTGTCCCAATTCAAAGAAACCGGGTTGATGGCATTACTGTACCGACGCAAAGAGCCTCTCTCCGACCAAATTTTAAAACCGAACGTTAGCACGCTGAATAATTTAATGTTGCTCAGAATGGTTCAACTTTTTGATACCATTCTCTACTTTGTCGAAGGCATTTAAATGCTTTAAGTGAGCCGTATCTTTTAGTCCTGAAACATTACGAATAAAATTATTCATGTTTTTTCACCTAGCCGATTATTCAAATGTTCAATCGTTTCTGCTTGCTGTCGTATTAATCCACCCAAACAGCTAGTTGTTTTTTCAGTATATCAGTATTTGTACTTAATATAGTCAGGTAAACCCACTGCGGTTGAACCTCTAATTGCTTGTTCTCAAAAGATGGGCAAGTTTTACGCAAAATCCTCATCTTTTTACAGAACTTTACAAAAGAAGACTTATGCAGAAAATACGTAAGCGTTCAGCTATTAGCACCTCAGCCATCAGCTTTGAAGCACATTTTGCTCGCTCTGTACAGACAACAGGAGCGAAATAAAAACACCTTTAGAGCAAGAATTGCTGATTGCTGAAGTGCTAGTGGCTGAACGCTTACGAAAATACTTTTAGGAAAAAGTTATGGAATTTGCGTAAAATCTCTTGGCTTTTTCGGAATGGAATAGTAAGCCATACGGTTCAGATAAGCACCTGCTTAGAACCGGGTTTCTACTACTGCATACTTTCCTTAACTCAACCGTATTGGGATAGTGAGACGGTAAGCAGGTATAAACAATTGGTCGTATTGGAATTTCTAAGAAAGAAATTCTCTATCTTGTGGTACGGGCGTCCTCGCCCGTCCTGTACCAATACCACAAGAAATGTTGTTTTTTATTTGGAAGTCCTGAGGCGCACCAATTGTTCGTCATGCTTCTTCCTTCGTTGCAAAATCTGAGATTTGCGTAACAATATCAGATTTTCAAGAACTAATTATCAAGACAATTCTCAAGTATCACATTTTTAATTGTCGAGCTAAAGGGTCATCATATGCCATCAAGAGTACAACAACTGTTTCCAACCGTCTTGTTATTCTCTGCTTTATTTTCCACTCTAGCCCCCCTCACCCCAGCAAATTCTCAAACATTAAAAACAGCACAGCATCAGTTACAGACAAACAACCGTCAGTCTAAAAACGCTAAGTCCACCCCAGAAAAAATGTCACAAGCCAACCTGCTGGCGGAGGAAGTCAAACCAACAGTAGTTCGGATTGGTGTGGGGTATAAAGCTACAGCTTACCTAACTAAGAATGGCAAAATTTATAATATAAGAAAAATGGTTAGTGGTGGTACTGGCTTTTTTGTCAAAATTCCTTGAAAACTGCCAAGAAGTAATAGCTAGTAGTCTGCCACATAAATTCTGATAGGTAAAACGATGTTCAGGCTCATGCTCTTTTCCTCTTCCTTAGCGCTCTTTGCGTCTTTGCGGTTTTTTATTGACCTATCAAAATCAATATGGTGGACTACTAGTAACAATTAATCAGCCATGATATATACTTACAGCGATCAGCTTTTCAGCAGTCAGCAAAAAGATTATTGCTAATAGATTCTAGCGCCCATCAACAGCTCAGCTTATTCCCATGCAAAATATAATTGCTTAATACAAACTGTATTGATTTTAACCCGTTTTAACGGGTTTAAGCTTTAAGCCGGAACTTTAGTTCACGGCTCAGGCGCGGCGTTACGCCTCATCAAATCCTCCATCGCCTGCTGCAAATCCTTCGTCAAATCAGCAACTGCTTGTCTTGCACTTTGACGATTTGCTTTATACTCCGGATAACGTTCGGATACTGATAACGGTTCACCTACAGTGATTTTCACCCGTTGTTTACCAAGAGATGGCATTTTGGAAGGATTTCCGCCTTGAATGCGCGTTACAATATCCCATATCAGTAAGATGGTTTCAGCAAAACGTTCTGGTGTGGGTTTTTCTCGTATGTATTTACCCGTAACAGCGACAAAACTTTCTACTAGTCTCATGTGCCACATTCGTAAATTGGCTTCTTCAGCAGCGCGATCGCCTAAAGCCCGTTCTAAAGGCGACAATGTATTGATATCTTTAAAGTCTTCTCTAAAAATATAAGTCCAAGCTGCTTGTTCTATCCGACGACAACGGTCATTAAAGTTTCCTTTAGGTTGCAAGTCAAAATATTCTTCCGCCACTTGTAAAACAACATTTAACAAAGCCTGAAGACGCGCAGCTAACCTTTCATTGATATCCGGTTCTTCCGCTAGTACTGGTAAAGTTTGATGGTAAAACCGAGTGTAAAAGTTTTCTATTAAAGTTAATAAATGTTCGCTCAGGTGCAGTAATCGAGGATAGAGGAAGTCGAAAGTAGGGTGTGGGGAAGAGGTATGGCTGAGTGCTGAGTGCTGAGTGCTGATGGCTGACAAACCACAGACGGTTTCCAGCTCAGTTAAAAGGGTGGCGATCGCACCCCAAGGAGCAGATAAGTAACTATATTGAATTCCAACTGGTACAATAAAAACCTGTTCGTTACGGCTATTCTTGTGCAAATCTTCAGCACACCAAAAGCCGAATTGAGCGATACCAGGTTCTAAAGGATTGATAATATCCACTAGACCATTAGTAACTCCTTCTGGTGCAGCTGCCATTGGAAATATACCATTAGCAAACAAGTCACGAGCCGATCGCAATCCCGTCCAATCTGCTTTACCTCGTTGGATAGGCGTACCTCCCAACCGGGAAGCAATCCATCCGATATGCGAACCAGCCCAGAGAGGAATACCACGGTCATAGATAAAATGAGCGTGAAGCGGAGATTGTAGCGCCACACCTTTACGTCGTGCTACCTTTGGCAGAATGTGCGAAAGTAAATACTCCAAACAAAGAGGGTCTTCTGTCTTGGGATGGCGAAATGCAATCAAAAAACGGACTTTCCCCTCTTGAAACTTATGGTACAGATTCACCAAAACTTCGACATTATCTGCTTCAATATGGCTAATTGCCGTTTGCCATCGTATCCAACTGGGTAAAAGAAACTGAGTGGTTCGTAGAAACAACGGGTTTAGCGAGGGAGGGATAAATTCTAGAGGTGGCTGTGCTTGATACATAACATCGGGAAAGTATTTTTCTCTTGATGCGGAGTAGACATTTTAGACTTTAACTGAGACAAAGATTAACGAATCTGGAAAGGGGACAAACGATGCGACTGTCACAAATGTTATTTGTCACACTTAGGGATGACCCAGCGGATGCTGAAATTCCCAGCCATAAACTATTAATACGAGCAGGGTACATTCGTCGCATCGGTAGCGGTATATATGCTTATCTTCCGATGATGTGGCGGGTACTGCAAAAAGTCTCCCAAATTGTCCGGGAAGAAATGAATGCAATTGGTGGACAAGAATGTCTTTTACCACAATTGCAACCCGCTGAGTTGTGGAAAGAGTCCGGACGCTGGGACACTTACACCAAAGCCGAGGGAATTATGTTTTCCCTGAAAGACCGTCGCGACCAAGAACAGGCGCTAGGACCAACTCATGAGGAAGTTATCACAACAATCGCCCGTGATATGATTCGCTCTTACCGTCAACTTCCCCAAGTCCTCTACCAAATTCAAACTAAATTCCGCGATGAAATCCGCCCTCGCTTTGGTTTAATGCGGGGACGGGAATTCATTATGAAGGATGCTTACTCTTTCCATGTGGATGAAGAAAGTTTGAAAAAAACTTATCAAGATATGGATATCGCTTACAGTAATATCCTACGGCGGAGTGGTTTAGCTTTTCGCGCCGTACAAGCGGACTCTGGAGCGATAGGCGGTTCTGGTTCCCAAGAATTTATGGTGCTTGCGGAAGCTGGCGAAGATGAAGTCCTCTATACAGAAGATGGCGAGTACGCCGCTAACGTAGAGAAGGCGGTTTCTTTCCCACCTGAAGCAGAACCCTCAGCGTTTACAACTTATGAAAAGCGCGAAACTCCAGGGACGGAGACGATTGAAAAACTCTGCCATTTTCTCAAATGTTCTCCCACCCAAGTTGTGAAAAACGTCCTTTACCAAACAATTTTTGATAATGGGATGACAGTTTTGGTACTGGTTAGCATCCGAGGTGACCAGGAAGTGAATGATGTCAAATTACAAAATGAGTTGACAAAGCTAGCTTCCCAATACGGTGCTAAAACAATTCTCAATCTGACCGTCCCAGATGCAGAAGCTCAGGAAAAGTGGGCGGCGAAGCCTTTACCTCTGGGTTATATTGCGCCGGATATAGCAGATGATTATATTCAATCGGCAAAGGATATTGCGCCTCGCTTTTTACGTTTAGTTGATAAAACAGCTGTTGATTTAAAGAATTTTGTCACAGGTTCTAATGAATCTGGCTATCACACAGTTGGAGGAAATTGGGATAAGCAATTAAAAATACCATTTAGTATCGTAGATATACGTAAATCTAAGGTGGGCGATCGCGCCATCCACAACCCCGAACAAACCCTGCTCAGCACCCGTGGAATTGAGGTAGGGCATATATTCCAATTGGGGATCAAGTATTCCCAAGCAATGGGCGCAACATACACAAGCGAACAAGGAGAAGAAAAACCGTTGCTCATGGGATGTTATGGTGTGGGTGTGTCACGATTGGCACAAGCTGCAGTAGAACAATCCTACGATAAAGATGGGATGATTTGGCCCGTTGCGATCGCACCCTACCAAGCGATTGTTACAATTCCTAACGTCAAAGACGCCCAACAAGTCGAAATCGCAGAAAAACTGTATGCGGAACTCAACTCTTCTGGAGTAGAAACCCTCCTCGATGACCGCGATGAACGTCCTGGGGTCAAATTCAAAGATGCGGATTTAATTGGAATTCCTTATAGAATCGTTACCGGACGAGCGATCGCTAATGGCAAAGTGGAAGTTGTCGAAAGAAAAAGCCGCAACTCTCAAGAAATTGCCATTACTGAAGTTGTATCTACCATAAAGCAGTGGATTGAAGAAGCGAAGGGTGTAGGGGTGTAAGGGTGTCAGGGTGTAGGGGATATTTTTAGGGTTGCAAAGGAGTCAGATTGATTTATCTGTTAAAACTTCATAATCCCATACCCAAATCTTCCCCCACACCCCCACAC
>JAWQFQ010000041.1:0-52563 GCA_035967975.1 Scytonema sp. PMC 1070.18
GGGTGTGAGGGAGGGTGTGGGGGTTACCCATGTTAAGGGGAACATTTATACTAAGTATTTATAAGGGTTTCAGCTTCGCGCCCATTAAAATTTGGAAGCCAAAAGTTAATATTTGCGCTCAATTTTAGATTTTATGATTGGGGTGCTACGTAAAAATCAGGCTTTGAGCTAGCACTTTGTTAGTACACTTTAACAGGGATAGTGTAGGAGTGTAGGGATGTAGGGATGTAGGGGAATAATTCTTCCCTCCCTCACTCCCTCACTCCCTCCCTCCCTCACTCTCTCCTCTATAAAGTACTCAAGCGATCGCGCAAAATTTCTGCTTGTTTCTCAGCTTCTGTGAGAGAGTCTCTTGCGATTTTTACCACTTCTGGGGGTGCTTTGTCCACAAATTTGGAATTACTTAATCTTCCTCGCAAAGATTGAGCTTCTGCTTCTACTTTGCTTAAACTTTTCTCTAACTTGGCACGTAGCGCGTCGATATCAACAACGCCAGCAAGTGGAATTACCACCTGTACTGTACCAACAACCCCAGCTATGGCTTGTTCCTTAGCTTTTTCTGGTTTTTGTGGTTGTTTTTGCTCTTCTAACTGAGGCTGATATTTCTCAGTGGTTTGAGGAAACCATTGATTCAAAAATCTTTGTCTATCCTCAGCAAAGAGTAAATTTTTGAACGCAAACCACATGGAATAACCAAGACCAACTGTTTCAAAGAAAGTGGCGACTAAGGGGAAATCATCCATCGTATCAACGACAGCAAGAGAAATCCTGAACAAGTAAAGAATTCCAAGAATCGCGATAATTCTTCCCCATTCTATCTGAGATTTTTTACTATCACCCTTTTCTTTCTTTTGTTCGCCAGCAATTGTTAAATTCTCAACCTTAGCTAAATCTTTAATATAGGATTCACCAGCTGCGAGAATTTGTCGTTCCTCAGCGCTTTCGCTTTGCAAATTTACAGTCACTTTCGCTCCAGGTTTCACATCCGCCTCAGCCCGTAAATTACGAATTGTACGAATTGTACCAATCAGCAATTCAAACTGTTGTTCCAAAACAGGGTCAATTAAGTTTGTCTGTACCTCTGGGTAACGCTGTACAGATAAACTTTCCTTAGAATCTTCTGGTTGCTGGGTGAGAGTATGCCAAATTTCCTCAGTAATATGAGGCATAAAAGGATGAAGAAGTTTTAAAATCCCTTCCAACACGTAAGCGAGGGTTTGTTGTGCGACACGACGAGATTCAGGATTTGCATCCTTTTGCAGGCGAGATTTAACCAGTTCAATATACCAGTCGCAGAAATCACCCCAAATGAATTCATACAGCCCTTTTGCAGCTTCACCTAATCCATAGTTGCTGACGTAATCATTTGTTTGTTGGATAACCTGATGGTAGCGCGACAAAATCCAGCGATCGCAAAGTGTAGGGGCGAACGGTTGTTCGCCCGTATACGAGTGAGGAGTAACAGAAAAATTGAATGGTTCTCCGAGTTGTTGCGGGGTTTGACCATCCAAATTCATCATTACAAAACGAGCGGCATTCCACAACTTATTAGCAAAGTTACGGGCTGCTTCCACCGACGGAGATTCATCCGTTTTACGATTATAATCCAACCGGATATCCTGACCCGCACCAGCCACTTCCTTAATTAAGGTATAGCGCAGAGCATCCGTACCATATTTATCAATCAGTAACAGCGGGTCAACACCATTACCAGCCGACTTAGACATCTTCTTCCCATTTTCATCCAACACCAAACCGTGGATGTAAACCGATTTAAACGGCATTTGTCCGGTAAAATGTCCTGCCATCATTGTCATTCTAGCTACCCAGAAAAAGATGATGTCAAAACCCGTCACCAGGGTACTAGTGGGATAATAAGTCGTCAAATCTGGAGTTTGTTCGGGCCAGCCCAAAGTCGAGAAGGGCCAAAGTCCTGAAGAAAACCAGGTATCTAGAACATCCGGGTCTTGTTCTATCTTGACATCTTCCCCAAATTGTGTATTTAACTTTTCCCGTGCCTCTGCTTCCGATCTCGCCACCACAAACGGTGTATTGTCGCGAATTTCCCCGCCCGTTTCACTCACAGCGTACCATGCAGGGATTTGATGACCCCACCAGAGTTGACGAGAGATACACCAATCTTTCAACTTCACCAACCAGTCACGATAAACCTTTGTCCAGCGTTGGGGGACAAACTCCGGAGAATTTTTCTCATCCAGAAATGTCAGCGCCCTATCTGCCAGAGGACGAATTTGGACAAACCACTGAGTCGAGAGGAGAGGTTCCACAGGAACTTTACCACGTTCGCTATATGGAACCATATGCTTATAATCCTCCACCTTCACCAGAAAACCATCAGCTTCCAAACGAGAAACCACATTCTTTCTAGCAACAAAGCGGTCTTGACCTTGGAATGAACCAGCATTTTCGTTGAGAGTGCCGTCCTTATTCATAATGTTAATAAACGGCAGATTGTGACGCTGACCCATTTCAAAGTCATTGAGATCGTGAGCGGGAGTCACCTTCACACAACCCGTTCCAAAAGTGGGATCGACTAACTCATCAGCAATAATGGGGATTTCGCGATTCATAATTGGCAGAGTCAGTGTTTTCCCAATCAGATGCTGGTAACGTTCATCATCAGGATTCACCGCCACCGCTGTATCACCCAGCATTGTTTCCGGACGAGTCGTCGCCACCTCCATATAACCAGAACCATCCGTAAGAGGATAGCGGAAGTGCCAGAGATGTCCATTCACCTCTTTCGAGTCCACCTCCAAATCTGACACAGCTGATTGTGATTCCGGACACCAGTTCACCAAATACCTACCGCGATAAATCAGCCCTTCTTCAAAGAGACGATTAAACGCTTCCAAAACTGCTTTGGTTAAACCTTCATCTAAAGTAAAACGTTCCCGCGTCCAATCGACAGATACACCTAAGCGCCGCAACTGATTAACAATCGTTCCACCAGATTCTGCTTTCCACTGCCAAGCACGCTCTAGAAATTGCTCGCGTCCCAAGTCATAGCGAGTTTTACCCTCTGCTTTGAGTTGCTTTTCCAGAATTGTTTGTACAGCAATGCTGGCGTGGTCTGTTCCGGGGAGATAAAGGGCGTTGTATCCCTTCATCCGATGGTAGCGTACGAGGGTATCAATCAGCGAATTGTCAAAGGCGTGTCCCATGTGCAAGCTACCGGTAACGTTGGGCGGCGGAATAACGATGCAGTAGGATTCGCCGCCTATGTTGGGATCGGCTTTGTAAATGTGGTTTTCTTCCCAAAATTGTTGCCACTTGGCTTCTGTGGAGAAGGGTTCGTAGAGACTGGGGAGGTTTGTTTGTTGTGCGGTCATGCTGGGAAAACTAATTTTGGAAGGACTCTTATAAATTTTGCCACAGGCTTAAGGAGTGTTATATGGGAATGAACCGCGAAGACGCGAAGTACGCGAAGGAAGAGGAAAGAAGAATGAAGCAATTGGGAGAGGAGGTGGAACAGTTAGCTTATGGGGTAATTGGGGCGGCGATTGAAGTGCATCGTTTATTAGGACCGGGGTTTTTGGAGTCGGTTTACCATAAATCTTTAGAAGTGGAACTTCGGACACGAGGCATACCCTACAAGTCTAAGTATCCAGTATCAATGAATTACAAAGGTTACCAAGTTGGTGAAGGCGAATTAGATTTGCTCGTTGGTGATATTCTCATCGTTGAATTGAAAGCCGTTGAAAAGTTATCGCCCATCCACGAAGCTCAAGTCATCTCTTATCTAAAAATGACCAAACACCCTCTCGGTCTCCTCATCAACTTTAACGTACCCATCCTCAAACAAGGCATCAAACGCATCATACTCTCTTCTTAACTCTTCCTTCGCGGACTTCGCGTCTTTGCGGTTCATTTACTCTACGAAATCTCCCACTTCCCACCTGTAAATATTGTAAGGGGAGTCTATGACCACAGCTTGGTGGGCGTGGCTGTTTAATGATGGTAGCGATCGCCTTATCTCTAGAGGTCTAGGAATGCGTGTGTCTACTAGCTCGACTTTCACGACGCTGATTGTTACAAAGTGCTTAAAGAAAAGAGATATAGAGGAAAAAAAGAATAAACTGACGAAACAAATGATAAGGTATAGCATCAAATATACTATTCTCTATTTTTAACTCTCGTTGAATTCTGCGTGCTTCTATGGCTCGATCGACCAAAACTCAAACAGCATTTAGTTCTCCTTGGGCTTTTATACCTACCCTATATTTTGCCTCTGGGGTACCTTACATTATTATTAACGCGGTTTCTGTCATTTTTTATAAAAAACTGGGCATAAGTAACGCTCAAATTGCTTTATGGACTAGTTTTCTCTATCTTCCTTGGGTCATCAAAATGTTTTGGGGACCGATTGTTGATATTTACTCAACCAAAAGAAGATGGATATTGATAACTCAATTTGCCATGTTCTGTTGTTTGGGTTTGGTAGCTTTTTCCTTGCAATTGCCAAATTTCTTTTTTATATCTTTAGCAGCATTAACTGTTGGTGCATTTATTTCTGCAACCTATGACATTGCTACTGATGGCTTCTATCTCTTGGTTTTAAATCCAGCACAACAAGCATTCTTTTCTGGTATTCGTTCGCTTTTTTACCGATTTGCTGTTATTTTTGGTTCTGGTTTTTTAGTCTATTTTGCTGGTCAACTTGAGTTATCTCTAGGTAACATTCCTTTAAGCTGGACTTTTGCCATTGGCTTTGCAGGTATAATTTTAGCAATATTATTTATTTTTCACCGCCTGATTTTACCATCGCCAGAACTCACGTCTCAACCTGAATCAGAAGCAGATAACAGAAAGCTACCTTTTGGGAAGATTATAGGTTCATATTTTAAACAAGAAAAAATAGGCATTATTTTAGCGTTTATATTACTTTACCGCCTTGGTGAAGCAATGCTTGTTAAAATAGCTTCTTTATTTTTATTAGATAAACCAGAAGTTGGAGGATTGGGGCTATCAACATCAGAGGTAGGTTTAGTGTATGGCACCTTTGGCGTGATTTCTCTAATTGTTGGTGGAATTTTAGGGGGTGTATTTATTTCTAAATATGGTCTGAAAAAGTGTATTTTGCCTATGGCTTTGGCATTAAACTTACCTGACCTTTTTTATGTGTATATGGCTTATGCTAAACCCTCTCTGACATTAGTTTATCCTTTGGTTTCCTTAGAACAATTGGGCTATGGTTTTGGGTTCACAGCGTTTAGTGTTTATTTGATGTATATTTCCCAGGGCGAATATAGAACCTCTCACTTTGCCATATCTACGGGTATTATGGCTTTGGGTATGATGTTACCAGGGTTAGTGAGCGGTTTTCTTCAACAACAAGTTGGATACTCATCATTCTTTATCTTGGTCTGTTTGTTGACTATTCCGGGTATGTTAACTCTATTTTTCATTCCTTTGGAGGACGAAGCAAAGCGTTAATATAGCAGTCCTAAATGAAATGTAAAATTTTTGTGAGGACTGCTAATAGCTAATAGCTAATGGTTAAAAAGCAGTTAGCAGTTAGCAATTAGCTATTAGCTCATAAAATTTTTGACGAATGATTTAGGATTGCTATATAGCATTTGTAAGAAAGGTAAGCGTTCAGCACTTCAGCCATCAGCCGTCAGCTTGGAAACATATTTTCGGGCGTTATCTTAGAATTATCTTGCAGTTTATGCAACGCGATCGCACGTTGCACTTTCTTTTTACATCCAAAATTCTATGAATTATGTTTTAGGAATAGATGGTGGTGGAAGCAAGACCGCGTGTGTCCTGATGGATGAGACAGGTACAGTCGTTGGTCGCGGTTACTCAGGTGCATCGAATTATCAAAGTATTGGAACTGAAGCAGCACTACAGTCAATTCAATCTGCAATTCACTCTGCGCTCATTGAGGCGCTAAAGTTGACAACTAATATTACAGTGAAAGCAATTTGTCTTGGGTTAGCTGGTGTAGGGCGTCCAGGGGATATCGAAGTTGTCAAAGGTTTAGTACAAGGATTGCAAAACAATAGCTTGCTTCCTATGACTTGGGATTTAATAGTTACTTCTGTCAATGAAACAGAAAAAAACCCTAATATCGTCATTTGTAATGATGCATTGATTTCTTTAGTCGGGGGAGCTGGTCAACCTGTTGGAATTGTAGTTGCGGCTGGAACGGGTTCCATAGTTTTTGGGCGCAATCAAAATGGCGAGACAAAGCGGGTAGGTGGCTGGGGCTATATCTTAGGGGATGAAGGTAGCGCTTATAAAATTGCTATTGCTGGGATGCAAGCAGCTTTAAAAGCTTACGATGGAAGGGAAATTTCCACGTGTCTTATTGATGTGTTTAAGCAACATTTTCATCTGACAGGGATTGAGGATTTAATAGAAATTATATATCGGCGAGGATGGGGTGTGAAAGAAATCGCTGCTCTAGCACCTCTGGTTGATAGCGCTGCTGCTTCTGGAGATGAATTGGCGAATAGAGTTATTGATGATGCGGTGAGGGAATTGGTTGAAGCAACTAATACGGTTATTGATAAGCTTTTTAGTTATGGAGAATCTTTTGAGGTTGTCACTACAGGAAGTGTGTGGCGCGGTGAATCTGGAATTCGGGAGAGATTCATAATATCTATTTGTCAGTTTTGTCCTCTAGCAAAAGTGATTTTTCCTCGTCATGAACCTGCTTATGGTGCTGGGTTGTTAGCTTTAAGGAAATTGGTGGGCGAAGACTACCAAGTGATGTGAGTATTTAGTTTTTTCTGCTATCGGGAAGGTAAAATGAACCACAAAGACGCAAAGAGCGCATTTGCGGAGCGTCTCGTTCACGAAGTGTCCCAGAGGGAAGAGAAGACAAGGAAGGAGAAACAGAGGATAAAGTTACAGGGCGATTGGCTTTACTATATATATAGTTCACTTAGCTAAAAAAGTTTTTAATGAAAACTGTTCCTAAAGTAACTGCTCAGCAGGCGCAAGCCGCAGTAAATCAGTTTATTAGCGATCGCCTACCGGATCGCTTCACTGCCGATTTGGCTCAACTTTGTGTTACACGTGAGGTATGGCAACTTCCTGTGATTCTGGCTTACCCAGTCATTGGTTCGTTAGGAGAAGTGGGAGAAGTTCTTGTCAGTACTTCATCAGAAATGATTCTCTCACATACACCTTTGGATGAAATGAAGCAGACAGCACAATGTCTCTACAACGAAATTTACCTCGCTTAATGTTTGATACTGCTTGGGTTATGATGCACTTAGCAATTTTGGTCCAGCAATAAATGGCGTTTACTATAATTTTAAGAAAAAGATAACATGGTTATATAATAAGCCCAGCTTGTGTAGAAAAAGCAACGATCGCAACTCGTGGACTTTCGATTTCCTCTATTTTGAAACGGGGCGTATGTGGCGAAAAGAAAAAACAGATAGTTCGATAGTTGGTCTGCCTTTATTGCTGGCGATGGTCACTACCCCTATGGCAGCCACTTTCTTGGTGTCAAATTTAACATTAGCAAAAGCCTCAGCCAATACTCTGCCTTCTCCGCTTGTGGAAACTGTGTCAAGCGGTACTCAGCAAAAAATTGATGGTTTGAGTCGTACCTCTGCAATCAACTCACCTGTTGCTGAAATACTAGCACAGGCGGCTGCTTCTGATGAAACTTCTTCTGGTAATCAAGCATTTACACCGTGGGCAGATAAAAAACTAAATGGAGAATTGCTTCACACACTACGTTGGTGGTTGTTGGCACCTGTATCGGTTATGGGTGGTCTATTGCTCTGGAAATTTCAACGCAACCGCTCATTGCGAAAGGAGCGGCATGAAAAAATTGCTGAAAAGACTACCACAACAAAAGACGCTGCATCAGCAGGAGCACTAACATCAGAGTTTGATTCTACTGCTCATCTAACCAAACTACAACCACAACAGACAAAGATACAATATGTATATCCTCCCTTGCCAGATGTTTGGGATGAAGTCGAAGCAGATAGTCAATTGGTATCAAGTGAAGCCGTATCTGTCGATCCCACACAGACAGAGCTTGAAGAAGTGGGATTGGAAGAGCAACAAACGGTAGTTGTTGATACTTTAAATGCAGATGTAACAGAGGTTCCCCAAGTTACTACACCAGAGGTCACGGAGGTAAACGCTTCATTACCGATAGTGACAGTCATTCCTCAAACTGTATCACAGACTCCAGTACAGACAGATGAAGTGGAAGTTTCATGGACGGAATTGCCAGATGAAATTGTACTGGATATGGAAGCACCAGTAGCGATTGTAACACATTCCTATCCTGAATTTTCAGAAATTGCCACAGTTGCATCTACTGTCCAAGCAGCAAGGAAGCAGCTAGAAGCACCATATTCCGAACAGCTAGATGTATCGGATGATATTCAAGAGGACTCCGAAACACTCACCGCCATACCTGATGATATAAAGAACGGTATTTTCCTGACACCCCGGACTCCCAAATGGGCTTATACTTTCTGGAATATTTCCGATATTGAACGAGAAAGCTTGCGACAACAGGGCGGTTCGCAGTTAGCAGTGCGGCTTTATGATGTGACTGATATTGACTTGAGTTCTCAGACTCCCCACCTTATACAGCAGTATGAATGTGAAGAGGTCATACACAACCATGTAATCGCTATTCCAGCAAGCGATCGCGATTACATGGTTGAAATCGGTTACCTTACAGACGACTCGCGCTGGTTGTTATTATCCCGTTCCGCAACTGTTCGCGTTCTTAACCATCCCGATTCAAATAACTGGTTTGTTGCAGATGCTGAACTTGTTATTCACGGTGCAGCCAAGCCTGGTTCAACTGTAACCGTAGATGGTCGTTCAGTCAAACTGAAACAGGATGGAACTTTCCAACTGCGAATTCCATTTACAGAGAATGCGATCGAGCATTGTATGGAAGCAACAACAAATGATGGAGAACACGGAAAAACCATACACATGAAGTTTGTCAAGGAAGAACCAACAAACTGATTTTATTAGGTGTCAACACCCCTGCTTAAAGGCTAGGGGCTTCATGCTCCAGTTCGCAAATCCATTATCCTAAACCTATCCCTTGGATTATGGTTTAGAATGAATCTAAACACCATGCCGAAACTTCATGGAGGTCGTCCTATCATTTCTGGGACTGGAACATCTATTCATAAAAGCACAAAGCTAGAATGATTTAAGTCTGGGTTCAAACTTCCTTTTACTTCTTAAACGATCGCACAAGTAGGATTTCGTAAGGTGGAGCCAGAACAAACATTTTACAGAGGAGGGAATCAGTTTCAAGCTAAACCCAACGAAGTGAAAATTGATCAATATACTGGTTGTGTCAAGCCGACTAATGGCATTTCTGTTCATCTAGATCCCAATAAAATTCGTCGGTTTGGAGGAGCTTACAAAATTATTGACTTGCCTGATACTTTAAAAATTATCCAACGAGGGCGAGATATAGAACATTATGAGATTGTTCCTCGTGAAGCTAATTTATTAACCTTTGAAAAATTTAATGAAGAACTCGGAAAAATTCAAGTTATTAAGGAGGAATAGAGTCAATGGCTGACTATCCGAAGTTAATTTTTAAATACGGGTGGGACGATAAAGATGAAGCAGAAACACCAATGAAAGGCTATAGAAGTGATGGGATTGTTCACAGTCCAGACGGAGAAATGTACCCTGTTTACTTCATAGATCCCGTACGCTTACAGCAAGACTTGGAAGCAGAAACAGAATTGGGTTCTCCCTTTTTAGCTGAAACTGGATTAATTATATTACCTGAAGTTACCCGTGAAGCAATGGAAAATGCAGTGAGACAATTGTGGGCGAAAGGTTTCTTTCAGTCTGTTAAATCTTTAAAAGTAGAGGCTGAAAAAGAAACCACCACGTGTTCAAAGGCGATCGTCTAATCTTGTAAGAGCATTAGTCAACTCCAAATAAATATGCTCTAACCGCACTGGTTGACGAGAGATGGAATCGAGAGGGATACCATCAAAACGAGATAGAATTTCCTTTAATTCCAGATGTTCGGGTAACCAAAAAGCTAGGTCATTTCCATAACGGCGGGGGGTAAACCCATATTCTTTAGCTCTCGCGATCGCCCGTTCCTCATCCGTAGTTTGTACAACCAAAATTTCTGCTGCGGGAATTTGCTTTCGCAGTTCCGTTAAACTCCCCTCCGCCAATATTCGACCACTTTTCAGAATTCCAACTTTATCACAAAGACGCTCCGCTTCATCCAATAAATGAGTTGTCAGCAAAACTGTAATCCCCTGGTTTTTAAGATGTCGAATCAACTCCCAAATTTCGTACCGAGCCTCAATATCCAAACCCGTAGTAGGTTCATCAAGAATCACTAACTTTGGTTGATGTACCAATGCAACTGCAATATTCAAGCGCCGTTGCATTCCACCACTCAAAGTTTCCACAGGGCTTTTCGCCCTATCTAACAGGTTCACAGATTCCAAAGTTGTTTTGATTTGATGTTGTCGTGTTTTATAATCTAAACCATAGATTTTAGCAAAAAAATTTAGATTTTCTTCACAAGACAGAGTTTTATAGAGTAAATTCTCTTGAGGTGCGATACCAACTAATTTTTTAGTTTCTTCCGAAACTGGCTGATTGTTAATTGTAATATAACCACTATCAGCTTTTAGAAGATTACAGATAATATTTATAGTTGTTGTTTTCCCCGCTCCATTTGCCCCTAGTAAACCATAAATTTCTCCAGCGTCAATATGTAAATTTAAATCTTGAAGAACCTTTCTTGTTCCATAAGATTTATTTAAATTTTTAATTCTTAGCATAAATTCTTTAACCAAATTGAAAAATAAAAATTAAGAACTTTATATCACAATGAAAACTCAACCTTTTCATAATTCATAATTCATAATTCATAATTTTCTCTCCACCATTAACATTCGCCTGTAAGACAACCAACCTCCTAAAACCATCAATAACGCAAACACTAATAAAAATTGAAAGTGTGTTGCTATATCAGTCACCTCATAACCCTGAGCCGATACCCCCAAAAGCGCCTCATTCATATGATATATTGGATTAAATTTGGCAATATCAAGTAGTGTTTTAGGAAACAATGCAGTGGGTAAAAATACTCCACCTAGAATCAATAAAGGTACTCCAAAAGCTGCGACTAAAGCGTTCACATCTTCGGTACGACGGGCTAATTGCGTACCTAAAATGAATCCTAAGCCTACATAAGAAACTATACTCATAAAGATGATGATAATTCCTAAGAATAAAGACCCTCTAAATTGAGCACCCCAAAAAGCAGCAATGGTATAAACAAGGAGTGTTTGACCAATACCAATGCAACTATGAGCAAGAAAAATTCCGAAGAAATAAGATGTACCACTTAAGGGAGAAATGAAAAGGCGTTTGAGGGTTTGTTGTTCTCTTTCTGCAACGACTGTTGCAACACTACCACCTAAACAGCTAAAAAATAGTGCCGCGCCTACTAAAGTTGATGGTGCAGCATTCTCGAAAGCACGGTCTATTGACAATTTTGCCCGTTCTGCCAAAATATTTCCGTTAAGAATTAATACGGAGATTGGAAAAATACTCCAAAATATCAGGCTGCGTCTCCTTCGTAACAATTCAATCAAAATACGCTGGGTTACAGCTATCGTTTCGCGCCAGTATTTCATGTGTGAGGAGTTAATTAAGTAACAAATGAGTCAAGTATCTACTGTACCGGAATCACAAACTATCTCGCGTCGCACGTTGCTGAAATTGTTCGGCGTAGGTGCGGTGGTCGGAGGATTAGGATACTCTCGGGTGAGTAAGCCAGAACCGTCGCTTTTCCAACAAGATACCCTAAAGCTGCCACAAATGTTAAGTCGTCAGAAAAGTGTTGTGGTGATTGGAGGTGGTTTGGCTGGTTTAGCTTGTGCTTACGAACTCAGTCAACGGGGTTTTGCTGTCACTTTGTTGGAGAAATCTCCACAATTGGGAGGAAAAATAGCCAGTTGGGAAATTCAGGTGGGGGGTGAAACTTTCATGATGGAGCACGGCTTTCATGGTTTTTTCCCCCAGTACTATAATCTGAACAGCCTTGTTGCAGAATTGGGGATTTGCGATCGCTTCAAGTCGTTAAATTTTTACTCTGTAGTGTATAAAGGGGATCAATATCAACCAGAGGTCTTCCGTCCAAGTCACTCAGCTTTCCCTTGGAACATTGTTGATTTAGCCATAGCTTCTCCCAATCGCTTTCAGTGGGGAATCAATTTGATTAAATTTAAACATCTTCAGGTGTTCCAAGCAATTGGAGGTTTTGACAGAGAAAAGAATTACCAGCGTTTTGACAAGATCGCAGTCGCTGACTGGGTAGAGAAAGACTTTCCTAGGGGTTTATACGACTTATATTTTCTGCCTTTTGCTAAGTCTAGCTTGAATGCACCAGATGCGATGAGTGTTGCTGAACTCTTGCAGTTTTTTCACTTCTATTTTTTTGGCAATCCGGAAGGATTGGCTTTTAATGGTACTAAAGATGATATGGGAACAAGTTTGGTACAACCCATCACTCAATCTATTTTGAGTAAGGGCGGAAAAATTGTTACACAGTCAATGGTGAGTGAAATTCAGTCTGAACAAGGTAAGATTAGCTCACTGAGTTATAATGTTGGTAGTCAAAAAAACAATGTTCCTTTTTGGGTTAAGCGTAACGCTAATGTAGAGAAGTTATATGCACCGTCTCCACACCAATATTTTGGTGCGGCTGATGAAATGTTTGCTTCAGCTACTGGGAGTGAGGAAGCGATTTCTTTAACTTGCACTCACCAAGGTTGTACTGTGAAGATGGCAGAGGATGGTCAGTTTCATTGTCCCTGTCATGGAGCGGTTTTTGCTGCTGATGGTAAGGTATTAAAGGGTCCAGCACAAAGAGATTTACCCAGATATCAAGTTGTCCAACGTCAAGATGATGCTTTGCAATTGGTAGGTGCTTCTGGGAGTTCGACATTATCGGAGACAATTACAGCAGATTACTATGTGTTTGCGACTGATGTCCCTGGTGTACAACAGTTATTTCAACTTGTCCAAGGTGATGTGGATGCTCCCGTGCGATCGCAAGTCGAAAAATTAGCTGTCGCCGATCCGTTTGCTGTCTGTCGTTTCTGGTTTGACCGAGACTTTGATTGGGAACATAGCAATTTTACTTCTTTATCAGGTTACCAACTCACAGATAGTATCACATTATACCACCGTATTCAAGAACAATTTATTGAATGGTCAAACAACACGGGTGGTAGTGTAGTAGAGTTACACGCCTACTGCTACAAAGAAAAACAATTCCCTACTCAAGAAGCATTGTTAACCACCTTTGAGCAAGAGCTCTATGAAATTGTCCCAGAGTTGAAGCAAGCAAAGATGCTACATCGGGAATTAGTCAATCAAAAAAACTTTTCCGGGTATCCACCGAAGAGTGATGGCGATCGCCCAGAAACTAGCACCAGTATTCCAAACTTGGTCTTTGCTGGAGATTGGGTAAAAATGCCATTTCCCTGTGGTTTAATGGAAAGAGCAGTGAGCAGTGGCTTACTAGCCGCTAATGAAATTTTACACCGAGAGGGTTTGCAGAGGAGAACACTTTTGACAGTTAACCCAGAGGGCTTGTTGAGAATATAAAAAGAAAAAAGCCCAGGTGGCAAATCTGGGCTCAAGAAAAAGCTATCTGGCATGAATCAGAGAAGTATAAAAAATTATACTGTTACATAAGCAATTTCAGATAAATTACTGAAAAAAGTTTGATATTATAGAGGATGGAAGACTTGTGGATACAAGTACGTCCTCCTCACGAGAGTTGGTAGTTGTGGAATGACTATAACAGTAGCACCATTCTAGGGAACTAGATGATGGAACGCATAGTCTGCAAATCTCTTGTATTCGTTGTTAACCTCAGTCTATCAAAAGTCAGATGAACACCATGTTTCTTTATTGCTGAAAATATTTTAAACTTGCGAAAACTTGTTGCAATATACGAAAATAAATGTCATGATTGAGCCGAAAGTTCCCCGTGGGTGGGAATTTGAACCACTTGCTTGCCAAACAAGAAAGTTTTAAGCTGAGCTCCAGTATGTCCGGTTAATACCCAAAACAATGCACGACCACTATCAATGAGAGTAAAAAGCCCAGGTTCTGGGTAGCGAGTGGTAGGAACAGCAACGGGTGTAAAAGCAATTCCCCGACTACCTAAAACAAGAGTTGCGATCGCTCTGGCTCGTGGCATATGAAAGTCAGAAGTAATAACATAGAGATGGCGAATATGAAGGCGCTTAAACTTATCTACTAGAGAGGTGAAGTTTGTCACTGTATCAATAGCTTGGTAATCTAGATGTACCCGACGAGATGGAATACCAGCAGCCCGAAACATAGGACATACTTCTTGAGGGGGTAGCCCAGAAGAAATCCAGATATCTAGAGAAGGATGTTGTTTGGCAAATTGTGCAGTGAACTCAGGACGAATTGAGCCACCTCCTAGCATCAGAATTGCTTGAGGATGAGGTGCTTGATGGAAAGCAACAAGCAATTGCAAGAGGATACTGCTGAGTAGGACAATTAGGAAAGCAACACTCGTTAAACACACAAAATGATATTTTTTTAACCTTCTTTTCCTTGTCTTACTGTTTGAATTAAATGTACACTTATTCAAAACCTGTTTAATCCTCAACTTTCAGAGCTACGAACTTGCCTCACGTAACCGTATGTAAGCACCTGTACCACTAATCCTAGAGGTTTAAGGCTCGTTCGCCCTCGGCGTCTCCCCTGAGGAGAAGCCTCTAGTCTTGTGGGGGTGTTGACACTCGAATTTCTCCTGAAAACTCCAGTGTACAGCAAGGAGCAGTAGGTTTGTTAGCAAACTCTTCCAAGCCAACATCCTTGAGCAATTTTTGCCAATCAGATACCAAGATTTTTGTGTTTGGATGATGACGGCGCAGTTGTGCTAACAGAGTTAAAGCGTCGTACCAAATACCTTTTTGAGCATACAAAATGACTCGGTCTCGCTCGGCTAATTGCGGCTGAGCTAAAAAAGTGTTGTTAAATTTGACTCGCTGAATCCACCCGTTGACATTTACCGACTCATTTTCACCATTACAATTTATGTTGAGAGATAAGTACCAATGATAATTTTTACCTAGCTCTAATTTTACTGTCGATGGTAGACTTAGACCAATCGCTCCCGGCGTTCCGGTGACAGTGAAAGTTCCTTGATAAATTTGCTGGTAATTTCTTGGTTCTCGGTCAGTTTCGTCCCATAATTCCAATTCCCCTACTTTGATATCGTTGGGAAGATAAGGAACATAAAACCAGAGAGTAGGAGAGGCTTCAACTGTCAATCCCCAAACATGGCTGATTGCTTGTTCTGATTCTATAGTAGGAACTAAAGCTATGAGACGTTCTTTAATTTTCAGAGCTGAGCAGTTATGACCGTCACGAGTTCCGCCTCCTTTTCTGTTTCCAGGTGCTCCTCTGGGTGACAGGGGCGGTCGATTAAACTGTACCGAGGAAGCGATAAAGGGGTGAGACTGGGACTGCTTTGAAGAATTTTGCTTAGGAGGGGATGGAGCAGTGGGACGCTCATCTGCAACGAGTTTTTGGCGATCTTGAAGAGGATGAGCTTCTCCCTTGCTGGTAGCAAAAGTCATGAGTGTTAAAATCAATGTCAAAGCTAGTCCTATCTTCCTGCGGTAAAAGTAGATTTCAGTCAAAATCTTCTTCCTTCGTTATTTAGAACTTAAACACTAGTGGTTCGCCACATTCGCTTTGAGGAATGATTAAAAAAACCGCAAAGACGCAAAGAGCGCAAAGTAAGAGGAAAAGAAAATGAGTACGAACATCGCTTGTACCCATCGTAATGAGTGTGGTAACTAGACATTTTTAAAAAAGAAAAGAATGTAGAGACGCGAAATTTCGCGTCTCTTCAAGGGTTGAATTGACGCATCATTCATTTCCGAATATGTCTATTACGTAGGTTCTATTTATTTAATTACAAGGGGATATCTGTCAATTCCGAAATTAATGACTTTATTACAGGTTAGTATGGCTTCTGTGAAGTGGTACTAGAACGGGTCGTTATTCCCCAAGTGATCGTTAAAGCAAGTGCTGACGGAACCAGGGGCGCACAAATGCCGATCGCAAACAAGCCAAAGCAGAGGCTAGGAAGGGTTATAATGGCTATGCCGAGCGTAATTCTGCGATATGGAAGCGTGTGAAACTTCCAGACGCATAAACCCCCTACAAGTGACCAACTCCAAATCCAAAGAGCATCTAGTCTTTGGGACCAAAACTGTAGCAACAAACGTTCTTGTTTAGCTATGCTGAGCATTTGACTCACCATGTGGGCGTGAATGATGACACCAGGTATTTTTTTGTTAAATTTTTTACTAAAAGGGGTAGAAAAACGATCTCCCACTGATGGGGCTGTAACACCGATTAAAACAAGCCGATCCTTAACCCACTTCGGCTCGAAATCGTTGTTAAGAACTTCTGTCAGCGTTACTTCCCTGGCTACTTTTTGTGAAGACCGATAGTTTAGCAGGACTTGATGTCCACGAGGGTCAATGTTGTGATAAAAACCACTATGCCTTTCCAAAGGCTGAAAAACGGTAGAGCCAAGCTTCAAGTTACCTTCAGATGTCGCTTCTGGTTGGACTCCTTCTGAATATAAGTAACGAAAGGTCAATTCGGCACTGAAGGCATAAGAGGCTTGACAAAGGGAGTCCCCTGGATTTAAATGAAACAAATAACGGCGGACTGTGCCATCTGGTTCAACTATCAAATCGCTGAAGCCGACATTTTCTGGGGGACTAGCAGGGGGAGAAGCAACTCCAAATTTGTTGCCACCTTGAGGCTCTGGTTGACTGACTTCGCAGATTGTCACTAAGCGTGGGTTTTTCTGTAGGTGGGTAGCTAGCTCGCGATATCCTGGTTCAACTGGAAAATCGCGGTAAATATCCAAGCCAATGGCTCTGGGTTGATGAACCTGTAGTTTCTCTATTGCTTGCAAAATCACGCGATCGCTGATGGGATACTGGCGCTGCTGTCGGATATCTTGTTCCGTTACTGTCACAACCAGGAGACGCTCATCAATCCCTTGGTTAGGTTGCAGGCGAATCAGCTGGTCAAAAGCCCACAGTTCCATTGGCTGGAGTCCGCCTAACAACCGCACCGCCATGATGAAGCCAGTAGCCAGCAAACTTTTGATGAAGATATTTGGCAAATGATGCCAGTCCAGCCGAAGGCGGGAATTGCGCTTTGCTTGCTGCTGCAAATCTTTCCAAGTTGGTGGTACCTCCGATGGATTTTGGTAAATCATTGGTAACCAAGTAGCCCCTGGTAAGTCAGTAAATTCTTCTAGGCGTTCTTGGGCATGGCGAACGGCTGTGTATAAAGATTGTCCAGAAGCGTATTCCCTGAGAAATTCTTTGAGAAAAGATTGGGCGACATGGTCGGGGACTATCTCCTGCATAACGATAATAATGGGGACGTGTAAATCAGCTAACTGCTGCGCTAGTCCCAATCCTTCACAAGAATTAAAAATTGCGATTTTTAATCCTCTTTGAATCGCCTCTTTTAAAGCGTGTTTAAATTGGTCAGTTTCAATACTTTCCCTAGCGTTGAGACTAATCCGACCTCTTTGTTCTACCGTCTGACTATGACCAGCAAAAAAGAAGATATCCCAGCCTTTTGGATTTCGTAGCTGAGCCATCAAATCTCTACCTTGGGGCTGATGACAAAAAACTGTCTCTGTTTGTAATAAATTCGCGAGCGCCTGACGATCAACTTCTAAATCCAGATGTTGATTATCTCCAAAAATCGCCAGAAGGCGAACGCGATCGCTTTGAGTTTGGTGCTTAGCAATCTCCCAAGATTCATACTCTACCGGACTATAGCTAACACCGACATTTGGGTAATGCGATAGCAAATCCCAAGTATGCCAAGGCAGTTTCCACAGGATAGGATCTTTAGCTTTAATGGCTAAGCGCATGGTGTCAGCCTGAGTAGCTAGCTCTTTGTTTAACCTTTCTCTAATTTTTTGCCAGCCCAGCTCCCCCGACGGTTGCAGCCATTGATTTAAATTAGCCTCCACTTGTCGCATCCGCTGCCAACAGTCATCCGCAATCTCCCTAGTAGCGCGATTCGTTGGCAAGCTTTCCTCAATCTCCCAACCGTTTTGCTCATGACGTTGTGATTGTCGCTGATTTCGTGCGATCGCAGTTAAATTCAGAAAAGATTGTTGCCATAAAACATACAAACCTTCAATATCCGTATTCCCTGGAAGTCTACCTTCAATTTCCCCCACAGGAGAACCCCTATCTTCCCTGAGCTCTAAAGATACTTCAAACCCTTGCTGAAAGTCTCCCTTACCAATTTTCAGAACTGCTACCCTACCCATCACGACTTTCTAGTTAATTTTCTTCTCATATAACAGATACTTCAAGTCCTAAATCATTTGTAAAATCTATCTTCTCTATTTCCTTGGCGCTCTTGGTGTCTTCTCTTCTCTTCTCTTCGAGACGCTCCGCGTAGCTTGCTTCCCCGGAGGGGTACGAGACGCTGCGCGAACGAGAGGCTTCCCTCTGGGACGCTACGCGAACGCCAACGCGTTCACGAAGTGTCCCGGAGGAAAGGCGGTTAATAATTTTTACAACTCAACTAGGACTGCCATAGGTCAAATTATTATCAAGCAATAAACTCCTCAGTTATACTTACCCCATCAAGCGCCACTCGCACCTGGAATTGAGTTCCCGGTGGCGGACTAAAACCCAGCTGGAGGATTTTATCTTTTCCTTGACCTTGCTCGTCGCTTCTTGTTTCCGCTTGCAAGCGAGTTTCCCCACCAGAAAGAACGCTAAGTATCAGATGGGGAGGGAGTTTGTGCTGCTGGTTGATTGGTTGCACTTGTAGCCGCACTCCTATTTTTTCCTCAGTTTTCGGTCTAATAGTGACAATTAACGCCACTTGACAACCTCCGAGTTGCAACCCCAAGTCAATCAACCGGGCTCTACTGATACCTGCTTGAGGATGGTGGGGAGCAATTTTACCTAAGCTTAAGGCAGCTTCCCAACGAGTTTCTTCATCACTAGCAGTGCATAACAATTCTGTCAACGCCTCAACAGCTTCCGGATGACCAACTCCAATTTGTCCTAAAACCCCGGCGGCTTGACAGCGCTCCTTTTCAGGTCGATTGGATTTGAGCAGACGAATCACCGATGCGATCGCTTCGGAAGAAACTGTAACTTCAGCACTTTCTGTACCGCGAACTGCGCTAAATTCTGGAGGTGTAAAGAGTGTTTCGACAGATTGCCAAATTTCCTCTATTATACTGTCTGCCTGATGTAACCACTGGCGCAAGTGTACGACTGCTAAATTTGGTGTTGAAGTCGCAGCTAACCGCAACCGCTGCTTGTACAATTCTTGCCGCCACTGCTCGTCTACTAGTAACGCTGCCCACTGTTCAAAGGGCACTGCTAATCTCGGGGAATATACTGAAGTTTCACTGAGTTTTGTGAACAGATCCTGAGCTTGTTGTGCAGATAACTGTGGCTGAAATGCTACTGCTTGAGGACTAGAATCTATCTGCGGGACGAGTAGCATTTGTGTGAGGTCTTCAGCTAAGACTTCCTGGTTAATATAGTAGTTGCGATCGCCATCATCATATATACCCCGGCGCTTGAGTTTTTCATAGGTAGCGTATCCCCACACCCGCATCCAAGATTGCTCTGGCGTGCCTAAATTGATTTGAACCGCGATATAATAATTTTTTCTCCAGTTAGGAATATCAACCCACTCACGGGGAACAGCAAACTCCTCTAAGTCGCTGGTTTCGCTGGGAATCAAAACCAATCGGATTCCTTCCCACTCGATGGGGGTACCATTGACAACTTCCCAGAGGGAGTCCCAGGAGGTTGCTGATAAAATACTGTGATTAATGCTATCCTTAGCTTGATTGGCTTCTTTTAACCAAGCCTCAAGCCAGGGAACAAAAGACTTTAAGCAGAGATAATTTAGATAAGCCTGACAGCGAGCTGCGGCATTGACATGACGTTGGGATTGCTGCCAAGCTTCTTCTTGAAGCTTTTCTGATAACTGTAACCAGAGCTGGTTAGGATATATAGTGGAAAGTTTTCGCAATTTCAGCATTTTCTGACCTTAATTCCTCTGGAGTTCTAGGTAGAGCACATCTTTTGACAGCCAATCCTCAACAACTTCCCCGACTTGTTGAGTTTCTGTCTCTAGGGAAAGACCAAAACGGGTATTAATCCACTGGAGAAGAAAACCCTGCAATTGCTGCTTGGCTGTAGCGAGTATTTGGCAGGGATTATAGTTAGGTTTAAGGGTTTCAATATGTTTAATGTCTTGCTTTTGACCATATCGCAAGCAAAGAATTTCTTGATGTCGTGACCCTAATTGCTCAAAAGACTTTAATAATTCTGATTGAATAATATTTTTGTAATAATTTTTCAACCATGATTTAACATAAGTGGTTTGCCATTGCTTAAGTAATTTTAAAAAGCTTTTTTCTAATTGATTTTGAGCGCTATTTAGTTTTTGTTCTACTTCCTCTTGGTTAAGGAGTTTTTCCTGGCTAAGAGTGCGAGTTAGCTCAATGATATCCATGTGTTGACCGTAGCTAAGTTTGAGAATTTGCTGCGATTCAGCATTTAAATCTTCAATTGCGGCAACTAATTGAGCTTCGATAGGATTAGCTTGGTTCAAATAGGTAAATTTCTCGTTTAAAAATGTTGTGATATAAGCTGTGGGATTAAATTGCTCACTTGTTAACTTTTGAAACTTTTCTACTAATGGCGCTTCTACATACTTTGAGATATAGCGCGAAACGGTTCCTTGATGAACGCCAATTTTATTGGCAAATTGTTCTTGAGTTAAAAGCGCCAATTGATGAGGATAGCACAGAGGCATGACGGACTGGCGGCAGGATTTGGGAATTTGGCTGCGAATTTTATCCAGGTTTTGCTCAATAATCTCAAGTTCGCTTCGTAAAGCTAGGTCTACCGCTTCTAAAGACTCAGTTTGTCCTTCGTCCTTTTCTAAAGCTTCCCAAGAGTTGAGGCTTTCTTCATCTGGCTGTTCGTTGCTATTGGCATCGTAAGGCACTTCAGTGATTTGAGAAGATTGGTGTAAAGCATCGATACAGATATTCATCCATTTTTGAATTGTCACGGGTGCTAATGCTGTACCGACAGCTACTTGCAGGGGAGCGCCTGGTTGAAATCTCTGAGAATTGTAGTCCTTAGCAGTTTCTGCAAAATCTGAGAATTCCGGCTCTGGCCATTTTCCCCCTTTTCTTTGATTCGGATTATATATTCGGTTATTTTTGTAAACAGGAATAAAATATCGCCAAGCGAAAAGATATTGAGAAATTTCTGGTTCTCTTATGCCAATGTTTTTCAGTGCTTCTCTAAGTCGTTCTTCCGCTTTTTGAAATTTTCTGCGACTATTAATGTCTACATCGCACAGCAAATGCCATCTCGATTCCCAATTTACATAGTCGCGAGTTACATTTCTTAGCACTCCTAAAATGTAGGTTTTGAGATTTGCTCCACTATGGCTACTAGTTTTGTACTTATTGAGATATTGCTGCAATTTCTCCCGGTTACACAGATGTTCGTTAGTCAGAGCGTACAAAGTCTCAGCATAAGCAGCGTAAAAAGGTAAACGACACCAACTTCTCCAAATTAGGTAGCAGCGATCGCGATCAAAGTAAGCTAATAAGTGCCAATGAGCCAAGCGCTTTTCCCTCTCAGGTTGGGAATCGTCATTAAGAATTTTTACAAAATAATCTGCATAGTCGCTTGCATCCCATTCAGGATGCAACTGAACCAGCCTTTCCATTCGTTCCCGCAAGCGATTTTGAATTAACCGTTTGAAGGGAGGATAACCGCTAGTTTCAGTAAAGTCGTACAAAGTCCAGAATTGATCGCTCATTTTCAGAAATTGTCCGCTCAATATAGGTGGCTTGCTCCTTGAGAGCGAAAAACCAGTTTGACAGTTCCTGATTTAGGATAACTCGATTTGATTCTTCGGTAAGGAACATAGCACGTTGAAAATCATCAGGTATTTCAAGAACAGCAGAAAAAGTCCTTTTAAGTGCTATTCACCAATGATTAGGGTTTAATACGTTGTACCTAGATATGCGTAGGTTTTTAGAAGCGGTTCAAATTCCTAATCTCAAACTTGTATTCATTGAAAGGAAATTCTCTAATGACCCGCAAGACTTTGTTTGCAACTGCCAGTGTTATCATTAAGTGGTAGTCAACTACTGCGTTTAGCCTGAAACCCCCGTGCTTTAGCCGGGGGAGTGGCTCATGCTCTTCACCTATGGAACTGGTGGTAAGGCAAAGTCTATGCCGCTAAATGCTGGGTCTTGACCAGTGTTAGTTCGCTGCATAATTACTGTGAAGAAGTAAAGCCGATTAAAGCCTACATCATGGTTAAGACTGACATATCGGATTGTATTGGTTGTGGTGTTGGATTCATTAGAACTCCATGTAGTACCCACTCCCTGCAAGCCAGAGGAGTCGCGATAATTAAGGCGAGTTCTGATTTCAGCCTCACTACCAATGCCATCCGAATCCCGGTAATAGACTCGGTATGTTGAGATATCATTGTCGTCTGTCGTATCAGATATTGTGTGTGCGTTAATTGGAAGTGGACAGTAAAGGATTACCGTTCCAGTAGCAGATCCATTGAAAACATAAGCCCCGTTTGAGAGTGTAACCGCAGCATCCGCAACATCATTTCGGGGACGACAGGCGCTGGCGGGAATGGTCGTGGCTCTGACATCTTGGTCATTAGCGGAAGCAACACTAGAAACAGCAAAGGACGCAGCAACTGCGACAACAGCCATGAGGTATTTTGAGATCAGCATGAACAATCTTTTTATCTGTTATTAATTGGGGTTTAAACCCTTTTATCTGGTTATTGGGATGGCGATCGCTGATTTATGCACTTATCTTTACTGCTGTCATTTGGGATGAAAGTGCTGACACAAATGCACAGAACAACTTGATGAAGTTTTATTACTTTAAGAAAAAATAGCTAGAAGTTAATCACAGTAGTAATTTCAGCTACCTTGTTTTAGTAGCAAAACAGCTACTATATGGAGAAAAGTACATAAATCAAAAAAGACCATCCCATTAACTCTGATGAAAGGGTTTAAATCCTAATGAGTTAAGACAAGCGAGCTAATGACTATAAGGAAGGCGATCGCCAAAACATAGTTTTGACTTGAAATCGAGCGCTGACCAATCTATAAGCCTGCTGTGCTTCAGACTGGAATTTGGATTTTCAGGGGCGCATATATTATCCCAATAAATTAGGGTTAATGACTACCTTTTTGCTTACCTCTCTATTTAGGATAAAGACTTGTTTTCAAGAAACTTAATCAATATCAATTAAGGAGAAAAACAATGCCGAACGAAGATATCATTCGCGCATGGAAAGATGAAGAGTATCGTAATAGTCTGAGTGAAGAGCAGCGATCCCAGTTGCCTGAAAACCCGGTAGGGATAATTGACATATCAGATATGGAGATGGAAACAGTAGCTGGTGGAGGATTATGCACCTGCGAATACCCAAGTTGTGGTATTGCAAGCTCTTTAACCTGTACTGAGGAACCATGCTGCTCAATCAGCGTAATAGGAAGTCCTGAGGAATCGTCAACGACCTTTGATAAGGTTAATTCTTTGCCACAGTCAGTAACCTTTAAGGCATGAACTTAAATCTGAGTTGCAGCTCTGTTTCATAAAGGGCTGGGAAAGAATACTGAATTTTTAGTGCATCGGTTTTGAATATTGATGCACTAAAGGACTTCCAATCAAAAAATGTCCTACAATTTCTTGTGGTGCTGGCCGAAAAGCCCGCCCTGAATAAGGTACGGGCGAGGACGCCCGTACCACAAGATGGGATAATTTATTTTTTGCAATTCCCTAAACACTACAACGAGAAAAGTTACCGTGGATTCCCATCTTCAGAAGCCTACTTGGTACCAAGCTGTTTCTTTAACAGAGAGAATCACCTTGCTGCAAAAGACCCCAAGAAGATCGAGTGTAGATTGTCTTTCAGATAACAAACTAGCAGAGTATCGTTTGCAGCGCTGGCGCTCCCTGTCTCCTTTTTCTACAAAATTTTACTTTGAGCATCGCCTTGCTTTAGATGGAATAACTGAGGACGATTTCAAATTAATTCTCAGCGAACCGATTGAAGCTGTTAGAGACCGCTTTACCGTTTTGCCAGAATGGTTAGTAGAATTAAATCAGGCTTTTTCCACCTATACCAGTATTGATGGACCACATCATGATTGCGGACAAAGTAACCTCAATGGAGCTGTTTTCCTAGAGCTGATTCAACCTTTGCTTAACCGAGGGCGGTATCGTTTGCATCAAGGGATTAAAGCTCTGCTTCAGAAGTATTCTAGTGTACCCTTTGCTCCGGATACTGTTGAACAGATGCTCTTCACTAACGTATCAAAGCAATTGCTCGAGCTTTTAGAAAAAACCCTAGTACTAGAACTTCACGTAGCTCGCTTGGAAGGACGCTTAGCAGGCGATACCCCCCAAATTCGATTTCAAAGCTTCCTCCGGTTACTACGTGAGCGCAATACAGCTTTACGTCTGTTAGAACAGTACCCAGTTCTGGCTCGACAAGTAATTATTCGTATTAAACAATCGGTTCAGTTTGTACTGGAATTCCTCAATCATCTCTGCGAGGATTGGGAGGTAATTAAAGCTCAGTTTAACAGGGGTGAAGATCCGGGGATACTAGTGAATATAGATGAAGGTAAGGGAGACCGACATCGAAACGGACGTTCAGTGCTCATTGCTAATTTTCGTTCAGGATTTAAATTGGTTTATAAACCAAGATCCCTAAAGATTGATATTCACTTTCAAGAACTCTTGACTTGGTGTAACAATCAACGCAATGATCCTCCTCTTCGGACTTTGAGCATTCTTGATAGGCATACACATGGATGGGTTGAATTTGTAGATTTCCAAGAGTGTTCTATTGTTGAAGAAGTTCAACGCTTTTATCAGCGGCAAGGAATATACCTTGCTCTCTTATATGTGTTAGGAGCCAATGATTTCCATTGGGAAAACCTGATTGCCTCCGGTGAATACCCAATGCTAGTTGATTTGGAAACACTATTCCAACCAAAGTTAAAGGACGAAGAAGAAAACCAATACAAACTTAAGCCCAGTGAATTCATCAGATCATCTGTGTTGAGTATAGGGTTACTGCCCGAGCGTTCTTGGGTCAATGACGAAAGCGAAGGTATTGATATCAGTGGTATAGGAGGAATTAAGAGCCAGCTTACATCTAAGCCCATACCTTATTGGGAAAAAGCTGGTACTGACGAAATGCAGCTCAAACGCCAGCGAGTCTCTATGATGGGAAGACGCAATCAACCGCTTCTTAATGGCACCGAAGTAAACCCTTTGAATTATACGGAGCAAATTCAAGCTGGATTTGCTAATATGTACCGTTTGCTATTAAAGCATCGACACAAACTTCTATCTATTGAAGGACCTTTAGCTCAATTTGCTGAAGATCAAATTCGGTTTGTTTTTCGTCCGACACGCATTTATGGAATTTTACTGCGTGAAAGTTTTCATCCTGATGTATTGCACAATGCTCTGGAACGCGATTACCTTTTTGATTGTCTTTGGAAGGAAGTGCAGCATCATCCTTATTTAGCTAAGGTTATTCGTGCTGAGCGCGAAGACCTGCATAAAGGAGACATACCAATATTTACTACTCGTCCCAATTCTCACGATATATGGAGCAGTACTGACGAGCGAATTACAGATTTGTTTGAGAAATCAGGTATGGCTGTTGTTCATCTTCGCCTACAGCATCTTAGTGAAGCCGATCTCGAAAAACAGCTTTGGTTCATTCGCGCTTCATTGGCTACGTTAGCTATGGGAAAGGATCAGTCAAGCTGGACAACTTATTCTTTAGTAGAACCTCAAACGGTTGCCACTCACAACCAACTGCTAGCAGCTTCTAAAATGGTTGGCGAACGACTAGAGTCGCTAGCTTTGCTTGGTGATAACGATGTGACTTGGATCGGATTAACGCTCACTGCTAAAGATCGCTGGCTTCTCCTACCGTTGGGGGCAGATCTTTATAGTGGTATACCTGGAATTGCAATATTCTTTGCCTATCTTGGCATGATCACTAGTGAAGAGCGCTACACAAGACGCGCAAGGACTGCATTAAAAACTATGCAACGTCAGGTAAAAGAAAGCCGTTCCTACATTACCTCAATTAGTGCTTTTGATGGATGGGCAGGTGTTATTTACACTCTGTCTCATTTGGGTATGTTGTGGAATCAACCAGAGCTATTTGTGGAAGCTGAAAATCTAGTCACACTCTTGCCAGAGCTAATTGAGCAAGACGAACAACTAGATATTATCAGTGGCGCTGCTGGGTGTATTGGTGGCTTGATTAGTTTGTATCAATGTGTTCCATCTCAGCGTATCCTTGCTGCTGCTATCCAATGTGGAGATCGCCTCATTGCTAAAGCCCAACCCATGAAACATGGGATTGGTTGGGTCAATAAAAACATAGGCACAAAGCCCTTAACTGGTTTTTCTCATGGAGGCGCTGGTATAGCCTGGGCACTACTAGAACTGGCTGCACTAACTGGTAAAGAACGCTTTCGTACAGCAGCAATTCAAGCTATTAACTACGAGCGCAGTTTATTTTGTCCCAAACGAGGAAACTGGTTAGACTTACGTAATTTTGCGGCTAAAGTCCTAGAAAAAAAAGACAAACAAAATACTTGCTTGACGGCGTGGTGTCATGGTGCTCCAGGAATTGGACTGTCTCGCTTGCGTGGTCTCTCGCATCTAGATGATGCTGAAATCCGTTCAGAAATAGACACAGCTCTCAACACTACTATGAATTATGGATTTGGTAGCAACCACTCATTATGTCATGGAGATTTGGGCAACTTGGAACTGCTATTGCAAGCTAGTCTAACCCTTGATGATCCTCAGTGGAAAACTCAAGTTGACCGCTTTGCCGCCATCATTCTCGAAAGTATCGACAAACACGGCTGGCTTTGTGGAGTTCCCTTTGGAGTTGAGACACCAGGATTAATGACCGGACTAGCGGGCATTGGTTATGGATTGCTGCGATTAGCCGACCCAGAGCGTGTTCCTTCAGTGCTAGTGCTGGAGCCACCCAAGCTTAACAGCTTAGTGCAGAAACAAATCGAGTGTGCGATCGCTACCCAATAACTGACAATGAAATTCCAGCTTGTTAAACAACATAGTGAGGAAGACTGTGGTGCTGCAAGTCTTGCTTCCATTGCCAAATATTACGGTAAAACTTTCACCATTAACCGTATTAGAGAAACTGTAGGAACTGGGCAACAAGGAACCACATTACTAGGCTTGAAGCGAGGCGCTGACGCCCTTGGTTTCAATGCAAGGGCAGTGAAAGTACCTGTGGAAGCCGTAAACGAACAAGCCATTCCTGTACCAGCTATCATCCACTGGAAAGGTTATCATTGGGTTGTTTTATACGGTAAGCGGGGCAATAAATACGTCATTGCTGACCCTGGTGTAGGTATCCGCTATTTGGAAAAAAACTGTCTCCTTGAGGCGTGGACAGACGGGGTAATGCTCCTCCTCGAACCAGATCCAGTTCGCTTTTTTACTCAGAAAGATGAAAAAGAGAAAATTGGCGGTTTTCGACGCTTCCTAAAGCAAGCATGGCCCTATCGTGGTATTCTTGCCCAAACTTTGTTGCTTAACTTGGTTTTAGGTCTGCTTTCCCTTGCTTCTCCCTTTCTGCTGCAAATCCTCACTGATGATGTGCTGGTTCGAGGAGATACCCAACTCCTCACAAACGTTGCTATTGCTGTCATTATTATGCGCCTAATCAGCAGTAGCTTGCGACTAGCACAGTCAAATCTCATCGCTCACTTTGCCCAACGTCTAAAATTAGGACTCATTTTTGAATTTGGACGCCAAATCTTACGCTTACCTTTAAGTTACTACGAATCTCGTCGCAGTGGCGAAATTGTTAGCCGCTTAGAAGATATTCAAGAAATTAACCAATTAATTTCTCAAGCCGTTGTGAGTTTGCCTAGTCAACTTTTTATCGCCTTAGTTTCCTTAGGCTTTATGCTGTTTTATAGTATAAAACTAACAGCAGCTGCTTGTGCGATCGCTCTTTTAATGACTCTCTCAACAGCCGTTTTCTTACCCTCCCTACAGCAAAAAATTCGCAGTGTTTTGGTCTTATCATCTGAAAATCAAGGTGTTTTGGTCGAAACTTTCAAAGGTGCGATTACCCTGAAAACGACTGCGGCTGCTCCCCAGTTCTGGGAAGAATTCCAAGGTAGATTTAGTCGTCTTGCTAACCTTACTTTCCGTACTATTCAAATTGGTATTGTCAACGGCATCTTCTCTAACTTAGTGTCTAGCATTGGTAGCATTATGTTACTCTGGGTAGGCAGTATTCTAGTAATTAATCAGGAATTAACTATTGGTATGCTATTGGCATTTAACAGCATGAATGCCAACTTTACTGCTTTTATTGAGACTACTATCGACTTTGTTGATGAATTCACCCGTGCAAAAACTGCTACTCAACGCTTGGGTGAAGTCATTGACGCTACCCCAGAAACTATAGATAATAACCAAAAGCCTTGGGCAAAAATACTTGATAATGCAGATATAACCTGTACCAATCTCAACTTCCATCATGCAGGTAGAATTGACTTGCTAGAAGATTTCTCCCTAACTATTCCGGGCGGTAAGGCGATCGCCCTTATCGGCAAATCTGGCTGTGGTAAAAGTACCCTTGCTAAATTGATTGCTGGTTTATATCCACTCCAATCTGGCAATATTCGCTTTGGCATTTATAACCAGGAAGACCTTTCTCTAGACTGTCTGCGACAACAAGTGGTACTCGTTCCCCAAGACGCCCACTTTTGGAGTCGGTCAATTATAGAAAACTTCCGTTTAGGTTCGCCTGACATTACCTTTGAGCAGATTGTACAAGCCTGTCAGATAGCAGGGGCTGATGAGTTTATCAGCAAACTCCCTGACAAATATCAAACCGTCTTAGGAGAATTTGGTGCTAACCTCTCTGGCGGTCAAAAGCAGAGATTAGCCATTGCTAGAGGAATTGTCAATAACCCGCCAGTGTTGATTTTAGATGAATCTACTGGCGCTCTTGACCCAGTCAGTGAAGCCCAAGTTTTAAACCAACTGCTTACCCACCGCCAAGGTCAAACCACAATTTTGATAAGCCACCGCCCTAAAGTTATTCAGCAAGCTGATTGGATCGTGATGTTGGAGCAAGGACAACTGAAAATTCAAGGTTCTCCAGAGGTTCTATGTCATCAACCCGGTGACCATTTAGACTTCCTCGGCGGTGTGAATCTATATGAGTTGGCAAAAAACCCCTCCACCTTTCATCGGAATGGAAGTTCCCCAAGCAGTACTCGCTAGTCTATACCAGGAAAACTGCCATGCTTAGCCACTTCAACGCAAACTCTCTCCCACAGGTTCAAAGTAGTGATTTTCTCCCGCCAATTGGTCGTTGGGTAACATTAGGCAGTTTAGTACTTGTCGGTGGTGTAGGAGGAGCGATCGCACTTACCTCTATCATTGAATATAAAGTCACCGTTAAAGGGCAGGCAAGGGTACGCCCTACCGGAGAATTGCGACTCGTGCAAGCAGCTACAGAAGGTCAGATAACAAACATTTTTGTTAAAGAAGATCAGGTGGTCAAAAAAGGAGACGTGCTTGCGACTATTGATGATTCTCGCCTCCAAACGAAAAAAAGCCAATTGCAAAGCAACATCCAGCAGGCGCAACTGCAAGTACTTCAGATATATGCCCAAATTAAAGCACTGAATCGTCAAATCCAAGCCGAAACAGAGCGCAAAAACTTTGCTGTTGCTTCTGCACAAGCCGAACTTAGTCGAGTTCAACGCAATTATAGAGATAGGCAAATTACTGCTCAGGCGGAAGTACAAGAAGCGCTGGCGAACTTGAGGAGAGCGCAAAAAGAATGGCATCAAGCCCAAGTGGAACTGCGTTCAACTCGCGCCAACCTAAAGTCAACAGAAGCAGCAATGAGCGCAGCCCAAGCCAAACGCGATCGCTATCAAAAGGTGGTTCAAGAGGGAGCCTTATCTCTGAATCAATTAGAAGAAGCTCAGTTACAGGTAGAGCAACAACAACAAGCGGTTGAGGTGCAACGAGCCAATGTTGAGGCGCAACAACAAATTATTGAGCAGCAACAACAAGCTGTGGTAGCGGTGCGAGCAAAACTGCAACGGGCTCAAGCCACGCTTAATCCTAGTGATGCCGAAGTGGCGATCGCTAAAGAAAACATTGCTCAAGAACGGGCAAAGGGTCAAGCCACTCTCGCCACTCTCAAACGAGAACAAGAAGCACTGCTCCAACAGGGGATTCAAATTAAGAATCAGCTCGAGCGCGACACCAGCGAACTGCGACAAGTAGAAAGCGACCTCAACCAGACCAACATTACAGTGACCGAAGACGGGATTGTCTCCCAACTAAACCTACGAAATCCTGGTCAATTAGTACGCCCAGGTGAAGAAATTGCTCAAATTGTCCCTAGCAATACCCCCTTAGTGGTCAAAGCTGCCGTCTCCCCTGAGGATGTGAGTAAGTTAGAAAAAGGTCAAAAGGTACAGATGCGAGTTTCGGCCTGTCCCTATCCCGACTACGGTACTCTTAAAGGTGTCGTTAGTCAAATTTCTCAAGATACCATCAAACCTCAAGGAAAAGAAGCTTTGCCTATAGCCGCCAACGCTTCTATCCCAATGGCGAGTAGCGCTACTTCTTTCTACGAGGTGACGATTCTCCCAGAAAGCTTTTTTTTAGCTAAGGGTAACCATCAGTGTACCATTCAACTAGGAATGCAAGGTAGAGCCGATATTATTTCCCGAGAAGAAACGGTTCTTCGATTCCTGCTTAGGAAGGCCAGGTTAATTGCCGACTGGTAACCTACTGCTAAAATTACTACAGCCAACTACCTACTAAAACGAAGAGAGTCTAATCATTAAACTACCTGCTTCTCCAATCTCACCAGTTGTAGCTTCCATACACTTTAACAACAAGATGAATAGGGTCTGTTGGGTTTATCTCAAAAAAAAGTGAATGTGCTCCTATACTGCAAGGGAAGCGCGAAAATTAGAAACCCGGTTTCTAAAAGAAACCGGGTCTCTGGAGGGTTTGTGGCATCTCAAATATCGTATCCCTTGCAGTATTGGAATGTGGTCTGAAGCAATTTTTAAAGCTCAAATATTCCACTTTTTTTCTGTAGCCAAATCTTACCATCTTTGGTAAAGACGGTTTTTGATTTCAGCCTTCAAAACAAGTTTATATCGTTTTGGAATAAAAACGAAATGAACAATTGCCAAACCTATGGAATGATTGTAGTCTTGTTACTCAAAAGTTTGTTTACGCATGAAGTCTAAGTATTGCCACACTTCCCTTCTGCATGACCAAAGGGTCAAGTGCATAAAGCAACGAAAACTACCCCATTAACTATAATGTCAGGGTTCAAACTTCTAGAAGGTAGTGTTTTAGAAATGTTGGTGAAGTCACTCAAAGGGTAAGCGTTCAGCACTTCAGCCATCAGCTTTGAAGCTCATTTTGCTCGCTCTGTATAGACGTCAAGAGCGAAACGAAAACACCTTTAGAGCTAGAAAACCTGATTACTGACGGCTGAACGCTTACATTGTAACAACACATCTATAACACTACCAATTATTGATTTTCTAGTTTGCAGGTATCCTTTAAAATACCAAAAAAATTGATGAGGACATACATCATGAAAAAACAGCAGCAACACGTTTTAGCAGTAAAAAATATTGAACTATGGCAGGAGCTATCGGAGATTGAGATGAAAAAAGTAAGAGGTGGATATAAACCGTGGTATTGTCGGTACACCGGATGTCAAGAAGATATTCTCATAGCAAGATTTGAAGGTGCTTCACTTATTCCCTAAGTGCTTGACTTAACTAAAGGTAAAGGCTAGGACGATATTAAATGACGATTATCTTGACCGGAAACAAACATTACCATCGCCCTCTGAAAAAGTGATTGCTCTCGAAAAAAATACGAGTTATTTTTCTGGACTTACAGAAAAATTAGGTCCTTGAGTAATTGATGCTCAAAACTACATTTGTAATCGACTTGAGGGCGAGTAATGTTTGCCAATCGGTCAAGATAAAACTCTTTATTGTTTATGTCACTATCACGGATTTGAGTCGCGCTCAGAGGATGTTTGAAAAGTGATTTGCTGTAATTTCAAGCACTGGTTGATCCCCCCTAGCCCCCCTTAAAAAGGGGGGAAAATCTCTAACGGTCCTCCTTAAAAAGGGGGATAATGGTGGATGTGAAGTGTGCATGCTACTAACAAGAAGACTTTTAAAACATCCTCTCAAGGCGATACAATACTGCTCCAAGATTTTGATAGCAATAATAGCACCTACTTTCTGGTTAAGTTCAAAAATTGCTTCTAGAACATAACTTCAAACAATCTACTTAGGAAAATAGACATGGTACTCTCAATTGGCACACCAAATTCCGATACAAATGTTAATTTGTTTCCAGCACCAACCAATGATGACGATCTAATCTATGGACGCGGGCGTGACGATAGTCTATCTGGTCTGGGTGGTAATGATGTAATGTATGGCGATCGCAAACCGCCCTTGTTGCCATCTCTGCCGTTAGAAATTGCTGGTAATGATACTCTACGAGGTGGCTCAGGCAATGATAGCCTGTTTGGCGATCCGGGTAATGATGTGCTGGATGGCGGTGCAGATCATGATTTCCTATTTGGTGATGTTGGAAATGATCAGCTATTCGGCAATACAGGCAACGATACTTTGGATGGCGGCACGGGAAACGATTCTCTTTATGGTGGCGTGGGTCGCGATCGGCTTAGCGGTGGCGATCAAAACGACTACCTGGATGGCGGTAGTGATAACGACGAGCTAGATGGTGGCTTTGGCAATGACGTGCTATACGGTCGCTCTGGCAATGATTTCGTCAATGGTAACGCGGGTAATGACAGGCTATTTGGGGTGGACACAATTCTACTGAACCCTGGTCGTGACGAGGTTGATACACTCTTAGGTGGTACAGGAAGTGATAATTTTTACCTGGGAAATATCGAAAAGGTATTTTACGATAGTGGTCAGATTGGGCTTGGGCAAGTTGGCATGAATGACTATGCCAGAATTCGTGACTTTACAGACGGTCAAGACACCATTTACCTAAAAGGCAGTGAAAGCTATAGCCTTGGCGCTATAACTATCGGCACTGTATCGGGCACAGGCATCTACCATCGAGAACAGGTCATTGTTCAAGGTCCTTCTGGTCCTCTCTTTGGCTTTTCAGAAGAGCTAATTGGGCTTGTGGAAGGTGTGAATCCGGGTAATCTCACTCTCACGAATGGGACTTCTTTCTCTACGCTTAGTTGATTATAGAGTAGTTAAGGTCCCAGAACCCCGGTATCTCAAAGATACCGGGGTTCTAATTTTTGCTATCCCTTGTAGTATTGGGATGGGTATCTCATCCGTCCCGATTATTTAGGCGGGCAAAATGCCCACCCTACAATTGAATAATTTATTTTTTGGTAATTCCTTAGGTGTTATTTTCGTCAAAGCCAATTACCCACTAAAACGAAGGGAGCCCAGTAATAAGGCAACTTATAATTGGTGTTGGGATGTTTTTCCATCAGATATATTTGAGCTTGGCGTAATGCTTGAGCTTTTGTCAACTTGCGCTCTTTTAAAACTTTATAAAATTGAATAGAAATCGCAGCTGTAGACTCATCTTTGACTTGCCAAAGAGTCGCTAATGTGCTATGTGCTCCGGCTCGTACCGCAATTCCCGCTAAGCCCAATGTGGCTCGTTTGTCCCCAGTCGCGGTTTTGCAAGCACTGAGCGCCAATAATTCAATCGCTCGCGCATTGATGCGATCGCCAATTCCAAGTAACCGATCAAAATTCTTAGCTTGTAACAAGCGATCCCACAGCAAAACAAAGGTTTCGTTGGGATTGGAACTAAAATTACCGTGGGTAGCGAGGTGAATGACAGAGAAAGGTACTGATTCAACCGCCTTTCTCAGATTAGCAGCGCTTAAAGCAGAGTTCAGCAGTTCCTTGCTTTTTGCAGCTTGCGCCTGAATTTGTGCGAGCTCGAGAGGAACTTGCTTGAGGGAATCAAAGGTTCTCCCTGCAACGGTACGTCTTTCGCTCAACCCGGCTGTTAGGACATTGAGTTGAATCTGTGTCAAAGGCTGGGATTCTATGAGCTGTAAACCTGGACTGAGAGCAAGAGCATACTTTTGCACTAAATACTGTTTACCGTCATCAAGAACAGCAAGGGGAATATTCTGCAAAGAAAAATCTAACACGAACACTAAGGTATTAATGTCGTTTTTCGCTAAATCAGGTTCAGCTTGGCGGAGCAACCAGTTATAAACCTGCTGAGATAATTTAGGTAGCTCCTTCGAGGGTTTAGGCTGGGCTAGCTTCTCCCGCAGTTGTTTTAAAGTACTTTCAACCTCCCCCTGAGAGACTTTAGTTCTATAATGCAGCAAGTCAGATTGTTGCGGTAACTTGAGAATAAACTCCAAGCGGTCTGGCAAAACAATTCCATAAAAAACTGCTGTTGGACTAGCAGCGCTGTCTACAATTTTATCAAGCTGTTCTGGTTTTGCTTGGGCGCAAGCATCGCGAAAGAAGTTGTCAAGTTCAGCTAGTTGGAGTGCTTCAATGGCTTCGCGGGCTTGCTTGAGATTTTCTTGGCTCGGAGTTTGGGCTTGCAAGAGTAAATCAACGAGCTCCCGATAAACAGGTTCTACCTCTTCGCGAAAGCCGAATTGAATGTCAGAATTGAGAGTGACTAAATCGCTACGTATTGATTGCAAAGATTTAACAGCTTGTGAGTAAGCAGCGATCGCTCCTGTGATATCTTCTTTTTTAAGTAACCGTCCAAACTGCCACTGCCACTGATAACTAATATCACCTGCTTGAATTTGCTGGGAAAGATTTAGAGCTTTGATAGTGTATTCTTTAGCTTTTGACCATTCGCCTTGTTGTTCGTAAAACTGACCCAGATTTCCTAGAGCGTAAGACTGGGTACGGAAATCTTGCAGGTTTTCGGCTTGTTGAATCGCCGCGTTCAACAGAGTAATAATGACTGAGTTAGATGAGTCATCTATAGTTTGAGGACGGGAGGGCTGATTTTCCCCATCTGCTGATAAAGGACAAATTGGTGTACTGTTTTGGAGTTGCAGGCAAATCAGATTCTTCGCTAAGTTAACTTGAGCGTTCACAGTAGACCGACCAGGAGGTAAAATCGCTAACGGTTCCCGAATTTGTGACCCTAAGCTTTTAGCCCTATTCCATTGACGCGTTTCGATGAGTAAGCTCAAGCGATTTAGTTGTGCTTGCATCTGCAGCTGGGGAAATTGTTCGGATGCAACTGTTTCTGCTTGTTGATAGAATTCTAGAGCCTTTTGAGTTTGTGTTTGGACACGAGCTGTATTTCCTAAACTCAGGAAAGTTATACTTTTTTCTTGGTGCAATCCTAACTTTTCGGTAATTGCTAAAGTCTGTACCAGTATCTTTTGCGAGTCTTGTAACTCTCCTGCTTGTTGGAGGAGATCGCTTAGGGTGCGTAAACCGATAATTTTTAGACGAGAGTCTGGGGATTGTTCTAGAGTTTGACGAATTTGTGCCAGTAATTTCCTGGCTTGACGATAAAGCCCTAAAGTTTGCAACGCCTGGGCTTGATTAATCTGGCTACCAATTGTCCCAACAGAGTCGTTAGCTTTTCTGTAGAGAGTCTCCGCCTCTTGCCAAGTTTTCAAAGCCGCTTGAGCAGAGTCTTGTCCTACTTCTGCTTTACCTGCCATTAATTGTAAGCTTCCCTTAGCATTCAAAACCTGAGCGCGGATGCGAGAGCTGGCTTTGTCTGTTTTCGTCAGCAGTGATAAACTTTTATTAATCGTTTCTTGAGCTTGTTGCCATTGTCCCAGTTGCTGCATAGCTCGCGAAACAAAGCTTAATGCCTGGGCTTGATGATTGCGATCGCCCGCTTGTTCGTATTCTTGTGCAGCTTGTCGCCATACCTGAACTGCTTCAGAAAACTGACCAGCATTATAGTGTTGGTTACCTGCTTGCATCAAAGCCGATTCTTGATTCGGCGCTACTGACTGAGCACTGACCGACATTAGGGTATGGATACCGAAACTGAGGATTAGCCCTAAGATAGCGATCGCAATTAACCGAATCAACGGCTTCATTTTTTCAACTCCTGAGCAATACTTTAGTCTAAATAGACAAGTTTAAATAAACCTAAATATGTAAAAAAATACACAATATGCTGTTAAGCCTACTAACAACTAACAACTAACTACTAAGCACTAACTACTAGTTTGCTTCCACCGCTGACAGTCTAAGGGATGCAACCACAACCCTTGAGGAGTCACTGTCACAGGTTCTGCGGTCAGCAGCACATTGCCATTCGACGCCCTAATCCAACCTTGGGCTTCAATAATTCTCCCAGATTGGTTGTTCCTCTTCTTTTTCCCAATACGGTTCGGCTCAGCCGGAATAGAAACCAGGTTTCTTGGATCGCGAATCACCCTGAAGCGATCCGTATTCGGCTCACTCACAGATGCTGGTGCAACTGGCGTCCTAGCTGGTTCATTCTTCTGTACTAAGCGCAAATCTTCCCAAGGCGCATTAGCTCTGAGAGGTTGATTGGGAGAACTGGGGAAACCGCCACGACCTGTGACTACAAATTCGCTATTCTGACCAACAACACGACAGAAATTCTGCTCAATCAGCCCAGAAACATCCACAATTTCTGCAGGCAATTCAACTAATCCTTGCGCTGGGTTAACATCTACAATATCGATTTCCACGGCTCCATCTATGCCAAACTCAGAACTGGCAGTTATTTCGCTCAACTGAGGTTGAGAGTTGCGAAATTCAAAACCAAATAGACCTTGAGTAGTGATGTCGATGTTACCTCCCCGTCCTTGGAAAGCTTGAGCGGTAATATCGCTATTTTCATTCTGGATAGCAACAATCAAGCTACTATCAATCACAATGTTGCCGCCATCTCCACCAGCCTGAGCAATGCCTGCGCTAGTAGAAATTTGACTGTTGCGACGTAATAATAAGAGGTCAGCGATTTGAAGCCTCATATCCCCGCCCTGACCTGATGTAGTTGTAGCCGAGAGAACTGCTTGATTGTTGAGCAGGAGGTTGCGAGCTACCACTTCTAAATTACCTGCATCTCCTTGTCCCTGATGATTCACACCAATTTCGGCTCCATCTCGGAGGGTTAAGTTTTCCGCCTCAATTTGCAAGTTTCCTGCACTACCCATACCTTGAGAGCCAGTAAACAAACCGCTAGGAAACTGCTGACCCGACTGATCTCGAAAAAAGGGTCGATTGGGAACCTGTGGAACTGTGCCAATTAGTTCAACTGAATCAGAAGCTTTGACAAAAACATTACCACCTTCACCTTTACTAAAAGTCCCAGCCCCTATTTGTGCCCCTCCCTGGACGACTAATCGAGCTGTTTCAATTGTGATTTTGCCACCATCGCCGTCACCGCGAGTACTGGCAAACACAATAGTAGGGTCGCCATTATCAGAGGTACCTGTTAATTCTACCTCAGAAGCTCGGATGTTAATATTTCCCCCATTGCCTTTGCTGTTCTCAAAAACAGCAGCTAAAGTTTGCGCTCCTTTACTGGCTATAAACCGTCCTGTGTTAACCGTTACAGTGCCGCTGTTCCCAGTTCCGCGAGTCTGTGCTCTCAGGCTACTGGCAAACCTGCCATTTTGAGCAATGCCAATCACTTCCACTGACTCTGAGGCATTTATGAGTATATCGCCCCCACGACCTTGATTTGCAGTTGCGGCGCTTACTTGAGCCCCACCTCGGAGTATCAGCTTTTTTGTATTGATCTCTACTTTACCACCGTTCCCAGAGCCTTGGGTCTGCGCTCCTAAGCTACTAGCAAACCTACCATTTTGAGCAATGCCAATCACTTCCACTGACTCTGAGGCATCTACAACTACATCGCCCCCGTTACCTTGACTAAAAGCAAAAGCTGTGGCACTTATCTGTGCCCCATCCAGGAGAATTAGCTTTCCTGTTTTAATGTTTACTTTGCCGCCGTTCCCAGAGCCTTGAGTCTGTGCTCCTAAGCTACTAGAAATATTCTCATTTTGAGCAGTACCAATAGCTTCCACTGATTCCTCTGCATTGACAGAGATATCACCCCCGTTACCTTGACTAAAAGCTGTGGCACTTACTTGTGCCCCATTCTGAAGAATTAGCTTTCCTGTGTTAATCTCGACTCTACCGCCATCACCAGTACTCTTACTAGCAACAAATAAGCCGCTAGAACCAATTGGAGCAATGTTAATCGCTTCGACTGACTCAGAAGCATTCACCAACACGTTTCCTCCACGACCCTGACTAAAAGTTGTGGCGCTTACCTGAGCGCCATCTTGGAGTACTAACCGCCTCGTTGTTACCTCCACTGTACCACCCTCACCCGTACTTTCACGGGCAACCGAAAATAAGCCACTGGCAAAATTTCCAGTTTTAGTAATTCCTGTCGCTTCAACTAACTCTGAAGCTTTAACGGTAATCTTTCCTCCACTGCCTTGGTTAAAAGTACCAGATGATACTTGTGCCCCATTTTGGAGAATTAATTTACCCGTGTTGATTTCTACATCACCAGCTTTTCCGATACCTAATGTCTCAGTTAAAAAAAGACTAGCTTCGCCATTGGGAGCACTTCCACTGGCTTCGATAGACTCGGAAGCTTTAATGCTGATAGTTCCTCCGCTTCTCTCACCCTTTGTGAGCGATAAGATTAGTGAACCATCTTGTAGCGTTACTCGCCGCCCTTGTATTTGAATCTTGCCACCTCCAATACCACTAGTATCAATAGCAGCAGTTTGGGAGAGGCGAATGTCTTGGAAGTTTTGCACGCCCAGGTTGCTCAATTCCCAACCTGGATTCGTTGAAGTCAGACCCACTAAACCCTCGCCTTGGACGCTCCAAACTTCAACTCGCCCTGATTCGGCACTTAAATTTCCGCCTTCCAGCACAACTTCACCACCAGCTAAAGCCAAGGTTTGACCAGGTTCCACCTCCAGACCACCAGTTCGATTGAACTCAAGTACCTCACCAGTCGCCTGATCAATTCTTAGTTCATTAACTGACCCCTGCACGAGAATCCTACCTGCATTTTGACCATATTGCAAGCCAATCGGAACATTGAGCGTTAACAAAGGAAGAGCAGAGGGATTAGTCGTACTAAATTCTAGACTATCGCTAAATTTGATACCCCTAGCAGTACTTGCCAAAAAGGACCCACGAAGGTCTAGTCTGGCATTAGGGCCAAAAATAATACCATTGGGGTTAAGCAAAAACAAATTTGCTCCACCATTGACACCCAAAGTACCGAGAATCACTGAGGGGTCAGTTCCAGTCACGCGACTGAAAATGTTTTCAACTCCCACAGGATTAGCGAAAAAGACTCGTTGTCCATCCCTAACATTGAATTGTTGAAAACTGTGAAATAAACTTGTACCTCTTTTGGCTCCGCCATCAATTTGGTCAGCAGGAAGACCATCTCTGCTAACGTTTGGGGTGAGCATAGAATTTTCTGGACCTAAAGTGGCATCAGGGGTAATCTGAGCTGTGGCAAAATCTCCGGATGCAGCGTATACTGCACACACGGCTATGAAACAGGCTACCCGAAACCGCCAGTAACAATTTGACCAGCTTATACCCATGATTGCCATCCTTCAAAGAATAGGGCTTTACTTTTGCAAAGATCGGGATCTATCAAAGGAAAATTAATGAGAACAAATAACTTAGAATAGGGAAATTATGTCGGTTGGATTTTCAAGTTTGTGTATATCCCACATACTCTCTGTTTCATCGGCTTGAGACGGAGGTGTGGAATCACCATTAGGTACCACCCGAGGTGGAGAAGTAAATGCGCCAGCACCTCCAGTGATTCTTTCTTGCTCACCAGGAGTAAGTTCGGTGAGAAAATCAATATCCTCCAAGCTTTTCTGTTTATCTTTCATTTTTATCTCCGTTTTTTCAGTGTCTTACTAGTAGATGCAGTTGGCGAAACAATTAGCTTCGTGTAGTGCTAACAAATTAGTGGAAATGCTTATATTGACTTCTTCAAATGAGTTAAAACTTTTACGGAAAATCTGAATTTTTTTTTACAAAAATTTACCGTACTGACTTTTAGTTTTCCCGCCCAATTGATATGTAACCATGACGCTTCTGCAACAGTAACTAGATATGCTAACCTAAAGTTTCCCTTTTGACAAAAAAGTGTAGTGAATACGTAGAGGGACTTTTGGCGATTATAAATCAATACGGTTGATGTTAAGGGGTGCGAGGGGCGTAGAAACCTGGTATCTCCAAGTTACCGGGTTTCTAAATAAGTGTTTATCTCCGAAAAGTGCTAAAACCTATCTATAGACAATGATGCCTCACCACGTGGCTAGCTCCCCCCACACCCTTGATTCTTTCCATGCTAGAAACATTAGATTTAAACCTTGCTTTAGATAAAACAACCTACAAGTCCGAGATTAATAGATTGATGTATCAACTCCGGACTTTGCAAAGTGCTTGTTGGGAGAAAAAATTGCCCGTGATTGTCGTTTTAGAAGGTTGGGCTGCTTCCGGTAAAGGAGGCTTAGTTAAAAAAATGGTCACTTACATGGACCCCCGTGGATTTCAGGTACATCCTATCTTGTCTCCAAGAGATGAGGAACGCCAGTACCCCTTTCTCTGGAGATTCTGGAAAAAACTCCCAACCCGTGGTGCTATCAACTTTTTTTATCATAGCTGGTACACTCATCTCCTAGAAGACCGCCTGTTTGAGAGAGTTGGAGATGCAGAAATTCCCACAGTGATTAGGCATATTAACTCATTTGAGCGTCAGATGGTTGATAATGGGGCGGCGATCGCAAAATTTTGGTTGCATTTGAGCCGTCACGAATTGAAAAGTCGCTTAAAAGACTATGCAGAAGATCCCTTAACTGCTTGGCGAGTACGTCCGGAGGATTGGCAGCAAGAAAAACATTACAATCGCTACATGGCTTATGCTGAGGAAATGCTGGTTCAAACAAGCACTGGCTTTGCACCTTGGACTTTAGTAGAGGGTAATTCGCGGCGTTGGGCAAAAGTCAAGGTACTCACTCAACTTGCAGCTACTTTGACAGCGGCTTTAGACAGACTGCGAATCCAAATCCCCGTTCCCACATTACCTCCTCAACAACATTTAGAATCAACAGAACCCAATTTTCTAGAGCGGGTTGATTTAAGCTTGAGTTTATCTGAAGAAGACTACGAGAAGCAATTAGCTGAGAAACAGATTCAACTTCGACAACTACAGTTAAGCATTCACAAATCTCAAATTCCCGTACTAGTTTTGTTTGAAGGCTGGGACGCAGCTGGTAAAGGAGGAGCCATTAAACGGCTCACCGATACCCTCGATCCCCGAAGTTACTTCGTCCATCCTTTCGGAGTTCCCACAGATGAAGAAAAAGCCCATCATTACCTCTGGCGATTCTGGCGACAATTACCCACAGCTGGTAGCATTGGCATTTTTGACCGCACTTGGTACGGGCGGGTATTAGTCGAGCGAGTGGAAGGATTTGCTTCAGAGATAGAATGGCACAGAGCATATCGGGAAATTAATGAATTTGAAGACCAGTTAACCAGTGCAGGTTATGTTTTAGTCAAATTTTGGCTACATATTAGTCCAGAAGAACAACTAAAGCGCTTTACCGAACGCCAAAACGACCCATTCAAACAGTACAAACTAACCGATGAAGACTGGCGCAATCGGGAACAGTGGTCTTACTATGAAGTCGCAGTCAATCAAGCAATTCAACGCACCACCACCCCACAACATTCTTGGACAATCGTTGCTGCAAATGACAAATACTATGCCAGAGTCAAGGTGATTGAAACCATCATTGATGCTATTGAAGCGGAGTTAAAACGCCGCAAGAAACTGAGACATTGAACTACCGTAACATTTTTGTTACCTACCTAAAGATAGATTTAGTCTATCTTTTACTCTTTTAAGATAAATAATTCCGTTTTGGCATTGAAAGTAGCTATCGGATGAAAAATCTATGTCGGATTAAAACAACCATTAAAAATCCAACAATTAGATTTCTATTTGTCGCTTTAACTTTTTTAATTATTAATGTTTGAATTTATTTATTCTGGCATTATCTCAGCCATTTAAAAAGAATCTCTAGATAAGTTTTTTCTCATCTATTTCTCCTCAAACAGATGCTTGAATTTTTACGTCAAGCCGTAGACCGTAACTATGGGGTAACTTACGAAGTTTGTTGACCACCTGGCTAATTTTGGTTGTTTTTTGGAGCTTGTTCGTAAGCTAATCTTATCATTTAGCTTTGGCAATCAGCTTTGTTACATTTCGCCAACAATGGGATCGTAAAACTTTTCGGTCTACTGACATTATCCCAAAGTAAGCAAGGAGTTAACTTTTCATTTTTGATATTGTAATTAATTTTATCATGACTTAGCTTCGCATTCCTGGATAGGTCTTTTAACTCTTACCTCTAACGTAGTTCAGTTAAGAACTCAAGCTGGTCAGATTAAGGCTTTTTCAAGCTCCGCCCTTGTGGGTGGGAGTTTCTGACTGGCTCTACTTAGCAGTAGTGAAGCGGAAAACGCTGTATAGAACTACTAATAACTGCTCCCACCATCACTTCTGAGGTTATGGGATTCATTTCCCCTCAAAGCCGGAGAAAACACGCAAACCAAGCGCATATTTGTTTTTGCCCGTAAATAGTGTTGGTCATGTCCATCAAGGGCATACATTGTACCAACCTTAATGGGATAGATTGTGCCATCCATGCTCTCAACTTCCCCCTCGCCCTCAATGCAATAGCAGGCTTCAAGATGGTTATTGTATTGCAAAAGGGATTCGCTTCCTGCATCAATCACAGTATCAGTCAAGCTGTACCCCATTCCATCAGTTTCAATCAAAAACCGACGACTTCGACCATTTCCCCAGGCTACATCACGCTCAGTCCCAACAAGCTGTTGTAAATTGCGTACAATCATAATTTCGCTCCTTCAGAAGTTATGTCAATCTTATTGTTAGAGGATGTCTGAAAAGTTGTGAAGAAGTAATTTAAATCACGCAAGTTGCTTGAGCATCAAACGAATCATGGTAACATAAATAAACGCTTTGGTAGTTTCAGGCAGTACCTCATAATCTTTGCTTAGTCGCCTACACCCTTCGGGTTCGCCAGTCACCTATGGAGAGAAACCCTCCTACAGTGCTGGCTCACCAGTTGAACCAACCGAATGTCCTTTCAACAAGCCAACGTTTAGGCAGGACAACAAACCCGTGGAAAAAACCAGAACTTAACGCGCAACTCTATTACGATTAACCGTTCTTTACAGACCAACACGTGAAAAAATGAGCTAATCCGTTGGAAGTGGTCAAAATTGCTAAGACGATTCCGGTTAAGATTAGCCCAGAACCTACTAAACCACGCCAACTGAACACTTCCCCCAATAAAATAAATGAAATCATCGCACCAAAAACTGGCTCCAACGCCTGAATTAGTGCTGCCTCTGCTGCGAGTAAAGTCTGCAAGGCAAAAATGACGAGCCAGCTTGTTGCTGCAGTCACCGCCCCTAAATATAACAAAGGCATCCAATTGTCCTGAATGATGGTGAGCTGGTTCGACAATTCAGGGATAGCAAGAAGGAGGGAGAAGAGCGCAGCTACACTTAAGCGCAGGATAGACAATATCAGGGGGTCGTGGCGGGGAGCCATATCTTCAAGCAAAATCAAAAGGGTGGCTTCACAGGCGATCGCCCCTAAGAGCCATAAAGTACCTATAATTGGCTCATGGCTTTGTTCCCAAGACATCAAACCACTGCCACCAAACGATATAACTGCTGCCGAAAATATTCGAAGGGAGAACCGTTTGTGATAAATAAAGTCTAAAAGCGAGGTGAGAATAATACACAATCCAAATAAGAAGGAAGCCCGATTTGCCGAAATCGTTTGCACCCCAAAACTCAAACACAGATGAATCCCAAATGTCAGGATTCCTAACACCACGCTATCCTTTAAAAGGGCTTGGCTAACAACTGAATTGGTTTCCGGGACGATAATTTCTGTAGAGATCATGGGCAATGCGGGGAGTTGACTTCTACAGAGATGAATCGGGTTATAGTTCAGAACAGACTTAACAATCAACGGTATAAACAGGAATACTGCGATCGTGTAACGAGTACTAAGCAGCACTGCGGGGGACATGGAAGCAATGGCAAACTTGGTTACAGGTGGAATTGAGCCGAATAGAATGGCAACGAGAAAGAACGCAATAATGCTGTGCCAATGCTGCAATTCTGACTTCTTCTGTTCCTCAGAAAAATTAACTTGCATATTATCGACGAAGTAGGTAGGACTGGCGTAGGTGCTAAATTCAGTAAATCACAAAGTTTCAGTAGACCGAAAAGTTTTGAGATCGCTAAAAAACAGTAGTGTACGATACCATTTTTGGCTAAATGTAACAAAATTGATTACCAAAACTAAATAATAAGATTAGCTTATGAACAGGATTCATGTAACTGGTTCTTGCGTACATAGCGTGCTAAACTCGTTGAAAAATGATTAAACGATATTATTTTAATACAAATATTTATAAATCTGGCTTCAACCAGTTGCGACCACTTTATCCTTTAAGTTACACTGTTGCGGCAATTGTAATTAACAATTTAGTATGATATGTACGAAAGAACCTAAATATTTTCAGATTCGTATTAAAAACTGCTGATATTAAAGCAGACAAATTGATGCGCTTGCACTCTAACTTTTGACTTCCATCCCAACAAAAGGTTAACTCAAGATATTTGCAGTTTTTTTATACAAAATAGATACTTAAGATGAAGAGTGCTCGCACACTGGCAAATATATCTGCATTGTGTTTATCTGATAGAGTGATATAGAGAATTTCCCAATTCTACAGTTAGCTACAACACACTATCATTTGCCCCCGTGTGCGAATCGGAGGTTTTATTTTTCCATTATCTACTGCTCGCTTTACCTGAGTAATCTTGTTACCCTAACATCATATTCAGTACCTTGTGGATGGTCACTTCTAGCCTGAAGACGTGCCATGCCATCAGCCTTTTCTTTGGATTCTGCGTCAACTTCATAACGGCTCGTTTCGCAGAGAAACTGATTATTTGTTAAATCTGCAAATTCCTTGATATCAACGAGTACCTCGTAAGTATGAACCATTTTGGCACCTCCAAACATGGAGTATATAAAAGATTGGAATAGTTCCAGTATAGGAACATATCGAGGTGTCTGTTCTCAAACTCATACAATTCTTTAGAAGAATATTTCTAAATGTTTCTGTTAGTAACAATTTATTGATACGTTAATCAGCACAAATGAAAGTTAATCGGCTCGGACTGCGATTTATCATTGTTGTGCTAAGCACGCTAAAGCACAATCATACATAAGTAAAGATTTACAAGGAAAGAAACACAATTGTCCCCTACATCCCTCTACGTATACGGGCTCTCAACCGTTCGCCCCTACATCCCTCTACGCATACGGGCTCTCAACCGTTCACCCCTACATCCCTCTATGTATACGGGCTCTCAACCGTTCACCCCTACATCCCTCTACGCATACGGGCTCTCAACCGTTCGCCCCTACATCTCTGTGTTTCTTAAAAATTCGTAGAAAGAACAATTATGAAAAACTTTTCATGATTTACTCATAAATTTTTCATGATACATTTCTTACAATTAACAAAGATAAAGAAATGTAAATACTCACGATAGTAAAAACTCAATGCGATGATTTACCGATTGACATAGTTATCTAGCGGTTCCCACAAGGATCGAATACAGCTTCATCTGCGTTTATCTGTGTGCATCTGCGGTTCCTTAATAGCCCCATTAGTTCTTACTCTACCAGCAACAAATTCATCTGAAGAAAGTGGTACAGAGAATATCAATATTCTCATGTCCATTTCGTGCTGCACCAGAATAGCGACCAATACTCTAGTCCGTAACACAAAACACTTTTATTGCAATCGGAGGAAAAGCTAATGAGAAACCTGATGAGTACCAGAGCCAAGTTTTCATTAAGCAACGAAGTACCAGCATCATTTGTCGTGTTTCTTGTCGCTCTCCCTCTTTGTATGGGGATTGCGATCGCCTCAGGTGTTCCCCCAGCACGTGGTATTGTGACAGGAATAGTGGGCGGACTTATTGTCAATGCTGTTTCCGGCTCGCCATTGCTTGTCAGTGGACCTGCGGCTGGGCTTGCAGTCATCGTTGCAGAAATAGTCCAGCAATACGGTATGGAAATGCTTGGTCCCATATTGCTTCTAGCAGGTTTGATCCAATTTCTGGCGGGGGTATTCAAACTTGGTCAGTTGTTTCGCGCCATGTCTCCCGCAGTGATTTATGGAATGCTTGCAGGTATTGGCGTACTGATTTTTGCATCTCAGTTTCACGTCATGCTTGACGACAAACCCTATACACATGGAATTGAGAATTTGATTTTCATCCCTCAAGCCATCTACAAAGCTATATTTCCCGTAGATGGTAGCATTCATCACATAGCGGCCCTCCTAGGTATAACAACAATCGTCACCCTCATCCTCTGGGAAAAGCTGAAGCCCCACCGCTTGAGGCTTGTACCAGGAGCCTTGATTGCTGTAATAATTGCTACTGTTATTGCCACAGTCTACAAATTACCTATTCAATACGTTGACATCCCATCAAATTTGTTAGAAGCAATTCAACTACCATCCCTGAGTAACCTACCACGCTTAATTGATGCTCCCGTCTTACTCGAAGCAATTGCGATCGCATTCATCGCCAGTGCAGAAAGCCTGCTTTCCGCAGCCGCTGTGGACCGACTGCATAACGGACCGAGAACAAATTTTGACCGGGAATTAGCAGCGCAAGGGTTTGGTAACATGATATGCGGTTTACTCGGTGCGTTACCCATGACAGGAGTCATAGTCCGCAGTTCTGTAAATGTCGAAGCGGGCGCAAAAACAAGATTGTCTGCAATACTTCACGGTTTTTGGCTGCTACTTTTAGTGATTGCTGCACCTGGATTGTTGAGAACAATTCCGACAGCAAGCTTGGCTGCAATACTGGTTTACACTGGTTACAAGCTCATTGAAGTCGAACATATTCGCCAACTCAAAAAATACGGGCGTTTTCCTCTAGTCATATTTTTTTCTACATTAATAGGGATTGTCACAACAGAACTACTCACTGGTGTATTGATTGGTATCGTGTTGACTGCAATCTCACTCATCTACAAAGTGTCTAGCTTAAATATCGAGACTATTTGGAATGAAAAAAATCGACGAGTTGACATTTATCTAGAGGGAGCAGCAACATTTGTGCGACTACCAAAATTGGCAAGTATTCTAGAGCAAATTCCTCCCGGAACCAACGCGCACATCCATTTAGACCGCCTAGCTTACATAGACCACTCTTGTCTTGACCTGTTCTCCACATGGGCAAAGCAACAAGAGCAAATGGGAAGTACACTTATAGTAGAGTGGGATGGATTAATGGAGCGCACGCGTAAAATACATACAACTGGCGAGTCCAAGATAACCGCTTCGTAGTAGAAATACTACTACTATTAACAGATATGCCTTTCTTCAAGCAAAAAAAGCCTACTAAAAATGTCACAAATGAACTGAAAGCAAAAATCTGAAGTGTAGGGAATGAACTGAAGATAAACGCACCAAATGTGAAGTATGAAATAGAAATTTTTATTTTTTTTTCATCCTTCAAAAGGTATCTGCATGACATATTTTTTCATCCAAACCACCTGGTTAATTCCCTTCTACGGCTTGTTAGGCGCAATTCTCACCCTACCGTGGTCAACCGGAGTCATACGTCATACAGGTCCGCGTCCTGCAGCTTACCTTAACCTGCTGATGACTGTGGTTTCTCACATTCACGGTTTGATTGTCTTTAGTGCAATATGGAGTCACCCGCCACAGCAGTTTATCATTCACTGGTTGAAGGTCGCTCATTTAGACCTATCCTTTACCCTAGAAATCTCATCAGTGAGTATAGGCGCAATGGAACTAGTGACAGGATTGAGCCTGCTAGCTCAAATGTATGCTCTAGGGTACATGGAAAAAGACTATGCTCTCGCCCGCTTCTTTGCCTTGATAGGATTTTTTGAAGGAGCAATGAGTGGTTTAGTTCTATCTGATTCCCTATTACTGTCCTACGGTTGGTTAGAATTGCTAACTCTCTCCACATACTTGCTTGTAGGATTTTGGTATGCTCAACCTTTAGTAGTGACTGCGGCTCGTGATGCATTCCTCACGAAAAGAGTGGGAGATATCCTTTTATTAATGGGAGTTGTAGCGCTTTCAAATTTAGCAGGTAATACCAATTTTCCAGAACTGTACCAATGGGCACAAACAACCAATTTACATCCTGTTGCAGCAACTCTAATGTGTTTAGCACTACTAGCAGGTCCAACAGGAAAATGCGCTCAGTTTCCCCTCCACCTGTGGTTGGATGAAGCAATGGAAGCCCCTAGTCCCGCTTCAGTTTTGCGGAATTCCCTTGTTGTGTCTTGTGGTGCGTATGTTCTCGTGAAACTCCAGCCAATTCTAGCAATTTCACCCATAGCAATGACAACCTTAGTAGCTATTGGTACAGTCACAGCTATTGGTGCTTCGCTGGTTGCAATGACCCAAATAGATATCAAACGCTCCCTTTCTCACTCCACCAGTGCGTATATGGGTTTCGTATTTATTGCTGTTGGGATGCAATGGACTCATTTTGCCCTGATGTTAATTCTGGCACACGCCATTGCCAAAGCTTTGTTATTCATGAGTGTTGGTTGCGTCATCACAACAACCAACTGTCAAGATTTAACAGAAATGGGGGGGCTTGGTAAAACTATGCCTATCACAGCTGGTGCTTTTATGATTGGCACAGTTGGACTGATAGGATTTTTCCCATTCGGTGGTTTTTGGGCAATGCAAGAGGGAATTGAACAGTTTTCTCGCAATTCTCCTTGGTTAGTGAGTGTCTTGTTACTGGTTAACAGCTTAACCGCTTTCAATCTCACCCGCGTGTTTCGTCTCGTTTTCTTGGGTTCATCTCAAGTCAAAACGCGCCGTGCGCCTGAGATTGGGTGGCAAATGGCATTACCAATGGTCATTTTAGCACTCACCACTCTATCAGTACCTTCCATGCTTCAGAGTCTGGATTTAATCCTGCACTGGAGGTTTTTACATGCTCCACTCGTCATTCTACTTTTAGCATCTAGTGCTTTAGGTTGTGGAATAGGAGGTGCGATCGCACTGAAGCGTGTTTGGGTTAGACCGGTACATCAAAAGGCAAAGTTCCTACATGAGATGCTTGCCTATGATTTTTACATCAGCAAAATTTACCGCATTAGCGTTGTTTTTGCTGTAGCACAGTTATCCAAATTCACAGCGTGGTTTGACCGCTTCATCCTTGATCGCATCGTTAATCTAATTGGTCACACTACAGTTGTCAGTGGTCACAAATTAAAGTACAGCGTTTCTGGAACATCTCAGTTTTATATCCTCACAATTCTTTTGGGCGTAAGCCTGTTCACCCTTTTCATTGCTTGGGGTGTAGGGGGTAGAGTGTAGTGAAAACATTTTCCCACACCCCATACCCCACACCCCATACCCCACACCCATAACTATGCTTAACCTCTTCATCTGGATACCAGCACTTGGTGCTGCGTTTATTGCATTTTGTCCCGAAAAACAAGCGTCTCGCCTCTCACCTCAGTTTGCAAGATGGACTGCATTTGCAGTTGCGATCGCTATGTTTGTGTGGTCTATCATCTTAGGAAGTCATTCTGAACTTTTCAATTCCGATTGGCAATTTCAGGAGTACATTCCCTGGTTAGAGACATTGGGAATAAATTATCATTTAGGAATAGATGGTTTATCGTTGCCTTTGCTCATTCTCAACGGATTCCTAACCAGCATTGCAATTTACAGTACCAATCCACGAACCCATCGACCCCGGCTTTACTACACGCTCATCTTGCTTCTTAATGGTGGGGTAGCAGGTGCATTTCTCGCCCAAGATTTGCTGCTGTTTTTCCTGTTTTACGAAGTTGAGTTAATTCCCTTATATCTACTGATTGCGATTTGGGGAGGAGAGAGGCGCGAATATGCAGCCACAAAATTTTTGATTTGTACGGCGATTTCAGGAATTTTCATCCTTGCTGCATTTCTGGGATTAATTGGTTTTAGTGGAGCTTCTAGTTTTGCCTACAATCCAGCCCTATCATCAGTTTTGCCTTTAGGAACCCAGATTGCCCTACTGGTAGCAATTTTAATAGGATTTGCCGTAAAAACACCCTTAGTTCCCTTCCACACTTGGTTACCCGACGCCCATGTTGAAGCATCAACACCCGTTTCCATACTGTTAGCCGGGGTCTTACTGAAATTAGGAACGTATGGTTTTTTACGTTTTGGCTTGGGTTTATTCCCCGAAGCATGGTCAGTGCTTGCGCCTTGGCTTGCAACATGGGCGGTTGTGAGTGTTCTGTTTGGGGTGCTTGTTGCGATCGCTCAACAGGACATGAAGAAAATGGTTGCTTACAGTTCTATCGGACACATGGGTTACATATTGTTAGCAGCAGCAGCAGCAACACCGGTCAGTCTTATGGGTGCTGTTTTACAAATGGTGAGTCACGGTTTAATTGCTGCGTTGTTGTTCCTGTTAGTAGGTCTTATTTATGACAAAACAGGAACTCGTGATTCAGAAATTCTCAAGGGTTTGCTAAACCCAGAACAAGGTTTCGCTGTAGTTGGAAGCTTAATGATACTAGCAGTTATGGCGAGTGCGGGAATTCCTGGTATGGCGGGTTTTGTTGCTGAATTTTTATGCTTCCAAGGAAGTTTTTCTGTCTTTCCAGTGCAAACCTTATTATGCATGATAGGGACGGGTTTAACTGCTGTTTATTTTGTTATGTTAATCAACCGTGTGTTCTTTGGTCGCATTTGTGCTGTGATTGGGGACTTACCTAAGGTAAAGTGGACAGAAAGTATTCCGGCGGTGATTTTAGCGATCGCGATCGTATTGATTGGTATTCAACCGGGTTGGTTGATTGGAAAAACTGAAGCAACAACCACCACCATGTTAGAACAATTCGTAATTCGGAATTCGTAATTGAGGTTTTAACAATGAATGACGAATTATATCAGGTTGGACATTGCGAAGATAGCGTCAGTATAATCTTCGCAGAGCGTCCTGAAACAAACCTTCTTCCCCTCAAAAAGCATTTTGAACGCCTTGAAGCAGGAGACGCTCTCTTAGCAGATTCTCCGCAAAATCTACTGGAAGTTGTGGGTATTTTACGTAGTTATGCATTTGTCTTACACGCATACTCCAACAATCTTCTCTATATTGCTGAAAATGCTTTTTTAGAGCCATTTCCCTTCTTTAAAAATTTCAAGGGAGAGGTGACACTAAAAAAAGTTCTGCGCTATTTATGGCACGATCGCCTGAATTTTGAGTATGCAGAATACTGTGCCAAAACAATGCTTTGGCATGGTGGTGGAGGTCTAGACACCTACTTAAATTCCCCAAAATTTGAGCAAGTAGCTCAAACAGTCATAGTAGCTAAATTTCAAAGCAATTCTTTGTTCAAGGGATTCCATCATCTATTTCCAAAGTTCTTTCCCGAACAAATTCGTCAGCTTGCTTACTACAGTGTATTGGGGCAATTTTGGAAAGTGATGAGCAATATCTTTAACGAATTGTCTCATCGTTACAACAACCAAGAAATCACTTCAATCTCTCAAGTTATAAACCACATTCGATTAGGATTAGAAGCAGCAGCTAAACTACCAATTACTTACAGCGTTTTATTAAGAGGAAAACCCTACACAATTATCCCAAAAACAGTAGGTTTAAAGTTTTTGGAAGACGCAGCTTTACCCTATGTTGAAGTTATTTTCTTTAAAGGAACTCCCTTTTTTGGGACGACCTCCTACAACGCCCAAGCACACCAAATTCCCCAAGACTTATCTGAATTTAGCTATGGTGCGCTGTACGCCGATCCTGTTTTCACCGGAATGGCGGGAATTCCTCCCACTTTACTGATGCAAGATTTACGTCATTTCTTACCCAATTATCTGCAAGACGTTTATTTGCGATCGCGTCGGGGAGATAATAATATTCGAGTCCAAATTTGTCGCAGTTTTCAAAAAGCTATGTTCTGCGTTGTGACGGCTGCTATGAAATTGCGATCGGATATGTACTAAACAAAAACTTGAAAAAAAGAAGTGGAAGCAGACATACCAAAAGTCTTTGCTTCCACCTTTCATTTACCGCTGAAGCGCTCAGGAATGTATGTTAGACGC
>JAWQFQ010000042.1:0-52268 GCA_035967975.1 Scytonema sp. PMC 1070.18
TGTTAGTTGTTAGTTGTTAGTTGTTAGTTGTTAGTTGTTAGTTGTTAGTTGTTTTTTACTACTAACCACTATCCACTATCCACTATCTACTAACTACTAACTTTCTTCTTAAACATTTGCAGCATTCTATCTGTGACTAGGAAACCACCAACCACGTTAACGGTAGCTAGTATGACGGCAATCAAACCGAGAATAACGGAAAGATTCCACTCTTTTGCACCGGAAGCTAATATTGCCCCAAGTACAGCAATACCAGAAACTGCATTTGAGCCAGACATTAATGGAGTGTGGAGCGTTGGTGGCACTTTGTTAATCACTTCAAATCCGGTAAAAGATGCCAAAACAAATACAAACAAAGCTGCTATTAATGCTTCTGTCATTGATAATCTCCTGTTAGTTGATAATGGATAGTTGATAGTTGATAGTTGATAGTTGATTAGTTCTTTGTCTACTAACCACTATCTACTAACCACTATCTACTAACCTTTTGTTTAACCTACTACACCGCTTAAAGCTTGAAGTGCGTCTTTCACTCTTTGGTTGCGAATTTCCCCTGAGTGAGCAATGCAAGCAGCATCGATAATGTCATCGGCAAAATTCACCTGTAGTGCCTTGTCTTTAATGATGAGTTGAATTAAAGACAACAGGTTTTTGGAATATAATTGACTGGCGTGGACTGGCATTGATGATGGTAGGTTAATAGGACCGATAATGGTGACACCGTTCCATACAATGTCTTTTCCGGGCTCGGTACAAGCGCAGTTACCTCCTTGTTCAGCTGCAAGATCCACGATGACTGAACCAGGTTTCATTTGTGCTACCATCTCTTCACTTACTAATAGTGGTGCCTTTTTACCTGGAACTTGGGCAGTAGTAATCACTACATCAGCATTTTTAACGTGTTCTGTAACTACTTCTTGAGTGCGCTTTTTACTCGCCTCAGAGATTTCTTTTGCATAACCTCCAGCAGCGGTAGTTTCTTCTTCTAATTTGATTTCAACAAATTTTGCTCCCAAACTTTGTACTTCTTCTTTGACTGCGGGGCGAATATCAAAGGCTTCTACTATTGCGCCTAAGCGTCGAGCGGTGGCGATCGCTTGTAAGCCAGCAACACCAGCACCCATGACAAAAACCTTTGCTGGAGCGATAGTACCGGCGGCTGTGGTCAACATGGGAAAATATTTTGGCAATGATGCTGCACCAATCAAGACTGCTTTGTAACCCGCTATTGAAGCTTGAGATGACAATGCGTCCATGCTTTGCGCCCTAGTGGTACGGGGGATCATCTCCATTGCGATCGCACTGACCTTGCGCTCTGCCAATTGCTGCGCTACCTTAGGATTTCCTAAAGGATTAAGAAAGCTAACTAGCACCGCTCCTTCTTTAAGCAAGTCAATTTCCGAACGTCCATCTTCCCGTTCTTGGGGGGGGCTAACTTTGAGGAGAATATCCGCTTCACTCCATAATTGAGCAGTCTCAGCGATCACTTTTGCTCCTGCTGCTTCATAGTCAGCATCAGAAAAGAAAGCTCGTTCACCCGCACCCGTTTCGACCCACACTTCTAAACCTTGTTTTACCAATCGGGCGACAATATCAGGAATTAAGGCAACTCGACGTTCACAAACTTCTATCTCTTTAGCAATTGCTATTCTCATGCAATCTCCTTCCGAATAAATACCTAATTTTGTGCATTCAATAATTGCAATTCTGTTGATTCTAATGAAGCAGTCAGCACACTTTTACAGTGCATGAGCAGCTATTAATTGGCTGGCGAGATTGGCTTTCTACTTTGCTTTCCCTCTCTACCTGGATTTACGCATTTCCTACACCCTATACCCCACTTCCCTTGAAGATAGATGGCACCCAACCCATGAAGAATGAAGTATGAAGATGAAATTTAGTTCACAGTCTAACTCAGGCCTTAGAAAGCTCGTTCCTTTATCATATGGTAATAGATCCAGAAATAAATCCTAGAGCTTGTATGCGTGCATTTATTCTTTATTCTCACCGTTCACACTTTAATCCTTCTTACTTTTTTGGGAAACCTACTGCTCATCCTATGTTGATCCCCAAATCTTGCATCTTTGTCTTCAACTTCTTTTAGGCATTGGAAAATTTTGTTGTAATTTCTTTACATATCGTAATTTTATCAAAATGATTCTTAACATTTCTCCTCAAATCATTTAACAAGTCTTGATTGAGGAATATAAATTTTACTCAATTTATTCCTAATTCAGTCGTAACATTTCTATCAAAATAATAAAAATTTATAAAAATGTGTATATTACTTTAAACTTTTATTTGTAGCGTTTGTATACTTTTTCTTCCTTGTCACCTTTCCCCTTTCCCCCTTCCTCCTGTCTGATAGCCTGTACAATGGCACTTTTGTCCCCGTTTGACGTCCATTCTTAAGTCAGTACACAGTGAACAATCCTGCTCGCGTATGGTGATTCATATCTTCCACGTAGGTCAAAAACCGAGGTTCTTGAGAATGATGACGCGAAAAAAGCTTAATTCTTCGTTTAGAAATCCGGGTTTTCAGGTCTTGTTGAGAATGGTGTTGTCACCTCAGGTGAGGGAAACCCGTCATACGTGCTAACTCACCATCAAGGCTTTGTGTGAGCATAGCGTCCGGGCTGTTACCCAGTCATGAAACTGATAACTGATAAATGTTAAAAAGTCAGTAGTAAAGTTTAATTACAAACGTTTTGTCCCGTGTTGTTGCAACAACACACTTAATTTTTGCCACAGGAGCTTAACCATGCGACGTTTACTTTCTGCTTTTGCTGTGACGGGTTGTTTGTTAATTGGGCTACCAGCCATCAGCGTCGCGCAGAGTTTACCAGGGTTTACGCTGTTTAGCGGCGTCAAAGGCGAAAACCAATTACCATTTCGTTTAGATTTTGGTGGTCAAACTAATGGTTGGGATAGGTACCGCCTGCGAGTCCCCAATAATAAGCTAAAAACCGCAGTTGCTCAATTTGTGATTACATATCCCGATTACTATAGAGGAACCTTTGACCCCAAGAAGATGGAAGTACGAGTCAAAGGTAAAAAAGTTCCTTTATCTGAAGTAAAGTGGAACAAAGAAAACCGGGTCATTGAACTATATCCCGAAGAACCAATACCCGCCGGGAGTAGCGTTGAACTTGTTCTATCTAATGTCAAAAACCCAGCTACTGGTGGAATGTTCTACTTCAACTGTCTCATTCAGTCTCCTGGCGATGTACCCCTCTCTCGCTATGTCGGAACGTGGATTCTTAGTATAAGTTAAGCGTTTAGGATTAGGGGTGTGGGGGAAGATTGTGATAAACAGCCCCTTTCTACACTTTATGAAAATTGCGAAGGCTCAGAAACCCGGTATCTTTAAGATACCAGGTTTCTTGCGTTTTACGAAGCATTTAGCAATGCTATGTGCTAAAATGAAAAATCGTGATTTTTTATGAAAACGGTCTAAGGAGATAAAAGTATGAAGAGAACGCTGGAAGGAACTAACCGAAAAAGAAAAAGGACTTCTGGTTTTCGGGCAAGAATGCGGACACCTAATGGTCGCAACGTACTCCGGGCAAGAAGAAGAAAAGGACGCCGTCGTTTGAGTGTTTAGAGCATCAACGAGCAGTATAGGTAGCTGTGGCATTGCCAAAAGCACATCGTTTAAAGTCTCGAAAAGATTTTAAGGCGGTTTTCCAGGAAGGAACTCGGCGACACAGTTCTCATTTCACCTTGAGAGCTTTACGACCGTCATCTTCTGTTTATCCTTCTATGGAAGCGGCTACGGAGACGACACAAGCACAAGTCACTCTACCTCCAGTCCCAACTAAAATTGGCATTTCAGTTAGCACAAAAGTTAGCAAACGAGCAGTTATTCGTAACCGTCTTAAGCGTCAAATCGTGGCAGCTTTGTATCAGTTGTTGCCAAAAATGGCATCTGGGTGGCGGTTAGTGATTGTTGTCAAGCCAATAGCAGCAGAATCTAAGTGCGGAAGCCAACAATTTCTGCAAGAATTAGAGCAGTTGTTGGCAAAAGCTGAGGTGTTGAATGGGCATTCGTGAAGAAGTGTATTTTGAAGGAGGTCCCCACATCGGGGATTTGATTACGAACATACTAATTGGACTCACTGTTGTCGGTCTACCGTTGACGGTCGGAGCAATAGTTAGAGCATTATGGCTGCGTTTCCGCATCACCGATCGCCGAATTTCGGTAACTGGGGGTTGGATGGGACGCGTTCGCAGTGATATCATTTACTCCGAAATTGTGAAAATTGCCAAAGTCCCTCGCGGAATTGGTTTGTGGGGCGATATGGTCATCACCCTAAAAGATGGAAACCGTCTGGAGTTGCGTGCTGTTCCCAAGTTTCGGGAAGTTTATGACTACATTGAAGAACGAGTCATCGCCAAAAATCCCAGCTACGTCGCAGCTGCTAAAAAGTAATGTGATATGGGGAATTGTTAGTAGATGGTAGATAGTAGTTAGTTGTTTGTCTACCAACCACTATTTACTATCTACTAACCAACCCTCACAAAAAGTGCGGCGATCCGCAGCCTAGAGTGGGTCGCATATAAATCGTGATTTAGATAAATTAGATTAAGTCAATTTACAGTACCTCAGGTTGAATTCAGAATAATGGATTTTGGTATCGGGTTTCTCTCGAACAACATAATGCTGCCAATCATAGACCTGTTCTATAGCATTGTGCCCAGCTATGGACTGGCGATCGTAGCATTGACATTGATAATCCGCTTTGCGCTCTATCCCCTGAGTGCTGGTTCGATTCGCAATATGCGGAGGATGAGGATTGTGCAACCGCTGATGAACAAGCGGATGCAAGAAATAAAAGAACGCTATAAAGACGATCCGCAAAAACAGCAAGAGGAAATGCTAAACGTCCAAAAGGAATTTGGTAACCCACTTGCTGGCTGTTTACCACTATTGTTGCAAATGCCAGTTTTGCTGGCGCTGTTTGCGACTTTGCGGGGTTCACCTTTTGCAGGAGTGAACTATACTGTTAACTTGCAAGTTTTTCCTGCCGAGCAAATTGAAAGAATTCAACCACAAGCCTTTGCGACTGCACCCCAAAACATCTACATTACTGATGGGGAGCACGTTAAGATTAGTGCTATTCTTCCTGGAGGGAACAAATTAGCAGTAGGAGAGCATACAAAGATAGAGTACCAAACACCACAGGGGAAACCGTTTCAAGCACTCTCAGAGGAACATCCAGATAATCAGTTAATCCCTGAATGGAAAATTACTAAAGGGGAAGAACGGGTCAGAATAGATGCTGAAGGTAACATAGAAGCTTTACAACCGGGAGATGTCACAATTCAAGGGACAATTCCAGGACTTGCAGCCAATCAAGGGTTCCTCTTTATTGACGCATTAGGTAGAGTCGGCGCAATCGATCCAGATGGTACTGTACATTGGGATATTGTCTCAATGGTGGTGCTATTTGGTATTACTCTCTATGTAAGCCAAATTCTCTCTGGGCAAAATACCACGAATGCTAACCCACAGCAGGACACAGTAAACAAAATCACTCCTGTTATCTTTTCCGGAATGTTTTTGTTCTTCCCCTTACCAGCTGGGGTTCTGATGTATATGGTGATTGGTAATATATTCCAAACTTTGCAAACCTATATTCTGACTAAGGAACCGCTCCCAGAGGAGCTGCAAAAAATTGTTGAGGTTCAAGAGAAAGAAGCAGCGGTTACAAAAGACAAGGGGCTACCATTTGAGCCAAAAAGTTCTAAGAAAAAGACGACAGGTTAAAGATGACCGATAATCAGATGCAAAGGGGTCAGCAGTGGTTGAAAACGCTCCTTCAACTTAGTGGAATGCAGGTTGAAATAAATGGGGAGATGGAATCAACCATCATTCAGAACAATCAGGCGTCGGAAGAGGATAGCTACTGGTTAACGATTGATGAGAGCAGGCTAACACCAGAGCAAATTGAAATTTTCACTGGTCCTGATGGTTCTGTGTTAGATGCAGTTCAGTATCTAGCAAATTCTATTCTTAACCTGAACCAACCTCCGGAAGACCAAGCCTCTTACACTGTTGAGTTAAACGGTTACCGTATTAAAAGATATGCGGAAATTCGTGCAATGGCAGAAAATGCGGCGGAACAAGTACGCTCCTCCGGTCAAGAGGTCGAAATCAAATCCCTTAGTTCAGCAGAACGACGTCAAGTTCACACCTTTTTAAAGGACTTTGGCGATTTAGAAACCTTTAGCCGGGGAAAAGAACCGCACCGCCATCTGGTTGTACGCCCAGCTTCTGTTGATTGACTGTCATGACGCCAATCTTAAATTGTAGAGACGCGCTATGGCGCGTCTTTACTTTTTTGCCAGCAGTTTCGGAAATCCGAATATATTATCTATAAAACTTAATTCAAGAAAAGTTAAACTTATATAGGTAATCACAACTGTATCGTTATCGATACGCATAAATTTTAGTGAGGATGTCTCACAAGTGTCATGGATGCGATTTTCATTCCGCAATTAACAAAAGCGCCCCAGCGGACAGAAGAAATTGAGGTTAAAGAGTTTTTTCCCGATCTGGAAACTTTGACGCCGGTTCGCGGTCGCATTCGCGTGCAGCATCAGGGAAACTACTTGGAAGTATATGGAAAAGCTGAAGCAATTATTACTTGTACATGTAATCGTTGCTTGCAAAACTACAATCATCGTTTAGTCGTTGATACCAAGGAAATCATTTGGTTGGATGAAGCCGCAGACGCAACAGATGACCTACCCCTAGAACGGGAAGTCGCTCTTGACGACCTTGTGGAAAGTTTGTCCCCTCAAGGGTATTTCGATCCCGGTGAATGGCTTTATCAGCAAATGTGTTTGGAAATACCCCAAAGACAACTGTGCGATCGCAATTGTAAGGGTATTCAACCCAACAGTACTAATCACTCAGATCAGACAGTTGATAGCCGTTGGTCAACTCTTGAATCTTTGAAAAAGCAATTTCCGGGATAAAGACCTCAATGAACCACGTTGTAAAAGACGGCTTGGAAATTAAGCGAAACAGTCAAAATTTGTAAGCGTTTAGCACATCGCGTATCAGCCATCAACTTTTATAAGCTATAAAGGTGTTTGTAATGGTACTCGAAACGCCTATACAATGTCCAAAAACAAGTTTTAAAGCTGACTGCTGACGGCTATTAGCTAAACGCTTACCAAAATTTTAACTAATTCCTGCGTAATGGGAAAACCAGTTTTATTTTCAAAATGAATAAACATCGGGCTAGGATTCGCCTCTAAAAATATATATTCTCCCACTGGATTAACACGCCAATCAATAGCAGTCCACTCCAGCATCAATGTCTTTGCGATCGCAAAACATTGTTTTTGAATACATTCAGACACCTCCATAGGAATTAACTCAGCATCTAAATCTTCTCGAAAATCTACAGAATGAGTGCGAATTTCAGCAGAATAAACTGATTCTCCAATCACATAGCTCCTCACATTTGTACCGGGAATATATTCTTGAATTGTGACTGGAGAAAGACTCAAAGCTAATTCCAATCGCTTAGGTTCTAAATACGCTTCTGTTACAAATTGAGTATGAGCGCCTCCGTAAACTGGCTTAAAAATAACTTTTTCATGTGCTTGAACGAACTGTATAATATCTTTCGGGTTATTACTAATTAAAGTAGCTGGAATTTTGACTCCTAAATCGTAGACTTTACTCAGTTGTAACGGTTTTTCTTTATGAAATTGATATGCTTGCCACGAATTCACCCAACGAGATGGACAAGCTTGTATGAGCGATCGCAGCGTACTCATTGAATCATTAAATGCCACTTTCTGTTGATTAGAGTCTTTTAATAATGGAACATAGACTCCAGAAAAGTTTCGCCAAAATACACTATGAACATCTTGAAGGTTTAACTGGCGTCCTTCAGGTAGAACCAAACTTCCTATTTTTGTCCTAGGTTGCCAAGACATCCTGAGTTGTGTTGGAAACAAACGGGTATCTAAATAATCTACCGTTGCTCCAGCTTCGGTTAGAGCCTTTTTGAGATGGACAGCATGAGCATCTAAAGAATGACCTAAAATTAAAATATTCATACTTGTAAGTAAGTTGGTATAAATACTCCCTCCCCGATCCAAAATGACTTATCTTGAATCTTCTCTTGTCCTATCGGAGCGGAGAAGGCGGTTTTTTAGGGACTTCCAAATCAATACTTGTCGGAAAGAGTGCAAATTAGAAACCCAGTATCTTGGAGATACCGGGTTTGGTGGCACCTCAGTGATTGTATCCCTAGGCGAAGACGCCCACCTCATTATCTACTAAGCTATGTCGAAATCTCCCCCCTCTTCGCCTAAGGCTAAAGTTGTGTATTTAGGCTCACGAATGGGATGCTTAATGGGGCGTTTCTTAGGGAGAGGATCATCTCCGCTTTCACTTCCCGGACATGGAGCAGAAATACAGACTATATCACCGCCTTCCTCGCCTAAAGCCAGAGTGGTAACGTCTCCACCTTCCTCGCCTAAAGCCAGAGTGGTAACATCCCCGCCTTCCTCGCCTACAGCTTCGGTGGTAGCTAGAGACAGTCCTCCTTGGACGTGGGTCGCCTCCTCGTCTGTGAGATATTCAAAATTCAGTTCTATTGCTTCTAAGTCAGAAATATCTAGAGTAAATGGATGGTTCATAACTTTTTCCTGCATTTTCTACCTGGGTTCTTGAGATGTGGGATCGGTATTGGGAAAAAAAGTGATCCCTTATTGCTTAGTTGTATCAAAATTTGATGTCGTTAATTTTTGTAGCAAAAAATGTTAACTTTACATTTTAATCAATCTTTTTGTGCATTTGCACAATTGCACTTGCATAAAGCTAAAAATTCTTTAGTCAAACGCCCAATGCACTTGAGTTGGTACCATAGTATGTTTGAATTAGTCGCCTAAGAGGTGAATGCGTGTCATACGAAAATCGTCTTAGCAAGCATCTACCCATCTCTCGAATAGTCATTGTGCGATCGCTTGTGAATGTCGTAAACCTGCACCTGGTTTGCTTTTGCGTGCTGCTTGCGAACAAAACATTGATTTGCATTCATCTTGGTTTATTGGCGACATTCTCAATGATGTAGAAGCGGGACACCGTGCGGGTTGCAAAACGGTATTAATTGATAACGGCGATCGCTTTCAGAACTTGGCATTTCTACAACACATTTAATAACTCATCCTAGTAGACAGACACTCTCCAAGCAAAGGATTGTAGTAGCATCACAAATACTGATGAGAGTGGATTCTGGGACTACCAATGCAATTGATAGCAATACAGAACAAGCGCTAATTCACAAACTAGAACAGTTATTTCCAAACACCGATGCAGTCATCGTCTCTGACTATAACTATGGAATCTTGACAGATAAAGTCATTAATGCGATCGCAAAACTCCAGCAAAACCATCCCCGTGTTCTAGTCGTTGACTCTAAAAACCTCACAGCTTACCGTCACCTTAACATTACAGCCGTCAAACCCAACTATGACCAAGCATTGCAGTTACTTGGTATAGCACCCATTCATTCAGAAGAAATTTCCCGTGCTGAACAAATCAAACCATATGGAGAAAAACTGCGTCAAATCTTGCATCAGCGTTGGGGTGCGAGTGCGATCGTTCCAGTTGGTTCTGACGTACAGCAGGCGGTACGCATTATTACAGGAATTGGCGGTGAATCACGGATTTTACCAAGGGGAAGTTTACGGGATTTTGCAGCCGCGCTGGCGTGTGGTGATTTGGTTGTTGCTGCTGATACGGGTGCTGCACGGATAGCGGTAGCTTTGAATGTATTAACTATTACTTTATTTGGACCTTCTTGGTATGGACGTTACGGTCAACCATTACCTCATGTGAATTTACAAGGGTATCCGGAGTGTGGGGAACGGAACCCCAGTAATTTTACGGAACAGTCGTGTTGGTATAGTGGTGTGTGTCCGTTGGATAAGGGTTGGCAAAGTTGTATGGATGGGATTTCGGTTGATGAGGTTTTGGGTGTGGTGGAGAGATTTTTGGATGATTGAACTGTCTGGATATTCCTGCAGAAGAAGTGGTAGCTACTGGTTTGGAACTTCTCAGAATAAAGAAGCAATAAATTATGTGTATTGATAAATTAATACCCAATACAGTTCGGTTAAGGGTGATTCACGCTTCGGTGAAAACCGATTTTCTATTCTCGTTTATCTGAACCATATTTAATTAACACCTATCTTAAGGTAGAGGTTAATGATTTGTCCTTGTATAGCTATAATTGTTTTTAAAGTTTTCATGAAGGAGAATAGTTTTTTTTAAAAAAAATATAAAGATAATGCAATTAACAGATTAGTTATGATATATATTACGAATAACTAAATAACTGTTTGAAAAACATCTGAAGTACTCTTTTCAATAACTAGTACAGTATGGCAGAAATAAAGCACCCATTTGGAGGAGCTGAAAAGCTGACAACGTAAGTCTTCTTTCTTTTTACCTTTGACTTTTTACTTTTGCCTTGTTGTACTAGTTCCTATTGGGAAAGAAAAGCTGAAGAGTTTGAGGTTTTTTTAAAACTTTCTATTTTTGATATAAAGCTTTGTAACAAATAGCATTGGAAAGACAGGTATCTGTGAGAATAAAGGAGAGTATATGTAAACCGAAGTTATTACTAGGTTTATATCCTAACCTTTAACTTTTGAAGAGTATCTATTGTCCTAGATTTTTAGGAGTTAGCATATGTATATCATAGGGTTCTAAACACTCAAAAAGCACTGATTTTGGAATTTTTGTTAGCCACTAAGTATTAATTAGACATTCAGTTGTAAAGAAATAGCTATTTGTTGATGGGTGAAGTTGGACTTCGATGGTCTTGACGATCTCAGTCCCTTCAAAGTAACTTTCTTGGTACTTGTGGTGTATTCACCAACAGGAAAGGTTAAAGTACATAGATGGTGTACCCAAAATCAGAAACTCTTTAAACAGACATAGCAATCCTAAAATGAATTGTCAGGAAATGTACCCCCTGGCTAACGTCATATCCCAAGGTCTAAATACAATTAAATTCTTACTAATAACAGAGGATTGCTATAGCTGACATCTTGCATCACTCTCAACAACAAGACCTAAAAAACTGGGTTTCTTGAGAAAAATGACACTAGAAAGCTTTAATTTTTCTTTCAGAAACCCGGTTTTTGACCTAGATACAAGATGCGAGATAGTGAATGCTGTTTAGTGGATCAACACTCAATACTGCTCGGTTAGTAGTGCTTATCCCGTTTTGATCCCCCCAGCCCCCCTTTTCAAGCTATGCATTACCCGCATCTTTCTTTACAATCTTAAAACCCTTACCTACAATCCATTCTGGACACTGGGATTATCAACAGACTTGACAAAATGGCACTTATTCTTCTCGCAAAAATTCCATTTTTATTGAGAATGAACAACGAACGAATCAGGGTTAGAAAAAACGTGAGTGATTACTCTCGTAAATGTTGAGAAAGATCCGGGTAATGGATAGCTTCATAAGGGGGGTTGGGGGGATCGAGTCAAAACCTTCAAGTATTGGATCAACACTAATCCATCAAACCTGATATCACGAAGATATCGGGTTTCTCAGTTTTCACACATAATGCGCGGGTTCCTATAAATATTGAATTTCAATGAATTAGGTCTTCATGAACTGCGTAAGCCAGTTAATACGGGGAGTTAGGCTTTGATTGTTGTTTGAATTTAAGCCTCTCCAACGAAACCTTCTTGTTTTGTAGGGTGTGTTTACCAATTAAGGGAGGTTGAATTGCAGAGAAGATGTGACCGAAATCGCAAACGTTCAAAGCGTCGAGCTATTTACTGTCCAATTCATGGATGTTATCTGCATAGTGTAAGTCAAAAGTATTCATTGTTTGCAGATAGGGCTGGACAACTCCAACAAAGAGGAATTAGCCGACAAAAAGCCTTAACGCTAATTGCGACCAAGACCGCTGTTAGTTTAGAAGGTGAATGGTTGGAGGCATTTTGGTGTGACGATTGCCAAGAAACTAAATGGTATCACGTTAGACAGGAGAGGAACAAAAATCACCCACAAGAAGTTTATACATATAACATATCTGTAGCATCCCCAGAACTTTGGCAACAAGCGATGGGGGTAGTTGACCCGGCTGGAAATCCTTCTGTAAGTGAATTTACTCGTAGGAATGCAAGGATGGTTAACCATTGTAGTAGTAAAGATTTTAGGTCAAAAGCTTAAACGTTTGAGACAGTAGATATATGCAATGATGGATTCCATACAAAACGCGGAAGAAATAGATTTTCAAAAATACTTGCTTGTTTTGCAACGACGCTGGGTGCCTGCACTAACTGCTTTTGTAGTGATTGTTACCCTTTCATTTTGGTATGCATTCTCTTCAAAACCTATATATAAGGCAGAAGGAAGCCTGTTAATTAAGACGAATCGGACTTCCTCACTCACAGGTTTAGGAGAAGCTATAGGACGTCTTGAATCTTTGGGTTCTACAAATAGTCCTTCAGAAACGCAAGCAAAGATAATTAAATCTGTTCCAGTTATTCAAGAAACCATTCAAGCACTCAATCTTAAAGATGACCAAGGTAAAGATGTTACAATCAGGGACTTAACAAGCAAACTTAAGGTAGAAAGTGTTAAAGGCACTGATGTTTTGCAAATTTCTTGTATTGAAGATAACCCTGCTTTATCTGCAAAAATTGTTAACAAAGTTATGGAGGTTTACATCAAAAGCAATGTAGAGGCAAATCGAGATGAGGCAGTCTCAGCTCGTAAGTTTATTCTGGAACAACTACCCGCAACTGAGGCATCTGTAAAACAAGCAGAGTCAGCCTTACGGAAATTTAAAGAAGAAAATAAAGTCATTGCTTTAGAAGAAGAGGCAAGCGCTGCAGTCCAAGCAATTTCCAGGTTAGAAGAGCAAATTTCTCAAGCCCAAGCTCAACTTGTTGATGCAACTGCTCAGTCACAAAAGTTACAAAATCAAGCAACTATTGATTCGCAACAAGCTGTCGCCTTTACCTCGTTGAGTCAAATACCAGGTATTCAGCAGGTGCTTGTTCAGTTTCAGGAAGCGCAAAGCCAGTTAAGCATTGAGCGCATTCGGTTTCAGCCGGGACACCCTACCGTTCTTAACTTGGAAGAAAAAGTGGCGACTCTTGAGAAGTTGCTAAACGAGCGTATTCAGCAGAGTGTGAGCAGCGATCGCCAAATCAAGATGAACAATTTACAGATTGGAGAACTACGACAAAAGCTGATTGAAGATTTTGCTCGTGCAGAGGCAAGGCGTGTGGGTTTAGAAAAACAAATTTCCACATTATCAAATGAGTGGTTTGCTTACAGAGAAAGAGCAAACATTTTGCCTAAGCTAGAACAAACTCAACGAGAGTTAGAGCGGAAGCTGAAAGCCGCCCAAACAACTTACGAAACTCTTTTGACGAGACTTCAAGAAATTCAGGTAACAGAAAACCAAATTATTGGCAATGCTCGTATTATCTCCCCCGCCTTAGTACCAGAAAAACCTGCTGGTCCTCGCAAGAAACTACTTGTAGGAGTTGGAGGAATCCTCGGTGTCGCTCTTGGTGTCATAACTGCCTTCGGATTAGATATGATTGACCGATCGGTAAAGACGGTGAAAGAAGCTAAAGAAGTTTTCAAATACACATTGTTAGGGATCATTCCTTTAAGGAATGGCAAAAAGAGTTCTGACTTGCAAAGAGAAGAGCGATCAATTCCTAAAGTCATTGGCAGAGAAATTTCTCAGTTTCCTGTGGCTGATACATATCAAATGCTACAAGCAAACTTAAAATTTTTAAGTTCAGACAAGAAGCTAAAAACTATTGTGGTCACTAGTTCCGTGTCTAAAGAAGGAAAGTCTGAGGTTTCTGCAAATTTAGCTGTAGCAATGGCTCAAGTGGGGCGTCGGGTGTTGCTGGTAGATGCCGATATGCGTCATCCAGTCCAGCACCATATTTGGGGAATGACGAATATAGTCGGTCTGTCAAATGTCATTGTTGACCAGGTTGCTATAGATACAGTTGTGCAGGAAATGATGCCCAACCTTTACGTTCTTTCTTCTGGTGTTATGCCTCCTAATCCAGTGGCATTGTTAGATTCTAAAAAGATGGCTGCAATAGTCAATTCCCTTGTCAATAATTATGATTTTGTAATTTTCGATACTCCTCCCCTTGCAGGAATGGTAGATGCAGCTGTTTTAGGCAAGCTCTCTGACGGTATCTTGTTGGTTGTGCGTCCGGGAGTGATTGACTATGTCAGTGCTAATGCAGCTAAAGAGTTTTTAACACAGTCAAGGCAGAAAGTTTTGGGCATGGTGATTAATGGTGTAAATGTGAAACGCGAGCCTGATAGTTACTTCTATTACACCAATGAAACGGTTGAATCTGGTGTTTTGTCTCACATTCCTGTCGCTACAAGACAAAATTGATGAAGGCTAATCTGCACAAAAAAATCAGGTAATCTATCAGATTATGTTCCAAAAAAAACAACAAACTCCAAAAGCAGTCCAAACATCTTACAGAACTGTGTATCGACCTGAGAGTCGAATGAGACATCCGGTTGAGTTACTTAAGGAAATGGGTCGAGATTTACTGGCTTCGAGAGAATTAGCTTGGCGTCTTTTGGTTCGGGATATCAGCGCTAAATACCGTCAGTCACTTCTGGGAATTGTCTGGGCATTTATACCTCCGGTCGTTATGGCAGCTGGTTTTACTGTTGCCAAAGGGAGTGGAGTTATTAACATTGGTGCTACTGAACTGCCCTATCCTGCATATGTGATGTTCAGCATGACTTTATGGCAAACCTTTGTTGAAGCACTAAATAATCCGGTACAAGCAGTAACATCAGCCAAGTCAATGCTAGCTAGGATTAACTTTCCTAGAGAAGCACTTATTCTTGCTAAGTTAGGTGAGACGTTTTTTAACTTTGGCATCAAACTAATTCTGATTTTTGGCTTGTTCGTCTGGTTTCAAATACCAGTGACTTGGAGCGTGATTTTAGCACCAGTAGCTTTAATTCATTTGGTATTGCTAGGAACTTTTATCGGTATGTTGTTAGCGCCATTAGGAGCTTTATACCAAGATTTTTCAATGGGGCTAACATTAATCACTGGATTTTGGTTATTTCTAACACCAGTAGTTTATCCAATTCCCAGCAATGGAGTCTTTGGAAGCATTGTGAAGTTAAATCCCGCTACACCTTTGTTAGTAACAACACGGGAGTTAGCGACAACAGGAGTTATTTCTGACCCTCAAGGCTTTTGGGTAAGCAGTCTGATTGCAGTATTAGGGTTGCTGTTGGCTTGGATTTTCTATCGTCTAGCAATGCCCTTTGTCGTGGAGAGGATTAGTTCATAATCATGCTCGGCTTTAACGAACAAGAAATTTCAGCAAATTTGCAAGATAGTGAAAGCGATATTGTGCTTTCAGTTCATGGAGTTTCCAAAAAGTTTTGTCGCAATTTAAAGCGGTCTTTGCTCTATGGTGTTCGGGATATTACCTCTGAGTTATTAGGGCTGAGGGAAAAGAATGATGAACTGCGACCTAAAGAATTTTGGGCGCTAAAGGATATCAGCTTTCAGTTACGACGAGGAGAAGCACTAGCTTTAGTAGGAAAGAATGGTAGTGGGAAAACGACTCTGCTGCGGATTATTGCAGGTTTGATTAAACCAGATACAGGATTTGTTGAAATTAATGGTAGAGTGGCTCCACTCATTGCATTAGGTGCAGGATTTAATCCAGTTTTAACAGGACGGGAAAATATTTATGCCAATATGGCAATTTTAGGATTATCAAATAAGGAAATAGATAAGCGATTTGATGAAGTTGTAGAATTTGCAGAAATTGAAGATGCGATTGATGCACCAGTGCAAAGTTATAGTTCTGGAATGGCTGCAAGACTGGGATTTTCTTGTGCGATTCATACCGAGCCAGAAATTCTCTTGATTGATGAAGTCCTCGCTGTGGGAGATGTTAAATTTCGTCTCAAATGTTCTCGAAAGCTTAGCCAATTACAAAATTATGGAACATCTTTTATATTAGTTAGCCACAATTCTTACTCAATATTATCTCTATGTAATTCTGCTGTTTACTTACTAAATGGTCATTTGATGATGTATGAGAACACATCTTTAGTTGTAGAGAAGTATGAAGAAGATTTATTTTTGAATGCTGGTACGTCTAAGTCACCAGGTATAATGTATATACCTGAAAAATTAGTCCATGAAAGTAATGGTCTAGATATTGTTGCCCTCTTCTTCAGAGATAGTGAAGGAAATATTATTGAATCATTAGTTAGTGGTGAGCCTACCTATTTTTGTGTAAGATGTAAAGTTAATCAGAAAATTGACGAGGTTAGCCTTCGTATAGCCATTAGAGAATTAAATCAGGAAGGGGAGCCACTTATATTTTTAAATAGTCATGATGATTCAAAATACTTTTCCGTTGCTTCAGGAAAACATGAGTTCCAGATTTGGATGCCATATCTTGGTTTAGGATTAGGTTTATACGCTATGAAAATTTTTATAGCTCAAGGTAACCCTCCTAGCTATACTTTGGACAGAGTAGATTTTTTTAAATTTGCAGTGAAGAAAGAGCAAGGAAAGAGCCACGCTAGGTTTTATCAACCTCGAACCTGGATATCTATAACTCATGAAGAATAAAAACCAATACTACTCAATACTGCAAGGGATAGCGAAAATTAGAAACCCGGTTTCTTGAAGAAACCGGGTTTCTGGAGCCTCGACTATTGTATTCCTTGCAGTATTGGAATAAGAACTTAAGAGCCATTAGTTATTAGTTATCAGTTGAAAAATATGCCCAAACTTTTATTCATTACTCAACGCCCCTTCTATCCTGACTCTTCGGGGGGTAGTCAGCATTCGGCTCTTTATCTGTTTAAAAGTCTGTGCCAGTTGGGGTGGAAAGTTGAAGTCATTTGTGCTCGTAAGTTGTATTCACCATATTTCTGGCAGTCTTGCTGGCAATCTCTGATGCATCTTCGTATACCGTTTCCTGTAGTGATGGATGAAGATTTTGGATATCGGTGTTGGCGAGTGATTACGAAATTTGCTGACGAGCACAGATGGGTAAAATTTTTTGAGCAGCGGCTACAGAAGTACCAACCTGATGTTGTTCTTGGTCACAGCGACCCTAAATGTCCACTACTTCATTACGCAGTTCGCCAGGGCTACCAGAGTTTTTACTTTGCACGCTGTACAGATCATTTTGAGACCGGCGCTGTAGTTCCTGATGGCATTCATGTGCTTGCTAACTCACCGTTTGCAGCTTCAGTTATTGCTCAAGTGAGCGATCGCGTACCCGAAGTGATTTTGCCGTTCATAGAACTTGAGCGCTATCGAGTGAGTCATCGCCAACGTCAATACATTACATTCATTAACCCTGTTCCACCAAAAGGACTTAATGTTGCAATGGAAATAGCTCGTCACTTACCTCAAGAAAGATTTCTTTTTGTCAAAGGCAAATGGGTAGCTTATAGTGGTCAGGAAGACGCTCTCTTAAAATCTGTCCATACACTACCTAATGTGGAAGTTTGGGAGCATCAACAGGATATGCGTCGAGTTTATGCAGTCACCGATATCCTGCTTTTCCCATCTCAGTACAATGAGACTTTTGGTCGAGCGATCGTTGAAGCACAACTCAACGGTATTCCAGTTGTTGCTGCAAACATTGCTGGTATTCCCTACACCATTGGAAAGGGCGGCGTGTTAATTGAGCCTATAGATAAGCCTCAAGCCTATGCAAATGTACTACAAAAACTACGTACAGATAAGAAATTGTATGCGGAAAAAGAAGCTTTAGCCTTAGAAAATAGCCAACGTCCAGAGTTTGATGCCCAATATCAAGTCAGAAAATTTGTTCAGTTTGTGGAAAGAAAAATTCGCAACAAGCAGCTATCACCAGAGCATCAATACAGCATTCCTAAAAACCCAGTTTCTTCGACTTGACTCAACTGACATCTTGCAGCATTCTCAACAAGACCTCAAAAACCGGGTTTCTAAGAGGATGTTTTAAAAGTCCTTTCATCAGTAGCAATCATATTCAATATCCACCATTATCCCCCTTAAAAAGGGGGACCATTAGAGTATTTTCCCCCCTTAAAAAGGGGGGCTAGGGGGGATCAATAAGTGCCTAAAATCACAGCCAACCACTTTTCAAACAACCTCTAAACGAAAAATTCAGCTTTTTTAGCGTCGTCATTCTCACCAAAACCGGTTTTTTGCCTAAGTGCAAGATATAAGTCAACAAAACTGAAAATTAGTCTTTTCAACCATATAAACCAATTTTTATATCTAATGTGTCAATATATGAGCAAATTCCCGCCCAAAATCAGTGTTTTAATGTCCGTATACAATGGCTCACGTTACTTACAAAAGTCTATAGAAACTATCCTTAATCAAACCTTTGCTAATTTTGAATTTATTATCATTGATGACTGTTCGACGGATAGTAGTTGGGAAATCATCAATGACTACGCCAACAAAGACCAACGCATTAAATTATTCAAAAATGAGGAAAATCTTGGCTTAACTAAGTCTCTAAAAAAGGGATTTAAGTTAGCACAAGGAGAGTATATTGCTCGACAAGATGCTGATGATATATCCTTGCAGAAGCGGTTTGAAAAACAAGTGTCACTCCTAGATACTCATCCAAAGGTTATTTTAGTTTCATGCAATATTGAGGTAATCAATGCTGAAGGTAAGAAAGTAGCAGAGCATCAACAAGCATGCGATTCTCAATGGATACCCTGGTATCTTATGTTTTATAATCATGTGGCAGGACATAGTCAAGTAATGTTTAGGCGAAAACCTGTTGAAGATATTGGTGGGTACAGTGAGACCCGTCCTTATAGCCAAGACTATGAACTTTGGTGCCGTCTAATTAAAGTTGGTGACATTTTTATCTTACCAGAGGTTTTACAGAAGCAGCGCCTTCATAATAAGAGCATTTCTGCTGAGAAGAGCACACAGCAACGAACTCTCTCTCTAAATCAGTCAAAACATAATATTGAACACTTAATTGATAAAGAACTAAGTCTCGAAGAAGTTGCAAACCTTAGGTGGTTTTGGGTAGGTCACCAGTGGTGGGCTCATTTTCCAAATCCTCAAACAGTAGACACCATACACTTTAGTCTTAAAGAAATATACCTAGCCTTTCTTCAGCAAAATACCCAAAAAAGCACTTCTCAGCGTGAAATGTCACTTCAGCTGCGCCTTTTGATTGGACAACAATTTATCCGTTGGATACAGAATGTGAGCGTGCTGCATTTGCTTTCAAGACTTAAAATTTCTCTTTATGCCTTCTCCTGGTATGCTCCAGGAGTATTAAGTTGCTGGTTGAAAGATATTTATAGGATACCACTGCGTAAGTTGTTTGGCTTAGTTCAACATTCCTCTATCCGTACTCCTTCTTTAAGTGTTATTAGGCAAGAAAGTAATTCTACTTTATAAACTTTCTAGCTAAATCATTGTTAAAAATCTAAAAAGAGTAAATGAGCCATCATGAAAATACTATTCATCATTCCCTCTACTCTACGTGGTGGTGTAGAAGAATACACCTTAAAAATTTCTTCAGCAGCTGTGAAAGAAGCCTGGGATGCTCATGTCGCTTTCCCAAAAACAGAGGGTACAGCATCTCTAATTCAAGATTTTACAGCCAAAGGTGTGTGTTATCACCGCTTGGAAATAGCTGAAACAATTGACAATAACTTACTAATAATTAAAAAAGATTTACTGCATTTTATTCGGACAGTTTTGTTATTGCTTAAAATCAAACCAGATGTTGTACAAATTATTCTTCCTTATCCTCCTTATGGGCTGGGAAGTATACTCGCCTGTGGGCTTTTACAGATACCATCTGCGATTCGGTTTGGTTTAGTTCCTTTCAAATGGTCATTTAGTCTTAAAAAACTGAAAGCTTATGCATGGGCAAGAGCCAGAAATCAATTGTGGATCGCTGTTTCAGAAAACAACCGAAAGCTCATTTGTGAGTCCTTTCAGATTCCTTACGAGGAAGTAGTTTGTATAAAAAATGGCACTAAACTCATGTCTGACCTCATTGCTAGTAATCAACAGAAATTGAATTTACTACGCTATCAAATATGTCAGAGTCTTAAAATTTCTCCAAATAACCAACTTATTCTAACAGTTGGTCGTCTAGACGAACAAAAAGGCTATCAAGACTTAATCCCAGTCATTCCCCACATTACTAAAGAGTTCCCAAATGTCAAGTTTATTTGGGTAGGAGAAGGTCAGGAAAGAGACAAACTGTTCAATCAGCTACAAGAGTACGGCGTTGAAGACAAAGTATTATTCTTAGGGTACCGTTCTGACATACCAAAATTATTATTATCCGCCGATTTCTTTCTTTTTCCAACCCGTTTTGAAGGTCATCCGAACGCACTTCTAGAAGCAATGGCACATAATTTGCCTATAATTTCTTCAGATGCTAGTAGCATTCCAGAAATTATTGAAAACAACGTCCACGGCTTACTCTTTAGAACAGGCGATACTTGTGATTTACTAGAAACACTTCGTTGGGCTCTAAGACATCCAGAGAAGATGCAGGAAATGGCGCATAATGCCAAATTACGCATCCAAGATTTTTCTGAAGAGAAGATGGTGCAAGAAACTTTGGGAGTTTTAGAGAATTTAGCTCAAATCAAATTTCCCATAATTCAATCTACAGTAGAAACAAATGCATAAGAAATCTCTGAAAATGTCTTCTAACTCAATTCGTACACTTGTTTTAACAAATCATCTGCCTTATCCACCTATGGGAGGATCTGCCTTACGTAACTGGCAAAACATCAATATTTTAATGAAATTGGGTCCCGTAGCTATTTTCTCTATTTCCAATCATTATGAGGAATTAAAGTATTATTCCCAGTATCCTCCCGGTGTAACTTTATGGAGTAATAACTATCTGAATAAACTTTCAACCCAATCTTCATTTTTCCAAAAAAAGTTATGGTGGCTACAACCTCGAAAACACTATGTTTTTGATTCATTATATAGAGATTATATTTATCAAGAGCTAGAAAAGACTTTGTTAAAGTTCCAACCAACTTTAGTGGTTTTTGCCGAGCTTTGTTTATACCGCTACTTAGACGTGATTAACTGCGAAAAATGTTTTACAATCCTTGATGAGCATAATATTGAAGCCTCTTTATTTGCAGAAAGTCAGTCTTCCGTTAAAGGTTTAAAATCGAAATTAAGAGCGAGTGCTGAAATTAACAAGTTTAAATACATTGAACGTGACTTTATACGTCAAGTGAATCAAGTATGGACGTGCAGTGTTGCAGACGCCTGTCTACTACATAATATGTATGGGTGGTTCCCAAAAGTTCGGGTAATTCCTAATGGAATAGATGTTGCACATTATGAGTGCGTACGTTTGGGTCAATGCACTCTTCCTGATGGTTTGAGGCAGATACCTTGGACTTTATTATTCACTGCTACCTTTGGATACCAACCTAATCAAGTAGCTGCACAGTTACTCATAGAGCAAATTTTTCCTCGGCTTGTGGCGTTATACCCAGACTGTTGCTTAATCTTAGCTGGTAAATTACCTACTCCAGGTATGCAGGAAGCAGCAAAGCAAAATCCCAAAATTATCGTTACTGGATTAGTTGAGGATATTCGACCATATCTGGCAATTTCTACGGTTGTCATTACACCATTACTACAAGGAGGGGGTTCTCGGCTCAAGATTCTAGAAGCTTTCGCCTCAGGTCGTCCTGTCGTTAGTACAACCAAGGGTGCTGAGGGACTAAAAGCCCAAGATGGGCAGCACTTGCTGATTAGGAATAGCGTTGATGAACTTGTTGCTGGAGTTTGTGAACTTTGGACAGATTGTTCTCTTAAGCAAACACTGACTAAAAATGCTTACGAACTTGTCAAAGCTGAGTATTCTTGGGAATCAGTTGGGAAAGAGGTAAAACAAAGTCTTCAAAAAATATTTTATGATGTAAAATAATATACTCATGAAAATTGGTTACTTACACATTGGTCCACCTGAACACGGCGTTTGTCGCTATGGACGCTTACTTGCTACCGAAGCACATAGACGATCCGAGCTAAAGGTTATCGAAGCTAATGTGATTCTCAGCGAAGACCGAAAGCATAATCAAAGAATGCTGATTGAAGCTGCTTTTCAGCTCTCGCAAGCAGATGTTATTCACTTTCAGTTCAACAAATTCAATAAATTGCTTTGGGGCGGCGGTTGGTTACAGTTGAATTACCTTCGGGTTTTTATGGATAACTGCTCATGTCCATTAGTAGTTACACTCCACGATGTTTTTTACCCTCCTTATGGTCTAACAAGCACATTAAAATATCTCTACTCAAAGCTACAAAAAACTACATTTTTAAATAAGGATGCTAAGGTATTACCGTCAAACGAACCTTCACAACCTAAGCGTTCAATATTAACAAAAGCTTTTGGATTTACACAAAGCACATTTCAAGAGATGTTTGGTTCAGATGCTCTTGCTCTACGTGAGATAGCTAATCGGGTAAATCTAATGCTTGTTTGTACTCAGGAAGAAGCACAAAGGTTATGCGATCGCGTTGATAAACGCAAACTCAAAGTAGTGCCTCACTTTGTTGAAGCACGATCCATAAAGATGAGTCGAGCAGAAGCTCGTGCTGCTTTAGGACTGAATGGAGTCAAAGTTGTTACTTTGCTCGGATTTATTTACCCTCCTAAGGGTCATCAAATCATGATTGAAGCCATGCCTAAACTACCGCAAGACATAACAGTTGTGTTTGCTGGAAGTCCTAGTGTTGGCTATAAGCATCTTGTGCATGATTTTTTGGCATTGGCAAAAGCAAAGGGAGTAGATCGGCGCTTGAGAATAACAGGTTACTTATTAGAGGAGGAGTTAGAGTCCTATTTGCTAGCAACTGACCTTGCTGTTTGTCCATTTTCAAGATTTTCAGCTTCAGGTTCGATATCAACTTGGATTTCGGTTGCTCGTCCAATTCTTGCCTCTGATTTTCCACAGGTAGCTGAATATAACAGATTTGAACTAGATGCTATCAAAACATTTCAGCCCTATACCCCAGATGCCTTGGCGGAAGCAATTCGACATCTCCTACCAATGTGTCGAGAAAATGAGGATTCAACTGTAGCTAAGCTTCGGCAAAAACTTTCCATGCCAGCAATTTTTGATAAACATTTAATTCAATATAGCAATCTTAAATCATTTGGAAAAATTGAGAAATCCAGTATCTCAAAGATACTGAGTTTATGAGGTTTCGCACTTTTCAAAATAGCATTACTATAGTATCATGTTGCTAAAAAATAGGTGACAAAGCCTTATAAAATTATATAGATTTCTAAAAATATTGAAATGGCAACAAATAAATTAGTATTGGGAACTGAATGTCATGAAAACTTTAAAAATAGTTTTTTTATCAAACTGGCGAGATAATCCGTATAAAACACTCTTGATGAATCATCTAACTCATTTTGAAGTTGAAATAGAAGAATATTTTTGGAATCATTTCTTTCTACCAATTTTTTTACCACTAGTTTTACAAAAGGGTAAATTTGATATTCTGCATCTTCATTTTTCTTTACAAACTTTTATTGCGGGTAAAACATTAGCTTCACAATTCATAAAATTCATTTTATTATTAACACAAATATTTATTCTGAAATTAATAGGTATAAAATTAGTTTTAACAGTACATGAATGGCATAATAAATTCCAAAATAAAGCTATTGATTCTTCTTATATTCAAATAGCACTTCTTCACAAGCTACTTCATGCTATTATCACTCACTGTGAGACAACTAAAAACGAAATTATCGCAGAATTAAAAATAAAAAATAAGCATAAAGTTTTTGTAGTACCACACGGAAACTATATAGGCACATATAACAACAAAATTGGTCGCTTAGAGGCTCGAGCAATTTTAGGTATTCCTCCCAAAAATTTAGTATTCCTCATTTTTGGAGGTATTTATCGTTATAAAGGTGTTGTGGAAGCAATTGATGCTTTTAAAAAGTTGCAGCAGCAAAAAATCAATTTATTGATTGCGGGTAATATTCATGAAGCTAAATTAGAAGGAATCATTCTTAAAAAAATAAAAGGATATGAAAATATTTTATTTTACCCAAAACTAATTCCAAATGATGAAATTCAGATTTATCTAAACGCTTGTGATTGTCTTGTTGTTCCCTATAAAGTATTTACAACGTCTGGAGTAGCTATATTAGGAATGTCATATGGACGAGCTTGCATTGCACCAAATACTGGGTTCTTTAAGGATATTTTAGATGAATCTGGATCTTTTCTCTATGATTCGGATAATCCGTATGGATTGTTGCAGGCTATGAAGATTGCAGTAGAAAAGAAAGATATGCTAGCAGAAATGGGTAAATACAATTTTAAGGTTGTGGAAAAATGGAATTGGAATTACGTATCTGAACAAACTCTAAATATTTATCAGTGGTGTTTAGGTATGAATCTATAGAAAAGAAACTTAAAAAGGGTCATTGCTAATTAAGGGTTTAAAAGGTTTTCTATAGGTTATATAAAGTCTAAATTAAAGCCGATTCAATTAATGTGAAAGTGAAAATTATGCACAATTTTCAACTGAAAACACCCGTTACTTTTATCATCTTTAAGCGACCGGAAACTACTGCGAAAGTATTTGAAGCAATTCGCCAAGCAAAACCTCCTAAGCTTTTGGTAATTGCAGACGGTCCGCGTGAAGACCGAGTCGGTGAAGCAGAAAAGTGTACTGCTACCCGCGCTATCATCGATCGCATTGATTGGGACTGCGAAGTTTTGAAGAACTACTCGGAGATTAATTTAGGCTGCGACCAACGAGTGTCTAGCGGTCTAAATTGGGTTTTTGACCAAGTTGAGGAAGCAATTATTTTAGAGGATGACTGCTTACCCCATCCTACATTTTTTCGCTTTTGTGAGGAACTACTAGAGCGATATAGATACGATGAACGAATTGCATCGATATCAGGTCAGAATATTCAGTTTGGTCGTAAGAGGACTGAATATGATTACTACTTCTCTCGCTACAATCATATTTGGGGTTGGGCTACTTGGAGACGAGCTTGGCAGTATTATGATTTTAATATGGAACTTTGCTTAGAAATTAGAGAAAGAGATTTTTTCAGGGATGTATTAGGAGATTCTCAAGCAGTAAAAATATGGACAAAACTTTTTCAAGATATATATAACAAAAAGAAGTATGACAGTTGGGATTTCAAATGGCAATTTTTTTGTTGGATTCACAATCGTTTAGGCATTCTCGCCAATGTGAATTTGATATCCAATATTGGTTTTGTTGCAGATTCAACTCATCTTTCTAATAGACGAAGTAGATATTCTAATCTGCCTGTAGAAGCCATTAAATTTCCTTTAAAGCATCCACCTTTTATGATCCGCAATATGCAAGCAGATAATTTTACACAAAAAACTTTATTCTCATCTCTCTATCCAAGTTTATTTCAACGATTTATCTGGAAAATTCAAAAGATACTGTAATTTCAATACTGCAAGGGATACAATCAATGAGGAGCCAGAAACCCGTATTCTTGGAGAATACGGGTTTCTAATTTTTGCTATCCCTTGTAGTATTGGGTGACCATTATGAGTCAATTTTTCCTAAAATGCATCAATTACTAACATTAAAAAATCATCAAGTCAAAAAGTTAGAACTAGGAATCACTGTTTTATTATTTTTCTATTACCTAGGACCAAATGTTCCTCAGTCAGTCATCCAAGCTGGGGCACTGTTCGGCTATTTAACTGTTCCCCTCTTAATTATTAGATACTGGAAGCGATTCTTTTGGGTTGCTACAAGAGACTTACCGTTGCTGTTCTTAACAGTATCTGTTCCCATCTCAGTCTTATGGTCTACCAGTCCAGAATTTACCATAGCCCATTCTAGAGCTTTTCTGTGTTCAACGGCGTTCGGCATTTATCTGGCAACACGCTACACTGCAAAGGAGCAAATGCGACTATTGATTTGGTGGTTCGGCATATACACGTTTGTTAACCTAATGCTACCCTTGTTTTTACCATCTTATGGGGTGTCAAGAGGAGCATGGACAGGGCTGACTAAGTACAAAAATTCATTGGCTGCTACAATGGTCATCGCTACCACGCTTTTTCTAGATATTGGTTTCTACAATCGTAAGTATCGTTGGACTGCATTGATTGGAGCTACCATTGCATTTATCATCTTGGTGCTTTCAAAGGGAAAAGGAAGTTTAGGAATCTTTATCGGAATGCTACCCCTTTTACCTGTCTATAAGATTGCCAAACAGGAGTATAAGTTAAGAACTTTTCTTGGAATCTGTGCCCTCTCAATTCTTGCAGTCATCATTTTAGCTACTGTAATTAATCTGGAGTTCATAGTGGTCGATCTTCTGGAAAAAGATATGGGATTTAATGGACGTGAGAGCTTGTGGGATTATTTAATCGAGAGAGGCTTAGAGAGACCTTGGCTTGGTTATGGGTATGCTGGGTTCTGGACTAATCCTATCGAGGGTTTAGGTGTGGCGATCGCAGCTCCCTGGCTTGGTGGGGCTGGAGAAGGAGGTGGTAATGCCCATAGTAGCTATATTGAAACATTTTTGCAATTAGGCTGGTTGGGGTTGTCATTGTTGGCACTTAGTTTGTTTATGCTCACGATCAGAGTAGTTTTATTGCTAGGCTTAACCAGACAAATAGAATTTTTTTGGATACTTCAATTTTTACTGGTTCTAGCTATGTTAAGTTATTTCGATTCTATGGGCTTTTTAAGCGAGCGCAATTTGTTGTGGGTTTTATATGTATCCAGTGCTTGCTCGACCGCTATTCATCTAAATAGAATCTTTAAAACTGGCAATAAATTCGTAAATCTGCAATTTGAAAACAGGCAACCTCACGCTTGAGGATCAACAAAGAATAATCCTTATGAAAATACTACACATCAGCACTAACGATATTCAGGGAGGTGCAGCCCGTGCGGCTTATCGATTACATCAAGGTCTTCAAAAGATTAATATTAATTCTCAGATGCTGGTGCAAACTAAATTTAGTGATGATAAAACTGTAATCGCTCCGCAAACTAATTTAGACAAGGGTCTTGCCAAGCTGGGACATATGTTAGATGCTATACCACCGCGCTTTTATCGTCAGCGTGAGCCAGCTACATTTTCTACACAGTGGGCTCCAGATTTCATCCTTCCCAGAGTTGCTCGACTTAATCCAGATTTGATTAATTTGCATTGGATTAACGACAGCTACCTACAAATTAAGACAATTGCTCAATTAAATCGACCTATTGTCTGGACTCTCCACGATATGTGGGCTTTTACGGGTGGATGTCATTATGACCAAAACTGCGGTCAATATGTTGCTTCCTGTGGCAGTTGTCCTCAACTTGGCAGTAACAATCATTTTGATTTATCTCGCTGGATCTGGCTACGTAAATCCAGGGCTTGGAAAAATACGCACTTGACTATTGTTAGTCCTAGTTCTTGGTTGGCTAAGTGCGCTAATTCCAGTTCTCTGTTCAGAAATCTCAGAGTTGAGGTGATTCCTTATGGTCTTGATACACAAAAGTACAAGCCGATAGAGCGCTTGACTATACGAAATCTACTCAATTTGCCTCAGGATAAGCAATTGATCCTGTTTGGAGCAATTAATGCAATTAGTGATTGTCGAAAAGGATTCCATCTACTTCAGCCAGCTTTACAAAGTTTATGCAAGTCGGGATGGCACGATAAAGTAGAGCTAATTATTTTGGGTTCTTCGCAACCCGAGCATCAGGTTGAGTTGGGCTTTAAGACTCATTACTTAGGTAAGTTGAGTGATGATATCTCTCTGGTACAAGTTTATGCAGCAGCAGATGTCTTCGTCGCACCATCCATTCAAGATAATTTGCCAAATACTGTGTTAGAGGCGATCGCCTGTGGGACTCCCTGCGTTGCTTTCAAGATTGGCGGAATGCCAGAACTGATTGAACATCAGGAAAATGGTTATCTGGCTGAACCCTTTGAGGTCGATGATTTAGCCCAAGGAATTGCCTGGGTACTAAAGAATCAAGAACGACATCAAAAACTATGCGATCGCGCCCGTAAGAAAGCCGAACAAGAATTCACTCAAGAATTACAAGCCCGCCGCTATGTAGCTCTTTATACTGAAATCGGGAGAATTAAGGCATATGAAGCTAGCTTATATCAGCACATATGATGCCAAAAATGTCAAAAACTGGTCAGGAACTGGCTATGGCGGCGTTATTTGTTGGGAACACAATTTTTATTCTGCTAGTGCGTAAGTCCTAAAAGATTCAAATTGTCCTGGTTGTAGTAAATTTTCTGTAATGTTCAAAAATTCCTCACTCAATAGGCGTCATTTTGTTCTCCTTGCTCTATCAGGTCTGGTAGGGGCAGTTGCTGTAAGAGCAAAAGAACAAACCTATTCGACCCAGCTAGTTCAAACGCTTGACAATCCAAAAAGAAACTTTACAGTAGTTAACCAAGCTCCCTTAAAGCAACTTGCTGCAGCTAAGGGATTAATTTACGGAGCAGCTGCTACACAGTACGATCTATCTCCAGACATCAAATTTGCAGCTAGCTTTGCTCAGCAATGTGGCATTTTGGTGCCTAATCTAGAACTCAAGTGGGACGCCTTACGCCCTACTCCGAGTAAGTTTAATTTTAAAAGAGCTGATTGGTTAGCGGAGTTCGCCCGGTCTCACAATATACCTTTTCGGGGACACACTTTAGTTTGGGAGCTAGCTCTGCCCAAATGGTTTAAAGAAAAAGTTAACCGTCAGAATGCGGAGAAGTTCTTAATACAACATATAAATACTGTGACCAAACGCTATGCAGGGAAAATGCACTCATGGGATGTGGTGAATGAGGCAATTGCTTATCACCGCAGCCATCGATCTGATGGTTTAAGCATTAATCCGTGGCTCTCTTTTTTAGGTAAAAATTACATCGATCTTGCCTTTCGGGTTGCAGCAGAAGCAGATCCGAAGGCAATGTTGGTATACAACGATCGCTGGCTAGATTACGATACCTTCCGAGACTCAGGACAGAGAGTAGCTGTCTTAAAATTGTTGGAACACTTAAAGACTATCAAAACACCCGTACACGCGCTGGGAATTCAAGCTCATTTGTATGGTGCCGAAACTCGGTTTAATCCAAGACAGTTCAGGAATTTTCTCAAAGACGTTGCTAGTCTCGGGCTGAAAATTCTGATTACTGAATTAGATGTGAAAGACTATGGGTTACCTTCAAATCCTGCTATTCGCGATCGCATTATCGCTGCTGCCTATGAAGACTATCTTTCAGTGGTACTGGATGAAAAAGCAGTGATTGCTGTCATAACTTGGGGACTGAGCGATCGCTACACCTGGCTTTCAACATATGCTCCCCGCCCTGATGGCTTGCCAGTGCGTCCTTTACCACTGGACTCAAATCTCAAACCAAAATTGGCATGGTATGCCATAGCAAGAGCGTTTGACCATGCGCCAAGACGTTAATTTCAATTAACAACAGACTATTAACCACAAATAAAGGATGGCTATAAATCATGGCTTCTAAATCTATATCAGTGGTAAATTTTTAACCAGAGTTTATATGCTACTAGTAATATTCACCACTTAATTTCCACAGAAAACATTGAAACATTTTTACAATTAGGCTGGTTAAATTATGCTATTACTCAAGAATAATAATACCAATACTCTTAAACAAAGTCTCACTAATATTTTCAGAATAGTTGTAAAGCCACTACACAGACGTCAACGGGAAAAATTAATCTTGCCTATTGCCATAAACCTGCTTGGCTTACAAATCTTAACACGGAAACAACTATTAAGCCATGTTGACAAGTATTCAACTCTAATTTTTGGTTTTGAAGAATTTATTGGGTCAAGTCAGGTAAATAGTATAGGGAAAATTCCTGAAGGAATCAAAATGGTAAGCGCTGCATTTACTATAGGAAAACCCTTTGTCTCTGAAATAGAAAATGCCCAACTCGTTAGTTCTACAGCAGTTGGATTTCAAAAGGATGGCACTATTATTGCAGAAACCACTTTACCTCCTACTGGCGATTTAAGTCCTAGATTTGATGGTGCTATATCCATACAGAGTTTACTCTTAAACAAATTGCCTGGATTAGCAACAAATCAGTTGGATATAGCCTGTTCATTAGTCAACTTCAGGAGCAAGAGTTATTATCATTGGTTTTTAGATTGTTTAACACGTCTAGAAGGACTCGAATATTATAAAGAGCACATGGGTTGCAAACCGATCTTAATTATTGACTCAAACCCTACTTCATGGCAAATAGAGTCTTTAAAACTTTTAGGTTATAATTCAGATGACTACATCCAATGGGATCAAACAAAAATAACTGTAAAAAAACTAGTAGTCTCAGCATTTCGACAACCAGGAAACTGGGTATCACCAGCAGCATTGCATTGGCTTCGCCAGCGCCTATATAGTCATCTTTCTACAATTGAGAACTATCAACGCTCCTTTTCTCCAAGGTTATATATTTCACGTTCCCAAGCATCAAGTCGTCGAGTCACTAATGAAGATGAGGTCATGGAAGTCTTGCGTCCACTTGGATTTGTTAGCTATATCTTAGAAAGTATGAACTTGATAGATCAAATTAGATTATTTTCATCAGCAGAAATAATTATTGGTTCCCATGGTGCGGGTTTCACCAATATAATATTTTCTCAGAAAAAACCAACAATAATTGAGTTCGTTAATCCCTGGGTTAGCCCTCACTATTATCTAATATCTTCAATTCTAGGCTTTTCATACTGGTGTTTTGAGTGCCATCAAGTTTATAATAAAAAATTTATCAAACCTAGAGATAATATGAGAGTGGATATTGCTAGTTTAAAAAGCCTTGTTGAGCAAGTCATGAAATAAGTTCAAGTGTATACTCAATTTAATCTTTAACAGGTATGGAATTGCCAAAAATTACCGTTGTAACTCCCTCCTATAATCAAGCTCTCTTTCTTGAAGCTACTATACAAAGCGTGCTGAATCAGGAATATCCCAATCTTGAATATATAGTCATTGATGGGGGTTCAACTGATGAAAGTGTGGAAATTATCCTTAGATACACCCAGTATTTAACCTATTGGGTAAGCGAACCAGACAATGGTCAAACTGATGCGCTAATCAAAGGTTTTGCTCGCGCAACAGGAGACATTCTTTGTTGGCTAAATTCTGACGATTTATTTGAACCCGGAACTCTGAAACAAGTAGCTGAATTTTTCAGAGAAAATCCTCAAGCTCAGGTAGTTTACGGTGATTCTACATGGATAGATGCTGAGGGGAAGAAACTTAGACCTAAGAAAGAGCACGCTTTTAATCTCTTTATATTTTTTTACGACCATGTTTACATTCCCCAACCCTCTACTTTTTTCCGCCGTGATATATACGAAAAAGTAGAGGGTTTAAATTCTGAAATTGATGTTGCTATGGATGCGGATCTTTGGATACGTTTTGCAAAGGTGACTAATATTTATCATGTGCGTAGACAATGGTCAAAAATGCGCTTTCATAAAGAGGCAAAAACTCATCCCCAAAGATTACTTAAAAAAGCAAGAATGCAACGTCAGGAACTTCGACGAAAACACTATGGTGATGAACCAAATTGGTCACCTAAAGTTAAGAAGGTTTTAGCCAAAAGTATGCGAATAAGCTGGAAACTTGTTACTGGTTGTTATTGGTAATCCTAAAAATAGGGGTATGGGGTGTAGGACGTGGAAATGTAAGGGAAAACTGTTTTTATCCACATTAGAGGTAGGACATTGAAAATACTTCAAGTTCATAACGAATATCAATATATAGGTGGTGAAGAGGTAGTTATTGCAGCTGAACAGACAATGCTCCAAAACTATGGACATCATGTATTTCAGTGGATATTAGATAATTCAATTCTTCAAAATTACAATTTTTTAAAAAAAGCCAAATATGCCGTTCAGTCAATTTGGTCTTTTGATTCTTACCTACAGTTGAAAAAAAAGTTACAGGAATGTAGACCAAATATTGTTCATGTTCATAATACTGTTCCTTTACTAAGCCCATCAATTTATGCAGCTTGTCATGATTCTTATGTACCAGTCGTTCAAACTTTACACAACTACAAATTTATTTGTCCTGGTTCTAACCTTTATCGTAATCATCGTATATGCGAGGAATGTGTAGGGAAAAAATTTACCTATCCTGCTTTAGTTCATGGCTGTTATCGCAAAGATTACGTAAGCACATGGTTTGCTGTCATGGGTCTGACAGTAAATCGGCTTCGAGGAACTTATCAACATGAGATAGATACTTATATTGCTTTAACTGAATTTGCTCGCCAAAAATTTATTGAAGGTGGTTTACCTTCTGAAAAAATTGCGGTCAAGCCTAATTTTATTACTCATGATATTAAATTGGGTAACCACAAGGGAGGGTATGCGTTATTTGTAGGGCGACTCATCCCACAGAAGGGAGTCGAAACTCTTTTACAAGCTTGGAATCTGTTAGATAGCTGTATTCCTCTAAAGATTGTTGGTAGAGGAAGCCTGGAGACTTTGTTTAAAAGTAATTTACCTGAGGGTGTGGAGTATTTAGATGCATTACCCAGAGATAAAGTTTTGCAGTTAATGCAAGATGCTAGTCTCTTAGTTTTTCCTACAGAATGGTACGAAACTTTTGGTTTAGTAATTATAGAAGCTTTTGCAACAGGATTACCTGTTGTTGCTAGCCGTACAGGTGGTGTAATAGAAATTGTCAAAGACGGATTATCTGGTTGGCATTTTAGACCGGGAGACCCTCAGGATTTAGCTCGTGTAGTGCAGTCAGCATGGTCTCATCCTGGTGAATTGCAACGTCGGGGTATTTTGGCACGCAAGGAGTATGAAGATTATTACTCTGTAGAAAAAAACTATCAAACAACCATAAATATTTATAAAAAAGCCATTGATAACTTTTCCAAAAGCTACAAAACTTAGAGGATTAAATAACTATGGTGACAATAAATAAAGTCTTAATTATTGTCGAAAATCTTCCCTTACCTTTTGACCGACGAGTATGGATGGAAGCTACTACCTTACAGAAAGCCGGGTATTTAGTCTCTGCTATTTCCCCAAAAGGTAATGGTTTCGACAAGGATTATGAAGTCATTGAGGGAATTCATATTTATCGTCATCCCCTTCCAACAGAAGAGAGTTCTGTTACTGGTTATCTCCGAGAATATAGCTGGGCTATTTATTGGCAGTTTCGTTTAGCTCATCAAATTTGGAGAGAGTTGGGCTTTGATGCAATTCATATTTGCAATCCGCCAGACTTACTCTTCTTAACCGCCGGATGGTTCAAATTCTTCCATGGTGTCAAAGTCATCTTCGATCACCACGACCTTAGTCCCGAAATGTACATAGCTAAATACGGACGCCGGGATATTTTCTACTATGGTCTACGCTTGGCTGAGCGCTTGACTTATACCACAGCAGACTTAGCAATTGCAACCAACGAGTCACATCGAAAGATAGCCCTGACTAGAGGTGGTAAAAAAGCAAAGCAAGTCTTTATCGTCAGGAGTGCGCCTGACCTATCACGCTTTTACACAATGCCTTCAAACTCAAGCTACCGCAGAGGCAGAAAATACTTGGTAGGCTATGTGGGGGTTATGGGGGAACCAGAAGGAATTGACTATCTCCTGAGAATCATAAACTACCTTGTCAAGAAAAAGAAGCGCCAAGATATTCACTTCATGCTTATTGGTAGTGGTCCTACGTTAGAAAAGCTTAAAACCTTATCTGAGAAGCTTGAAGTGACCGAGTTTGTAGAATTCGCAGGATTTAAGACAGGAAAGGAACTTTTAGAGCGTCTTTCCAGCTGCGATGTATGTGTAGAACCGTCTCCCAAATCTCTTTACAACGAAAACTGCACCATGAATAAAATCTTAGAGTATATGGCACTAGGAAAACCCATTGTTCAGTTTGACCTTCGCGAGGGAAGACGTTCAGCAGAGAAAGCATCATTGTATGCCAAACCTAATGATGAGATAGAGTTTGCTCACAAAATCATTGAACTACTTGATTCTCCTCGACTTCGCGAACAAATTGGAGTAGAAGGACAACGCAGGATGGAGGATATGCTTGAGTGGCGACATCAAGCACCAAAGCTGTTAGATGCTTATGCTGCACTTGCAGGACACTCAAAGAGGTTGGACAAGAATCTTGTTACAACATAAATCATTGAACGTAGAAGGCGTTAAAGTAATATCTTGCACTATTGTCAATAAGACCAAAAAAACCGGGTTTGGTGAACGATACATTAAGCTTTTGTTGACAATATGATTTGCATACGTAACCCAATACTACTCGGGTAAGCGAAAATTAGAAACCCGGTAACTTCTGCGAAACCGGGTTTCTGGCTCCTCAACGATTGCTAACCGTAAAGAAATTTCTATTCAATAGAAATCAAGGATGGATATAAATCATGGCTTCTAAATCTATATCAGTGGTAAATTTCCAACCTGACTTAAGGTCAGCTAAAGGTACAAGAATACAGAGGGGATTAGCTATCAGATTTTTGCGGGTACTCATACTTATCTTTCTAGATATTCTTGCTTTGACATTAGCGTGGAAGCTAGCTATATTTTATGGAACACCATTAGAGTCTCCTTGGACACAAAATTCTTCTTTCCTCCTGCTGACTCTTGTGATAGAAATTGGCGCGATCGCAGCCAAAGGTCTATATCAAGCTGGTAACTATCGCCGTAATTATTCTGGTCTAATTAAAGCCGTATCCTGGTCTGAAGCCCTGCTTTTACTTATTGCTTTTCTCTACGAACCAAATAGTTACTTATCACGCTCAACTTTCCTAATATTTTGGGTTTTGTCTATAACTTTCTGCTGTACCGAACGATTTGTATTTGATTTTAGTACTAAACTTATTCGTAATAAAGGAGTCATTCGTTATCCCGTTTTTCTCATAGCAGATGAAGAATCTCAAGAGAGTTATATTAGGATAATAGAACCAGAAAATTGCTACATTATACAGGGAATCGCAGACTCTAGCTGTCTAGATAGATATAACCGAGAGGGAACGTTAGAATATCTTCAGAAACGAGGCATAGTTGAGGTTTTTGTTTCTTGGAATGCCATCAAAAACCGTTTATATGTTTGCTGGAATTTTCATACAGCTGGCATCATCCTAAGAATACTCCCACAAACTACAGTCCGTCACCCCAAATCTATTCTGTGGATGATGGGCGAAATTCCCTGTATGACAATTCCAGCACCAATAATTGCAGGTAGTGATTTTTGGGTAAAGCGGTGTTTCGACCTTTGTTGTTCTATCATTTTGATAATCATACTCTTACCTTTTTACCTGTTGATTGCTCTATTCATTAAACTAGATTCACCCGGACCAGTCTTATTTAGACAAGACCGAATTGGTCTACATTGTAAGAAATTTAAGATTTGGAAATTCCGTACTATGGTTGCGAATGCTGAAAAGTTACAAGCAGCCCTAGAAGTAAAAAATGAAATCAAGGATGGTGTCCTGTTTAAACTAAAAGACGACCCTCGGATTACACGAGTCGGTCACTTTCTGCGTCGTTCCAGCTTAGACGAACTACCACAACTGTTCAATGTTTTACTTGGACAAATGAGTCTTGTGGGTCCACGACCTCTACCGCTAAGAGACGTAGAGAGGTTCCAAAAAATGCACTTTATCCGACAAGAAGTTTTGCCTGGTATCACTGGATTGTGGCAGGTTTCTGGTCGTTCCAATATTAAAAACTTTGAAGATGGGGTAAAATTAGATATTGCTTACATCGAGAATTGGTCGCTCTGGCTAGATCTGAAAATTTTGCTGAAAACTTTCCAGGTTGTTCTGCAAAAGACAGGTGCTTATTAAGTTAGGATTGCTATAAGATAAGTTTTTTTCTGTATTCCCGACATTTTACCAGTATTTAATGACTATTAAAATTTCTATCATTGCCGGTACTTACGACCCACGACGCTGTGGTGTTGCTCATTACACTGCTTGTTTACGGGATGCACTAGAAAACTATAACATTCAATCTGAGGTCTTCACCACTCGTGCAGCTGCTACAGAAGTTAATGACCCCAGGGTGAGGAGTGTAGTGGAGGATTGGCGATTGACCGATTTAAAATCTGTGGTACAAGCGGTAAACCTTACAGATTCGGATCTTTTACATATCCAACATGCAGCAGGAACTTATGGATTTGAGCGTGCTATCTTTTTATTACCATTACTCCTCAGAGCTACGGGATATCGCAAACCAATTGTAACAACTGTGCATGAATATGGGTGGTGGGAATGGGAACCCAAAAATATACCACCAAAATTGTTGGAATGGTTAAAAGTGTGGGGACAAAAATTTGGTTTTTGGGATAGAGAAGATGGATTTTTATTAACTTTAAGTAATGCAATCATTACAACCAATGTAGAAGCTATAGAAGTTATCTCCAATCGGCTACCGCAGTTAATTAACCGTGTATCACATATTCCAATTGCTGCCAATATTGATGTTACTCCTATTAACCGCAATACAGCAAGACAGCAGCTGCGTGAACAGTGTAATTTTGCAATAGACACGACTGTTATTGTCTTTTTTGGCTTTCTCCATCCTGTTAAAGGATTAGAAATACTTTTACCAGCGTTCAAAAAAGTTTTACCTGTCCATCCACAAGCTCGATTGTTACTCATTGGTGGTGTAGAAAGTTTAGCTTTACAGGGAGACGAAGCAAACCGCTATTGGAATAAACTCCACAATCTTATTGGAGAATTAAGTTTGAACGAAATGGTCCATTTAACGGGATATGTAGATGCTGAAACCGCTTCAAAATATCTTTCTGGGTGCGATATTGGCGTTTTACCCTTCAATCACGGAATGACTTTGAAAAGCGGGTCTTTACTGACTTTACTCACTCATGGTTTACCAGTTGTCGCGACTCAACATCCTACATTTCCAACCGGCGGACATCCCGTACAGCTCGTTACTCCCCGCAATATAAACGCTTTAGCAGATGGGCTTTGTCAGCTATTAAACTACCCGGATAAATGTAAATATCTAAGTGATATGGGTCTTGATTTTATTCAAAACTTCACTTGGTCTAGTATTGCGCGATCGCACTTAAGTATCTACCAAGAACTTTGCAACTCAATGTCTCACACTAAGACACCAAGACGCTAAGGTTTTGCGTCTTTGCGCCTTGGCGTGAGATTATAAACAACGTCTGTGACTCTAGAGCAATTTAGATAACTGCAACAAACAATGAATCTACCTCAAGACAACTATATCAATACCTTCAGGAAGATGCAGTTTAGTGAAGATATTTAGTATCAATTAATTCTGGAGTGAAGTAAGTTGCTCGGTTAGGAGACTATTTTTTAATGAACTTAAAAGCAGTGTGGGGGCTGTTTCAAGAAACCTTTCAAGAATGGAGTAGTGATAAGGCGTCCAGGTTAGCCGCAGCATTATCTTATTACACGATTTTTTCTATTGCCCCATTGTTAATTATTGTCATTGCGATCGCAGGTGCTATCTTTGGAGAAGCAGCTGCTAGAGGAGCTATTTTTGACCAACTTCAAGGTTTAATTGGTTCAGCTGGCGCGGAAGTTATCCAAACAGCAATTGAAAATGCTAGTCAACCTCAATCCGGTGGGACTATTGCTTCAATTATTAGTATCATAGTCCTCCTATTTGGTGCGACTGGTTTATTTGCTGAATTACAAGATTCCCTCAATACGATTTGGGAAGTACAGCCAAAACCAGGAGCTACCGTAAAGCGCATGGTTCGCCAACGGGTGACATCTTTTGCAATGGTGGTAGCAATTGGTTTTTTACTACTAGTTTCACTTGTGATTAGTGCAGTCTTAACAGGTATAGTAAGTTACTTTAGCAACTTGCTACCAGGAGTTGATTTTATTTGGCAATTTATTAACTTTATTCTTGGTTTTGCTGTCACTACAGTGCTGTTCGGGCTAATTTTTAAAGTCTTGCCAGATGTCAAAATAACTTGGAAAGATGTTATCATCGGAGCTGCTATCACTGCATTATTATTCTCTATCGGTAGATATCTTTTAGGACAATATCTAGGTAATAGTACTTTTGGTTCAACTTACGGAGCAGCTGGCTCTATAGTAGTCATCTTAGTTTGGGTTAATTATGCTGCTCAAATTCTCTTTTTTGGTGCAGAATTCACTCAAGTTTATGCTAGGAAGTATGGTTCCCGTATTGTCCCTACTAAAGATGCTGTTCCCGTTACAGAAGAAGCCCGTCGCAATCAAGGTATGAGTCCTAATACGACTGGACAACCACAAACAAGAAGAGAGTACAGACGCTTCTTAAAACGGAAAAAAAGGAATGAGTAAGTCAAAAATTTTAGTTGCTAATTGCTTTTTACCATTAGCTATTAGCTATTAGCCATTAGCAGTTTGCAATAAATTTTCCTCTAAAATCTTAAGTACTCCTACTTCTTCTGGACGTAGAGAGTTGGATGAAGCTTCCTTTTGATTTGATGCTTTTTCCATATATTGAAATAACGAGTTATCCATGTAAGCATCAATCACCGCAGGATGGACGTAGTATTTACGACAAGTAGCTGGACGGTTTCCAAGGTACTGAGCTACTCTTTTGATAGCTTCCGTCACATTTTTTTTAGCTTGGGTTTTTGTTTCAAATGGTCCTAAATCATACAATTCGTGTGCTGCTAAAACAGTACCAAACCAGGTACGGAAATCTTTTGCTGTCAAGTCTAAACCAGTAATCTCACGTAGATATTCATTGACATCGCCAGAGTCAATAGATTGATGATGTTCTTCTTCATCTATGTACTGAAATAACTCTTGACCAGGAATATCCCGACAGCGTTTGACAATTTTTGCAAGACGACGATCGCGCAATTCTAGATCATGTTTCACACCACTTTTTCCCCGGAATTTAAATCTGATTTTTGAGCCGGAAATATCAACGTGGCGATCGCGCATTGTTGTTAAGCCAAAGGATTTATTAGTTTGTGCGTACTCTTCATTTCCTACACGAATTTTGGTCACTTCCAAAAGCTTTACCACCGTCGCTACTACCTTTTGTTTTGGAATACCCGTAAGCGCCATGTCTTTTTCTATTTGCTGGCGAATTATTGGTAGTTTTTCTCCAAAAACAATCATCCGGTTAAACTTTGTCTGACTGCGTACTTGTCGCCATTGTTTGTGATAGCGGTATTGCTTACGTCCTTTTGCATCACGCCCTGTAGCTTGTAAGTGTCCATTTTTCAGAGGACAAATCCAGACATCCGTCCAAGCTGGCGGTATGACAAGGGATTTCAAGCGGCTTAACTCCTCTTCATCACAGATTTCCTGACCATCAGTGTCGAGATAACAAAATTCTTTCCCTACACGCTGACGACAAATACCGGGAATACTGTCGTTAACGTAACGTAATCCTTCTTTCTTTGCTGATTGCTTGGGGTCAACAGCGAGTGCGGCTTCAACTACATTTTTAATGTCTTTTTTTTTACTGTAGATACCATAGTTAAAAAATTTTCTAGTAAATATAATTTCTTTTCCCCCTACACCCCACACCCCAAATCTAAGAAAAGCCTCCAGCAAAAACTAGAGACTGTGGTTGTTATTGAGAAGAGAAATGCTGGAGAAGCTTAGTAATCCTATTGTGGCTTAAGGTTAGCAATGCACCTACATTCCAAAGACATAAAACGGATTAAGCATGGAACATACCCTAGATAGAAGAAAACCCCGGCTTGTCGGGGTTTACTCTACGCAGATGATATTCCACAGATTCTATCTTCTATTTTCCTTCGTGGTAAATAATTAGACCCCTCCCAAAAGACACAAAATTTAAATAAAGAATTAAGTTATACAGTAATCTTGAGTTAAACGCTGACATCATATTATGATATTAGGTTCAAAAATCAATCAAATAAATAAAACTTTCCCCTACACCCTTACACCTCTACACCCTTACACCCCTACACCCGCATACAATACAATATGACAGTTGTACTTTTCTGTGGCGGACTGTGATTGAGCGTTATACCTTGCCTGAGATGGGCAATCTTTGGACAGAAGCATATAAGTTAAAAACGTGGCTGCAAGTAGAAATCGCTGTTTGTGAAGCTCAAGCTGAGTTGGGTTATATTCCAACAGAGGCGGTTGAGGAAATTAAGGCAAAGGCAAATTTTGACCCCCAACGGGTTTTGGAAATTGAGGCTGAAGTCCGCCACGATGTAATTGCTTTTTTGACAAATGTCAATGAATATGTAGGTGATGTAGGGCGTTACATTCACTTGGGTTTAACGAGTTCGGATGTGCTGGATACAGCTTTAGCACTACAAATAGTGGCTAGTATAGATGTTTTGTTGCAACGTTTGGAAGAATTGATTGATAACATTCGTACTAGAGCAAAGGAACATCGTAATACAGTGATGATTGGGCGATCGCACGGGATTCATGCTGAACCAATTACCTTTGGCTTTAAGCTAGCTGGATGGTTGGCGGAAGTGTTGCGAAATCAAGAACGTTTGAAAACTGTACGCGAGACCATAGCAGTTGGTAAGATATCTGGTGCAGTGGGAACATACGCGAATATTGAACCTCAAGTGGAAGCGATCGCCTGCCAAAAACTCGGACTCACACCAGATACGGCTTCTACTCAGGTGATTTCACGCGATCGTCATGCTGATTTCGTACAGCAGTTAGCCTTGCTTGCTGCATCTATTGAACGCTTTGCTGTTGAAATTCGCAACTTGCAAAGAACAGACGTGTTGGAAGTTGAAGAATTTTTCTCAAAAGGACAAAAAGGTTCTTCAGCAATGCCCCACAAGCGCAATCCCATCCGTTCCGAACGTCTAACGGGGATGGCGCGGATTATTCGCTCTCACGCAGTTGCTGCTTTGGAAAATGTTGCATTATGGCATGAGCGAGACATTTCCCATAGTTCTGTAGAGCGAGTTATTTTACCTGATGTATGTATTTTAACTCATTTCATGATTGTGGAAATAACTGAACTGGTGAAAAACCTGTTAGTTTATCCAGAGAATATGGAGCGAAACATGAACTGCTACGGCGGTGTTGTCTTCAGTCAAAGGGTGCTACTGACTTTGGTAGAGAAGGGATTGAAGCGAGAGGAAGCCTACGCAATTGTGCAAGAAAATGCTCACACTGCTTGGAACAAACCAGACGGTAATTTCCACGACTTGATTAGTCAAGATCCTCGTGTTACCCAAAAATTATCTCCAGCAGAAATTGAAGCGTGCTTTGACCCTAGTTACCATCTCAGACATTTAGAGGATGTTTACGAACGGTTGGGTATTTAGTTAGTAGATAGTGGTTAGTGGTTAGTAGTTAGTAGATAGTTGTTAGTGGATAGTGGTTAGGTGTGGAGAAAGTCCTAATGCAATACTGCAAGGGATAGCGAAAATTAGAAACCCAGTTTCTGGCACCGCGACTATCGAAAACCTAAGCAGTATTGAGTCCTAATGGGTACAAATGACAGCTACTAACCACTAACCACTAACCACTAACCACTAACTACTGATATTAAATATTGCGTTTGCGACGAAGCATACCCATTGTTACAGCGATAAAACTTATTCCTAGTAAAGTTGTTGGTTCGGGAACCCTGTGAGGTTTAGGCTTTGTCATCTCAGGTAAATTCCCCTGAAATCGATAATTGTGATATTCTCCGGTTCCTTGCGATGAGGCGACGATGACGTTACCATTCACATCACCATATGTTGTTTTTAAGTTGGCTAGAGGTGCAAGAATACTACCTTGAAAGCCTATGTTTGTCAGTTCAATGTTAGTAGCTTCATAGAAATTGAATAAGACATTTTGCCTTAATCCGGACATAAGATTATTTGAAAAACCAAAGTTTTTCATGGAAATATTGGTCCCACCAACATTGATTAACAGGGTAGAACTTGAAGGTCCATTAATATTGAAAGAATTAACGTTGTTACCTGGTGCAAAAACATTTGCGTCTATCTTAAAAATGTTTAGGTCAGAGTTTTGACCTTTTAACTCAACCCCTCCCCAGTTATAGACGGTTGTGGTAGCATTGGGAGTTAAGCCTGCTAAATATGTAGATAAAGCTTTTAATTCTTCTCCTGCAGCAGCAAAGTCAATGGTGCTATCTTTTCTAATGTTACCATTTGGAGTACTAACGGTTGGGGTGGTACCTGCACCATACACAACATTACCATTAAATACTTGACCACCTTGATATGTTAATGTACCACCAACAATCAAGTCGTCTCGCGTCCCATTTGAGTCAGTCAGTCTGTCCCCAACACCATAATTAGTGAACTTTGCATTTCCACCCACAGCTAATCTACCCTCAGTGTCTGAGGATTGGTTCATATCTCCAAGCACAAAGGCGTTGAAATCTGAAGCAATACCCAGTCCAGAAGCATTTGCATGACCAGAAAACCCCAGCATACAAGTGGTTACTAAAGGAATCGCTATTCGAGTGAAGCGATTTAGTGGTTTGGTTACCATTGTCAAAACTCTTGCAATCTTAATTTAGAACTATCTGTTATGAATATCATCTGTAATTTCAAATTATGGCAATAATCAATTGTTTATCTTTAAAAGAAAAAAATATTAAATGTAACTATTTAAAGAATAGATTTTCTAGTAAAAAAATAGGTATAATATCTGAAGCAAAAGACTAATTTATATGCGTATGAAATAGATAAATAGATGTGTTTAAGCAATTTTACTAATACAATTAGATGCTATTGGACTAATATTTGATTTTTGAAAAAAATTCAGTACACCTAAATCTTCTAGAATCCTATTGCCGCAAGATTGTCTATTGCCTACCTACGCAAATCATTTCAAGAATCAAACCGCATTCCTATCGCTGAAAGACTTACCCTTTAAACCAATACAGTTGGTGTTAAGGGTTGCGAAGGACACAAAAACCCGGTATCTTCAAGATACCGGGTTTCTAAAGAATTGATTAACACCAATTGTATTGGTCTTTAAACCATATAGCAGAGTACAGAGGACTTACTTTGTTGGCTTTTTTACTTTTTCCTTCTTCTACCCTCTGCCTTTCTTCGGTAAAAATACTCAAATAGCTGATTGCTGATGGCTTACGAGTCCTTAACTGATTTTGCAATAACTCCTAGTTGAAAACCAGGAGGAAAACTGCCTTCTTCTTTAATTCGCTTAATCTCCGCTTCTGTTACCCGCAAATTTAATGGCTGTGCTAACGCCCTGACAATGTCTCCTCGGTCAATGACACCCGCGACAGCACCAGCTGGAGAAAGTACAGTTACGCGGGGTAAATTTTCGTTTTCCAATTTGTTGATGATTTCCACGAGGGAAGTTGTTTCTGTGACGCGGGGAATTTCTGTGAGGGGATGTACGATGCTTTGTACTGTGAGTGTTTCCCATTGACTTCTTTCTACCAAACGCAAATCTTCTATGGAAACCATCCCTCGGTAACGTCCATCAGATTCGGCAAAATAAACTTCTGGTGTGGAAGTATTGAGGAGGTAGCTATCAGCAAAAGAACGTAGAGTTTGGTTAGCATCAATGACTCGGAAATCCCGAGTCATGGCGTTGTTTGCTACTAGATTCATCAATGTTTCTTGGACAAAAGTAACGCGATCATAACTGCTAGCGTTGCGAATCCCAAACCAACCCAGTAAGGCTATCCACAATCCAGTGACTAATTCTCCTGTGAAGTAATCAACAGCCATACCTAAAGCGATCGCACCATAACCCAAAATTTGCCCCGCTCTTGCCGCTAAGCGTACAGCTTGAAAGCGGTTACCTGTTGCTTTCCACAGTGCAGCTTTTAAAACTTGTCCGCCATCTAGAGGTAAGCCGGGAATTAAATTAAACAGAGCAAGCACAAGGTTGATTCGTGACAAATCCCCAACCATCACGCTCGCAGGACTATTCTCAGGTAAGATATTTGCCAGCAGTTGTAATAAGAAAAAGAGGGAAATACTTACCACGGGTCCTGCAATTGCTACCTGGAATGCTTTACCTGGAGTTTTTGATTCTTCTTCAATAGCAGCAATCCCGCCAAACAGAAATAGGGTAATCGAATTGACTTTGATACCTTGCGATCGCGCAACCAAGCTGTGACCCAATTCGTGTAACAACACTGACCCAAATAACATCAGCGCCATGACAATTCCAGCACTCCAAGCTAAGACACCTCCCCATGCTTGGTAAGCAACCCCAAAATTTAGGGTAGCCAGCCCTAAAATGACGAACCATAACGGATCTAAAAACAGAGGTATTCCAAATAATGACCCGATTCTCCAATTTGTTTGCATTATATTTTCCTAAAACTAGACGTTTACAGATGCTGAGAAATACGTACCATCTGTTATTTTTTATTCATAAACAGTTTTGCCACCTCAACATAGCTGTGATGTCATGGAAATCATTGACAATTCCAGCTTTGAGATGCTCTATTTCTAGAATAGACAATTACCGCAGCTAGCAAATCTTCTCTAGGGAAAGCGTTTTAAAAATTAAAAACAGAGGTGACAGACCGTAACCATTCAGGGAGGAACCTGAAGTAAAAGGACTGACACCAATACTGCGTAGGATTTGTGAAAATTAGAAACCCGGTTTCTCCTGCGAAACCGGGTTTCTGACACCGCAGCTACTGTTAACCGAGCAGTATTGGGACTGACACCTCTTTTATTTGTCTTAAATTATGGGTATGAAATCAAAATTTAGATAGCGCCGAGATTGGTCAAGCCCAGGACTGCGCCAATACCGACTAAGTGACCCGTACTCATCGCAGCTAAGAATGCACCAACACTGGGATTGTTGAACAGTGATGGGAAAGGAAGGGGCATTTTTGGACCAACTTGGGGATAGCGAACCACTCGTGGAATAATCAGAAGAGATAATACACAGCTTACAATAATGATGACTGAACCACTATAGTTAAGTCCTACGCCAGTGTTGGGAACAGTGGATTGAACTGCTAGTAACAATGATGAAATCACGCTTGTTTCTCCTAAAAACGTACTGTTATTTAGGCAGAGACGCGTATACACTTCTTGTCTTAAGAAAGCTTTACATTTCGCGCCTCTACAGCCAAATTTATGCTCCGTCTGATGAGTCTTTAAAGCTTCCTTCTAGGGAGAGGAGATTTTCTCATCCTTCAGTTAGAGTCAGGCTAAAGGACGAGGCGCGATCGCTGACAATTAAGTGTTAATTGTTAAATGGCTCCGATGTTGGTCAGCCCTAAAACAATGCCAATTCCGACAATATGACCAAAACACATAGCGCCAATGAATGCCGGAATACTTAAAGGAAGTACAGGTAACTTGAAACCTTCTTGGGGCTTCTGAATCTTGGTAGTCAGCAAAACAGCTACTAAACAGCACACACTGATGATTGTTGCCACAGTAGGATTCCACTCAGGTGTTGCGGGAACAGTTGCAGCTGCTGCTAGTAAAATTGATGAAATCAAGCTTTTTCTCCTAGATCAAATTTAACCGTGGTCAGCTTTTAGCAACGAGCTTTCAACTAGCTGGGCGCTGAAAGCTGATGACTAACTTCGCGAACCACAAAGATTATAAAATTATAAACGGAAGAGTGTGATTTTTTTTATACAACTCACTCGCTTCCCTTAAATGTCAGGATGTAGGGTGTAGGGTGTAGGAGTATAAGGGTATAGGGGTGTGGGGGTATAGGTGAATTTTAAAATTGATTTCCCTCACACCCTCACACCCTTACACCCCTGCACCCCTAAACTCCATACTATCTTGGGAATTTCCATGCGGATTAAGATTTGCGGAATTATTCAACCACAACAGGGAAAAGCAATTGCCTCATTGGGTGCGACAGCGTTGGGATTTATGTGCGTTCCAACTTCACCTCGTTACGTTAACGTAGCACAAATTCGGGCTGTAGTAGAACAGCTACCGGAAAAGATTGACAAAATTGGGGTTTTTGCTAATACCTCTGTTGAGGAAATCAAGCAGACAGTTATTGATTCTGGGTTAACTGGCGTTCAACTGCACGGAGATGAAACCCCAGATTTTGCTATGCAGGTACGTCAATCTTTAGCGAGCATAGAAATTATTAAAGCTTTGAGAATACGCAGTGTTGAGGATATTGACAAAACAGCCATCTATGGTGCCAGTATCGATACGCTGTTACTTGATGCGTATCATCCGCAACAGCTCGGTGGTACGGGCAAAACTCTAGACTGGATTATGCTACAACAATTCAATCCTAGTTACCCTTGGCTTTTGGCAGGGGGATTGACGCCTGATAATATTTTGGATGCTCTCAGTCAATTGCAACCGAACGGCATTGACTTATCCAGTGGTGTAGAATTCTCCCCTGGAGATAAGGATTTAGATAAGGTGGCAAGGTTGTTTGAGAAATTAGGGTCTAGGGGGTAAGGGTGTAAGGGTGTAAGGGTGTAAGAGAAATCAATTTCAAAATTTACCTAAACCCCTACACCCCTACACCCCTACACCCCTATTTCTTAAAAAAATGAAGCTTGATGGCGAATGAGGTTGAAGTATTCTTCACGGGTTTTTTGCTCTTCTTGGAATAAGCCCAGCATCGCACTTGTGACAGTCCAAGAGCCGGGTTTCTGTACCCCCCGCATCACCATGCACATATGGGTTGCTTCAATCACGACTGCAACTCCTTGGGGCTCTAAAATCTGCTGAACTGCTTCGGCGATTTGACGGGTTAATCTCTCTTGGACTTGCAAGCGGCGGGAATACATTTCAACGATGCGAGCAAGTTTGCTCAATCCTACGACTTTTTGATTGGGGATGTAAGCAACGTGCGCTCTACCCATGAATGGCAGCATATGGTGTTCGCACAGGCTAAATAGATTTATGTCTCTCACTAACACCATCTCGTTGTGACCTTCATCAAAGATAGCACCGTTCACAATTTCTTCTAGAGACTGGTTGTACCCACTGGTCAGAAACCGCATTGCTTCTGCTACCCGTTTGGGAGTTTTCAGCAGTCCCTCGCGTTCTGGGTCTTCTCCAACACCCACAATTAGAGTCCGCACGGCGTCCATCATCTGCTCCATTTGCTCCTCGGTTGGTGGATGCAAATCAGCTTTCTCCCCGTTGTGAGTGTTGCGATCGGGTCTTGTGTTGATGGCTTCTGTTAAATCGGGAATAAGAGAACATTGAGAGCGATTGATACCGTTGGAACGAGCAATAGTCATGATGTCAGTCTTAGTTAAAGTTTCTGTAGTTGACAAAGTCAGCAAGATGTCATGAATTATGATTCACGATAAGAAACTTCATAATTCATAATTCACAATTCATAATTCACAAAGTTGGCGTGGACTGTTTCTGCGGTTTGTCTCTCCATCGTGTTGCGGTTTTGAACCCGCATCGCTACTCAGATTATTAAAACTTTTCGGCTTGACTAGATTAAACAAACCTAAAAATTCAATTAATTTTCTATGACTGATGCTATACTTCAATGCCTAGATGGGTAAGCACATAGCTAGACGTAGAATAAGGATTTCCACAAAATAAGTTCGACTTACTCTGGGTAAAGCTTCTCGCCTCCCCTTGCTTGCTAACGTCTGAGACAGACGTTCCACAAGAGATATTTGGAGACTTTTTGATTTGGAAGTCCCTAAGGCGCTATCATGTGGCATTTGCATTGAGATTCCTGGTAACCATTTAGGTTACAACTTAGCAATAGACATTTTATTGAATTCAATAGGTTTGGCATAAACATCAAATGCCTGTGGCTGAAAAGATTGTTAAAAATCTTTAAGTGCCACAGGCAATTATAGCATTGCTGTTAGGCTAATAAATCATATAAACCCTTTCAGTGAGCAACTTCCGTGAAAACACCGATTTTCCGGAATTTGTCATAACGCATTTGTCTTCTCTCTTGAGAGGTAAAGCGCCCAAGTTCCTCCAAATTGTCTAATAGGGCTTTTTTAAGTGTGGTAGCAGCTTGTAAAGGATCTGAGTGTGCTCCGCCAACAGGTTCGGGCAAAATCTGGTCTATAATTCCCAAGTTTTTCAAGTCATGGGAAATAATTTTGAGCGCAACAGCAGCTTGAGGTGCTTTGCTAGCATCTTTCCATAAAATGGCCGCACAGGCTTCAGGAGTCGCAACAGTGTAAACGGCGTGCTCAAACATTAGCAGACGATCGCCCACACCAATCCCCAATGCACCACCAGAACCACCTTCACCGATGACAGTGCAGATAATAGGGACATCAAAGCAAAACATCTCTCGCAAATTGTAGGCGATCGCTTCACCTTGGCCTTCATGTTCAGCATCTATTCCCGGCCATGCTCCTGGCGTGTCAATAAAAGTTACAATTGGCATAGCAAACTTGTTGGCGTGTTCCATCAACCGCAGTGCTTTGCGATAGCCACCAGGAGAAGCCATGCCAAAATTACGGACAACATTATCCTTTGTATCGCGTCCTTTTTGATGACCTAACATCACCACCGGCTTTCCACCCAAGCGTCCTACACCACCAACTAAAGCAGGGTCATCAGAACCACAGCGATCGCCATGCAACTCCATCCACTCATCACTAATTGCCTGAATATAATCCAAAGTACTGGGACGGCGGGGATGACGAGCAACTTGTAGTCGCTGAGACGGCGATAAACTACTGAATATTTCCTCTCGCAGTTGCATAGCGCGTGATTCCAATTGACGAATTTGTCCAGAAACATCCACGCCATTTTCTTCTGCTAGTTGCCGAATTTGCTCAATTCTCGTAGCAAGTTCAGCTAGCGGCTTTTCAAAATCCAACAGTAGCGGTTTGCGCTCAGTAGTAGCCATTTTCACCAGTGACAGTTTAAAGGTTAATAGAGAATGGATAGTAGTTAGTCGTTAGTGGTTAGTAGGATTTAGAAGCAACTAACTACTATACACTAACCACTAACTAAATTAGACCAAAAGTGGTCTAAAGCCGTGTTTCAAGGACACCTGACCTATCTGCTCCATTTTTTCTACGGTAATCCGATTGCGTCCCCAAGAGAAGTTAGTGTATAACTTCTCAAACTCCAGCAACATAGATTCAGCAAAACAAGCAAATAACTGGCGTGCCGGTACATCCATATTGACGATTTGCATGATTTTCCATTGTATATCCAGAGAATGCTCTACAATGCCGCCATTAAGAACATACACACCAGGATGCTGAATTTTAGTTGCCATATTTTTCGGATAGCCACCATCAATTAGCAGACAGGGTTGCTTTAAAACAGTGGGGTCAATTTCCATGCCTTTAGGCATACTAGCGACCCAAACTACAATGTCCGCTTCGGGTAGTGCTTCCTCCATAGACATAATTTTGCCACGCCCTAATTCTTCTTGCAGTTGTTGCAAGCGTTCTTGATTGCGGGCGATTAGCAAAAGTTCTTTAATCTCTGTTTTTGCATCTAGCCAACGACAAACAGCGCTACCAATATCTCCTGTCGCCCCACAGACAGCAACAGTCGCTTTTGATAGTTCAATTCCTACTTGCTGCGATGCTTGTTCTACCTGTCGGCAAAGGATGTATGCCGTGTGAGTATTGCCCGTGGTGAAGCGTTCAAACTCTAGTTTAATATTGCGGACTTGTCCAAATTGCTCTAAGTTGAAGTTTTCAAAAATAATTGAGGAAAACCCGCCTAAAGCTGTGATGTCTATGCCATGCTTTTGAGCATGAGCCATAGCGTTGAGGATTTTGCGCGTCGCTGCTTTAATCCGACGGGTAGCCAACATTTCTGGCAAAAAGCACGACTCTACATACCGCCCTTCAATCTTCTGTCCCGTTACACTAGTGACGGTAATATTATCGACAATCTGGGGCGGTGCGCTGCACCAAAAATCTAGCCCTTGATCGGCATATTCTGGGTAGCCTAATTCTCTTGCTACCGCCTGTGCGTGTTCTAAACTGGTAAGGTGTCCGATTAGACCAAACATGTATTGTTGTGTTAGACTTATCCTTCGTTGAAAGGTTGGAAAAGGTGAGTAAATTGCTAATTGTTAATTGTTAATTGCTAATTGCTAATTGCTAATTGTTAATTGCCATTAGCCATTAGCCATTAGCCATTAACCATTAGCCATCAGCCATTAGCCATTAGCTATTTGTCTAAGCTGCTCTCAGTCCGTATGCTGACAGGCGCATAATGTCACGAGTTGAGAAACCAATATTGTTCAGGGCTTCTCCATACTGAATCATGAAGTCTTCGACCAAAGCGTCTTTGTCCATTGCTAAGGTCTGAGCATCGTTCTCAACTTGGTTGAGCATCTTCCATACGATAGGAAGATTGTGACGATTGGCTTCTTCTAACTCAGCTTTGGATTCTTCAAAGTGTTCTTTTAACCAAACTTCACCAAAGTTGAGGTGGCTGTATTCGTCTTTAACTACACCTTCAGTAATTTTACGTGCAAAGTCATCAGCAACTGGGATGTAAATGTTGTACGCAGCAATGGCAAAACATTCAATAATGAGAGATTGAATTAGCAAACAGGTAACCACTTTACCCTCAGCAGCTGCCTTTTGAAAATTGGAGTGCAATTCAGCAAAAAACTCCTTCGCGAATTGTAAATCTGGAGTGACCGCAAGATTGCGACCACAAGCTTCAAATCCTTTTTTGTGGCGACTTTCCATTTTAGAAAGCCGAATGAGCTCGTCCTTATTTTCCGGTAGCAGGTCAGCGAGTCTAATGTAGTTTTCGTAAGCTTCTTGTTCCCCTTCAATCACAATTGCATTAATGCGGCTGTAAGCGTCTTTATATGCTTCACTTTGAAAATCCATTTCATATTGATTGACAATCTGCTGCATGGTATGTTAACTCCTCTTCTGTGAATCATGTGATACCGGATACTTTAGCCTTCGACCATCGACTTTCCACCTTTAGGAAGAAATTTGAGCGACGGAAGTCACCGCTCAAACTTCGGTGGGTCAGCACTCAGCTGTTAAAAAGCTGATAGCTAATAGCCGATAGTTAATTAGCTTTGTTTGGTAACTGTGGTTTAATGTAACTTAACAAGTCTCTATGTTATAGATTAGCCTTTGCTGGCAGCATTATTCTAAAGCAACAGATTGCTTTTTTAGCTTAATCCAAGCATAAGCCCCCGTCTTACCGCTTTGCACAAGCGTGGGATGATTCAAAAATTTCTTGTGGTACGGGCGTCCTGGCCCGTGAACGAGCTCAGGCGGCTCGTGTCGCCCGCACCACAAGAGGTCGAATTTATTTTTTGGAAGTCCCTTAACCGACAAATATTGCAACGGGACTGACTTTTGGTGAATGGTAATTTATCGCGCTATGAGCGGATTCAATCACTGGGTAATAGCTTGGACTTGGATATTTGGCAAGTATAAAAATTAGCAAAATGGTCTGCTATGGTCAGCAGATGTTTAAGGCTAAATCAGGTCGTTCTGTAATCAATGCATAAATTCCTTTTTTAGCTAATTGCAGCATCAACTTTTCATCGTTGACTGTCCAAACATAAATATTTTTTTTCATCAATTTCATTCTTGTACAAAAACTAAATCTTAAAAGTTGATAATTGGGAGAAACAAAATTGGCCTTTGTTGCGTACAGTCTATATTCAAAGAAAGAGTTCTGATAAACGAGTCATGCAAGTCTGAGGGTCACTTTTACCTAGTAAAAGCCCTGTAATAATGTTTGATTCTATCTTTTTTATAGCTTTAATTGAACGAGCGTGAAAAGATTTAATAATGTAATCAGAATAGTCTAAGTAGCCTTTGACTAAACTGACTATTTCTTCCTCATAACCAATTTCTTTCAATTCTATATCAAGTTTTACTTTATCTTTACAAAAATTAACAATATCTTCTATTAATGGAATAACAAAACCTTTTTTTTGGGACATTTCTAAAAGTTGCTGATAATTAATATTCGCTAATCGACTACCATCAATGCACTCATCATGGTAACAAACAAGAAAATTATCTTTAGTTTTTATTACATCAAATTCTCCGAAGGAAACACCTAATAAAATGGCTTGTTCAAACGATTATAAAGTATTTTCAAATTTAACTAACCCTGATGCTCCTCTATGTGCAATGATTAACATTTTTCTGTTGGATTGCATTGTTTTATCACTAATCCTTTATATTTTATCAGAACACAGAATTTTTATAACAACAGTATAGCAATACTAAATCCTTAGAGGATGTTTGAAAAGTGGTTGGCTGTAATTTCAAGCACTGGTTGATCCC
>JAWQFQ010000043.1:0-48657 GCA_035967975.1 Scytonema sp. PMC 1070.18
GGGGATGCCAGAAGCCTACACCGTACCTGCCTCAGGTCGGTGTAGGTAGTTCACACCACAAGTTGAGCGAATTGATTTCAAATCGTAAGGTTTCCTTCATGTTTATAACGCAACATTCCGTAAATAGGTTGCGTAGATACACCAGTAGTCTTTAGTCAAGGATAACCTAAGAGAGGTGCGTGCAGGGGGTGAGGGTTTTGGGTATCAAGTCAAACTTGACTACAATCCTCTCCTCAAGATAGATATGAGGAAAGGTCATAAATGTTAAGTGTATAAATACAAGAGATCCAAGCTTTCTTGTTTCCCCACTCAATCACTATTGAAGAGTGGGGATTTATTAAATGAATGAACAGTTATCAGGTGTGTAGGTTTGGGTTTTATCAGTCGGTGAGAATAACTTATCAAGCCTACGAACTTGTGTAATCCTGTACTTAGGTTACACCTGTAAATCTCAACAACCATTATGCGTAAGTTACTTGGTATTGCCTTACTGACATTTCTACTAGTCATCGGTTGGTCTGTTTTACTATTCAATAACCGCCCATCGGTGGCTGCGGACTATGGTAGTCGGCTTTTTCAGTCTCACCAATATGATCGCCCGATAGCATCTGGTGCGATCGCACAAACACCCGCACAAGAGGTTAAAGCACAAGAAGTCACCTATGGTACTCTTAACAAAAAACCGATAACTGGATACTTGGCACGTCCTACCAATGCTACAAAACCATTACCAGGACTAATCGTGATTCACGAATGGTGGGGACTCAATGATAACATCAAGACGATGACGCGTCGATTGGCAGGTGAAGGTTACACAGCTTTAGCGGTAGATTTATTCAACGGTCAAGTTGCTGACAATCCACAGCAAGCAAAAAAACAAGTACAAACTGCTGCAAATCAAACACAGCAGCTCAAGGAAAATATCCAGCAAGCTTATCAGTACTTGGAAAAGAATCAGGAAGCTACCAAAATAGGTAGTATTGGTTGGTGTTTTGGCGGTAGTTGGTCACTGAATACAGCATTGCTATTACCAAAGCAACTTGATGCAGCTGTTATTTACTATGGAGGAGATTTAAAAACCGATCCAAAACAATTGCGACCTCTGGAAATGCCAATTCTGGGAATTTTTGGTGCGTTAGATGACAACCCATCTGTTAAGACAGTACGCGCCTTTGAATCTGCTCTCAAGTCTTTGGATAAACCTGCTGAGATTTACGTGTACGAAGGGGCGGACCATGCATTTGCTAATCCTTCAGGAACTCGTTACAATGCCAAAGCTGCTGAGGATGCTTGGGAAAAAACGAGCGCATTTCTTAATAAACATTTGAAAGGATAAATCTTTGCAATAGAGAGAAGAAAGGGTCCATCCCACCAAAAATTTTAGGGAACTTCCAAATAAAAAAGTCTTCAAAAATTTCTTGTGGTACGGGCGTCCTCGCCCGTGAACGAGGCGAGGCGGCTCGTGTCGCCCGCCACAAAAGGTCGAATTTATTTATTGGAAGTCTGTATATTCTTAGACCAAATAGGTAATTGATTAACCTTCTGTAATGTTAACTCGACGTAAGTCGTTTTTTTAGCTGGTAAATACGCTGTACCAAAATAACCTTTCGCCCCATCATGAGTATGAGGACCAGTATTAAGAACAGTATAACGTCCTTGACGACGGGCTTGATTAAAGGGGGAACCAACTACCCAAGACCAGTTTGAAGCAAAGACAACGCGGGTTATGTCCTCAATCCAGTCTTGACGACCGTTGAGCTGGTAGACATGGTTTACTGATTCAAAACCAGTATCGCCATCAAAGCAACCACCAATCGAGACAACAATAAGTTTACTATTAAGCCACCGATTTAGGTAAGGAGCTGCACCAAGCGCAACCTGTACTCCACCACTCGTACCAATCAGAATTATTTTGAGGGGTTGGTTGTGCGATCTCTCTATGGGATGTGCAGCATTCATGCGATCGACAATTGCTGTTGCAATTCCTTGGTTATAAATAGGACCGTAGCGTTCATCAGCAGAAATAGCAAATCGCCAAAGATTGCGAATTTTTATCAATACATCTGCATTTTTTAACCAACCATCCGCCTCTTCCGCCGCACGCCATAGAGGGGCTAACAGCCGTCGCCCACCCAAACTTTCGTTTGCTGCTGAATAGGGAAAAACATCCCGAACCGCAACACAGTTGGGATGGTTTTCCGCTAACCGATTCAAAAAAAATTCCTCTCCTTTTGTCAATTGATTAGCAGAAAAATCTCCTACTCCTGGTAGGAAAACAATGTAACAGTTTATATTTTTGGACTTAGCAATTCTACTAGAGGGATTGTCTGCTGTTGATAATGTTCGTGTTTGGTTTTTACTCAATCCCAAATCTTTACTCCCTTCACGCAGCCACCACACCAGAGTTCCTACAGGTGCAACGGTTCCCCAACCCAAAAGTAACACTCCTGCAAAAACGAGCAATCTTATGGTTTCACCTTGTAGATGTAGCAGTAGTTGCTTAATAAACCGAAACATTGTAGAACGTTAGATATAACAGTTTTAAATACAATAATAGAAGTTTCGTGAAGATTGGTAATGGCTAATGGCTAAATTGCTAATTGCTAATTGCTAATTGCTAATTGCTACTAATGCTAAAAAAACTATTAGCCATTAGCTATTAGCCATTAACGATTTAAATCTAATTTTGTTCGGTTTGTCATCCTTCGCAAGCTGTAAAAAATGAGTGTAACGAAAAAAAATCAAAACAGGGATTGTGTAAGATACTGAAGTATGCTCTGCTTCTAAACGCAAGTCTATACGAAAATGCTCGCAATACAGAAAGAATTCATAGGTTAGCCCTAATCATAGTAACTTTAGCTGCTCTTTCCCATGCGATGGGAAGTGCTGTTATTTGGATAATTAATCGAGTTTCCTTACCGATACTATTAGTAGGTCTTTTGATTGATGCACTTTCAATAGTATTGGGTTATTATTTTTGGACTTTCACAATTTGGAAGATTGGACAGTGGTTAAAACCGATAGATCCAACTTACGGCGATCTACTTGGTCCCATTGGCTTTGCATATGCACCACAAATCTTAAATTTTTTAACTGTAATTCCGTTACTGGGAAGACCAATTGAGTTAATATTAGCGGCATGGAGTTTGCTTGCAGTGATTGTAGCAGTGCGTCAGGGATTAGACATTAGCACTCGTAAATCCACGCTCATCTGTTTAGTAGGCTGGCCTCTTATTCAGATTTTAATTGGTCTATTACAAGTCTCAGAACAACAAATTTTGAGATAAATAGGACTTACGCACTGTACAAATTGAACATTATGTGTAGAACGGATAATGGTTATTTCAAATTCAGTAGGGGCGAACGGCTGTTCGCCCTTACAACTTGAAACAGGTGAGGAAATCGAGCTTTTGACGTGGAAAAATCAAAGCTTGAGATGCTAGCAATGGCTATTATTTGCATACTTGATGATTTCTGTCAATACGTAAGTCCTAATAAAGTCTAAATGTCTCGTTGTGTGTTCGGTTTGGGATTATTCGTGCTGCGGAGAAACCGGGTTTCTTTGAGAAACCGGGTTTCTATTCCTGTATTAATTATAAGTAAATTTTTTTAAGCGTTGATGATAGCCACGTTACCCGTGTCTAAATCGTAACGACCTCCTACAATTTTCAATTTACCAGACTGCATCCGCTCAGTTAAAAGTTGTGAGCGCTTCAACTGTTCAATTTGGTAGTAAACATTTTCTACCACAGCGTTGTCAATTGCGTCACCAGGCTTCTCTTTGACCTTTTCCACAGCGGGTTTAATTGCTTTTACAAAGGTACCGATATCACCGAGTAGCGCTTGGTTTTGTACAGCGGCGGTGACTGCTCCACATCGTTCGTGACCCAATACCATGAGCAGAGGTGTACCCAGCAAGACAACCGCGTATTCGATACTACCAACGGTTTCTGGTGTAGCGATATTTCCCGCAACCCGAACATCAAAAATATCTCCGATACCTTGGTCAAAAATAATTTCTGCGGGTACCCGTGAATCAGCACAACTGAGAATAGTTACAAATGGATGTTGGGCTTGAGCGACTTCTTGCAACCGCCGGTGGGATTGATCTGGATGTTGGGGTTGATGCTGAACAAACCGCTCGTTTCCCGACATCAGCTTTTGCAACGCTGCATCGGGACTGAGAGATTGGGGATTTGAAGGTAATTCAGCAGCCTGAACCTGTTCAACATTCCAGAGTAAATGGTTAACCGTTACCGTCAAACCAAATGCTCCTGTGATTCCTAACTTCAAAAAGTTGCGACGTTCCATTAAATTTTTTTTTGAGTTCATTAAAAAGTCCTTGTTAATTCTCCCGACTTATCACGCAAAACACGCGCTAAGCCGGGGTAGCTAAATTACATTGATGCGACACATTTTACAGAGCGAATCTCCATGACATCTGAAATGTAACAGGTGCCTCCAAACTTATTGAGCAGGGGTTTGATATTTTCGACAACAGGTTTGATTTGCTCAGGCATACAAAATGCAATTATATAAACATTATCAAGCATCGTCATGTCTAAATCTTCATGTCCTGCGCGCAATCCTTTGCCAGCAACGTTCCGAATCACAGCGTGACCATGTACACCTGCTTTATCCAAGCTGTCTAAAATTTTCCCCAATTCAAAGGAGTTAGCAATAATTTCTATCTTTTTTACAAGATGCATACGATTACCCCCAAAATAGGTTAATTACGTACAAATACAGCGGAATTCCGACAATAATATTGAATGGAAATGTCACTGCAAGAGCGGTAGAAACGTACAGGCTAGGGTTTGCTTCCGGAACGGTTAACCGCATAGCCGCTGGGACAGCAATGTAAGACGCACTAGCACAGAGGACAGCAAACAACAGTGCATCTCCTTTAGGCATACCAATAAATTTGGCAATGAGTAACCCAATGCCTGCATTTAGTATTGGAACCAGTATCGCAAATGAAATCAGAAAAAACCCAGTTTTTTGCAAGTCTTTAATTCTTTTGGCAGCCACTAGTCCCATGTCTAACAAGAAAAACGTAAGAATACCGTAGAATATTCCCTGAGAAAAAGGTTCTAATACCTCCCAGCCGTGTTCTCCCGTTAAGAATCCAATTAAAAGACTTCCAACTAAGAGAAACACTGAACTGTTCAGAAACGCCTCTTGCAAAACTTCCGACCAAGCAATGTCACGCTTTTCTTGGTCTCCGGTGAATAGGTTTATTAAGATGAGACCTACGATGATAGCTGGAGATTCCATCAGAGCAAGGGCTGCTACCATATAGCCATCAAACGAAATGCTTAGCTCGCTCAAAAAAGCACTCGCTGTGATAAAGGTAACCGCGCTGATAGAGCCGTAGGTGGCTGCGATCGCTGCTGCATCGTAATTATCCAGTTTCAGCTTCAGAATAAAAAAGCTGTAAATCGGGACAAAACAAGCCATTAACACAGCTGCTAAAAGCGTTAGAATCACTTCTTGGGTAATTCCACTCTTGATGAGTTCTACGCCCCCCTTAAACCCAATTGCAAATAACAGATAGAGCGAAAGAATTTTGGGTAAGGGGGGAGGAATTTCCAAATCGGACTTGACAAAAACGGCAGTCATCCCTAAGAAGAAAAACAGAACTGGCGGATTTAGGATATTGGATACGATCAAACTAGCATCCATGTCTATCCCTCCTCATGCTGACGAAACGCAAACTTCAAAAAACTTTGCATTGTGAAAAACTTATGAAACCATGAATCATGATGTATCGCGTAGTGTTACCTCATGTCAATGAGTAGCGCTCGGCAATTCTTTCACTCAAGTTTAATTCCAATACAGCTAGACTGATATATAAGTGGAGACAAGATAGGCAATCTTGCTATGGGCAATAGGCAATAGTCCTATCAATACTGCGAAAATTAGAAACCCGGTATCTTGGAGAAACCGGGTTTCTGGCGGGTTTGTAGCACATTAGAGTATTTAGACCTGATTATTTAATTTTTGGACAACAATCTCAATACGACCGTTGTTTTTCCATCCAGACATATTATCTGAACAATCAGAGTTCTCAACGGCTGATACAGGTTGAGTATCACCGTAGCCTTGCTTTGTTATAACGGATACATTCACAGCCCCTTCTTCTCTTAACCATCGTTCTACAACCGCGACACGTTGTTCTGACAATGTAAAATTGTATTCTTGACTACCTTTTGAGTTGGTATGTCCCAATATTTGCAGCCAATTTTCAGGATATCGATTGTTGATTGTTTGACTGACTTGTTTTAGAACATCTTTAGCGTCTGCACGCAGTTTATCCTTTTGGTCAAATAAGATGTCAGTTGGTAGAGTGATTATTGTTAGATATTCATTTTCCTGTACTCGGATTTGCGGTGATGTGATTTCTGAAAACTTAACCTCTGGATATATTTCTTTGGGAAAGTTGACAGTAGGGGTTTGAATTTCTGAAAACTCCACAGCTAGCTTTTGTGGTGTTACTAGCTGTCTAGCTGCGGATGAAGTCTTTGAGAAGTTCGCTTCTGGTTTTGCAGTAACGGGATACGCAAAATGATTGACCGAAACTATCAGAGCGATCGGCACTAGACAATCAATAAAATGTGGTAAATACATATAATAAGAAGAAAATAGACAAATAAATTTATTATTCTCGTATAAACATATGTCAGAGATTTAAAGAATTCTTCTATCTTGAGTTGTACTAATTCTTTGTATAGGCGATCGCTTGTCTTCAGCATTTAGCACTCAGCTATAGCATTCCGCGCATCATTCGTAAAAGGCGAGAAACCCGGTATCTTTGAGATACCGGGTTTCTAACTTTGTAAGATGCGTTGAATCCTACAACTGATTCAAAAGTTATGAATCTTGTCTCAACTTAGTCCCACAAATTTTACAATAAAGAGCATCAGTATCGTGTAAAGACCAACCACAATTAGAGCAAACATTTTCCACTTGAGTGGTTGACTTCACCAATCGCTTAATCAAATCACCGACTTGCCAAGGAATTAACGCAATACCTGTTAAAATCATTAATACTGTTAGCAACCGTCCTAACTTAGAAATGGGAGTCACATCCCCAAAACCAACAGTTGTCATCGTCACAATAGAGAAGTAAAAAGCATCCAGAAAAGTTGCAAAAGCGTTTGAGTTAATAGGATGTTCCACTTGATAAATCAAACCTGAGTAAACAAAAATAATTGCAAACAGTGTAAACAAGATCCGAACAAAAATAATACCATCTTCATTACTAACACCAAACAAAAGCTTCTTATTAAAGAATCTAATTAATCTTAAAATCCGAAACCATCGCAACAGTCGAATAAAGCTGATATCTACCAATCCTATAAAAAATGGTAAAATCGCTATTAAATCAATAATTGAATAGAAGCTGAAGAGATACTCAATCTTTTTCTCAGCACACCAAAAACGCAGTAGATATTCAATGGCAAAGACTACTATTATAACATTATCTACCGTATTTAGATTTAATTTGATTGATTCTGGAAGATTGTAAGTTTGTGCGACAAAAATTCCTGATGACAGTATAACTAGCCCTGCAATGGTTAAATTAACAGCTTTACCTACAGGTGTTTCTAGGTCTTTGAAGTAAAATGCTGTTTTTTCTTTGCTAAGAAGCATAATTCACGTTAGCCATGAAAAAATCATCACAATACTATGTTATAGTCTTCAAAAACGAAGGTTGCTCAAGACTCCACTTATATTATGGATTCCAAAGATTTTATGCAGTTAGCGCTGGATGAGGCGAAGAAAGGAGACGCGCCTTATGGCGCTGTCATTGTCAAAGACAATCATGTGGTTGCTGTAGCACATAATACCGTGAGTCGAGATAGTGACCCGTCTGCTCATGCAGAAATTAATGTGATTCGCGGTTTAACTGCTAAGCTTAAAAATCCTTCTCTAGAAGGTTATACTCTATACACCACTGGTGAACCCTGTCCTATGTGTGCAACTGCGTGTGTCTGGACAGGTGTTTCAGAAATTGTCTATGGTGCTTCTATTGAAGATTTAGTTTTAGTGAATCAGTCTCAAATCAATATATCTTGTGAAGAAGTCATTGCCAAGAGTTTTAGAAAAATTAAGGTGACTAAAGGTGTTCTTAGAGAAGAGTGTATACAATTATTTTACTAATTGTGTACTATTCTAAATAAGGCAAAAATGAATTGGCAAAAATGGCGGCTTGAGTGCGATCGCGTAGACTTAACCTATTCAAAATATTAGTGACATGATTCTTGACAGTTCCCTCGGAAATATAAAGTTTTTGAGCAATTTCTCGGTTACTAGCGCCTGTGGCTATTAACCGCAACACTTCTTTTTCTCTCGGAGTCAGTTCCGCTAAGCTAGGCGGCGGAGATGAGGATTGAGTTGGTGTTACAGGTACAAATTGAGTTAAAAGTTTTTTAACTATACCTGGTCCTAGCTGAGTGTATCCTTTATAAACAGCACGTATAGCCACAGCTAGCTCTTCTGATGGTGTATCTTTAAGCAAGTAACCCATTGCACCATTTTGGATAGCAGCCTTCACATATTCATCATCATCAAATGTTGTCAGAACTAAAACTTTGACATCCTGAAAGCGCTTTTGTATTTCTCGTGTGGCTGCTACCCCATCCATAATCGGCATTCTAATATCCATTAATATCACATCTGGGTTTAGTTCGCTAATTAAATGAATGGCCATTTCACCATTTTCTGCTTCTCCCACAATTTCTAAATCTGTCTCTAGTTCTAATAATGCTTTTAATCCTTGACGAATTAAATGTTGGTCATCTACCAGTAAAACTTTAATCATTGCATCAATTTTGTAGGTAAGGGAATATCAACGGTAATTTCACAACCCGAACCAAGTGTACTATTAATTTTAAAGAAACCTCCTAGTGCTAAAGTCCGATCGCGCATACTTTGCAGTCCAAAACCAGTTGTATTTTGTGTTAACTCAAACCCTCTACCATTATCGTAAATTCTTAATTGAAGACTAGTTGCAGTTGTCGTTAGTTCCAGTTTAACTTCCGTGGCTTGTGCGTGCTTGTAGATATTTGTGAAGGATTCTTGGATAATACGATAGACAGCAGTACTGATTTCTACGGGAATGGGAGCAGATAAATTGATGAGATAAATTGGGGTAATACCTGTGTTACGTTGATAGTTTTCTATAATTCCGGCGATCGCCTGTTCTAAAGATTGTTCTTGTAAGGGATGAAAACGCATAGCAGATACTGATTGTCGCACATCTTGTAGCGCTTTAGAACCTAAATCCTTTGCTCTTGCTAAAAAAGTCTGCGCCTTCGTTGGATTTGATTGCCAAAGCTTCAAAGCAGTCTCTAATTGTAAATTTAAAGCAGTGAGAGAATGTCCCAAAGAGTCATGTATTTCACGTGCAATCCGATTGCGTTCTTCAAGGGTTGCTTGATTTTCGATTTTCAGAGCATATTCACGTAGCTTTTCATGAGCACTTGAAAGTTTTTCTCGGCTCTGGCGTTCAGCTAATATTGCATTCATTAATAATAAAACAAACACAAGAGCCAATCCAAATAATAGCGTAAAGCTTAACTGAAAAAACCACAAACGCTCTTGAAAAAATAAAAAACGTTCTTGTCTAAATTGTGAGAAAGGTATTCGAGGAAATCGCTGTCTAAATGTAAGCAAGAAAAACATGAATGATAAACCTGTGATAACCAAGCGACTTGGTAACTGAAAAATGAGACAGCTACGAGTCACTAAAATTAAATAGAGAAAAGGAAAAAGTCTTGCTGTTCTACCTCCGAAAAAACCAGTGATTATAATTAAAAAAAATTCCACTGCTGTGTATAATATCTTAGAAGCTTGGTTCCCTGTAGGCAGTCGTAAACCCATTAACCCAAACATGGTTAAGCTACAAATTGTTAATTCGGGAAACCGAGTATAAACTTTATGCCAAGGATATGGTAGAGCGGCGGAAAAAGCAGCAAATGCTAGCAATCCCCACTCCAAATAAAGTAGGAACCTAAAAGGATGATTGTTGAATTGGATTGGGCGACTCATACTATGTTTGAGGTAACAGTTAGTTATAGGAATCCGGTTTGATATTAGGCAATGGGCAATGGGCAATGGGCAATAGGCAATCTTGCTATAGGATTCTAGAAATTAGAGTGTACCTAGCTTCTTAAAAATCAAATAGGAGTCCTCTATTAACACTTTGTTATTTTTCTAATCTATTTGTTAAAAATCAGGAAATTTACGGATTGACAAACTGTAAATTTTCTGGGAATCAGCTTTGTCTGCTAGTATTCAATACCAAGTATAGGACTCCTATTTGATTTTTGAAAAAATTCCGTACCACTCGCAAGACCTGATTTCCTGTAGCAAGATTGCCTATTCCCTATTGCCTGCCTACACGAATCAGTTCACCAAATCAAACCGGATTCCTATACCTACATCTACGAATAAATATTGAGCTATTTTTTATTCCAATTAAAATCGCTGTATAAGAGCACCGTTGCCTATTGCCTCTTGCCTCTTGCCTATTATCCATTGCCCATTGCCTGTCACCACTCCCAACTAAATAATTTATTTTGTACGATTACTTATTTCAACCGTGACTAAAGTCATGGGTGTATTCATGACTTTCTTCTCATGTGAGTTTATATTCTCAATTCCTATGATGGTGACATCAACAAAAGAAACCTAAGAAAAAGTCAATGAAACTCAGAAGTTTGTCAATTATTGCAGGTGCGATCGCTCTCACTTTAACAGCTACCTCCCTAGCCGTCAAAGCAGAACCAATTACCTCTTCACCCACTGTGGTTGCACAGCAGATGAGACAAAAGGGTAAGGGTATGTGGCAGCAACTAGGGTTAACAGAAGCACAACAAGAGCAAATTAAAATAATTCGCCAGAATACCCGCGCTGAAATGGACAAAATTCTGACCGACGAGCAACGAGCACAGTTAAAAACCTCCATGCAAAATGGTGGTGTGCAAAATCGCAGAAATCGTCGGGGTGGATTTGCATCTTTGAATCTCACTGACGCACAACAAACCCAAATGCGCCAACTCATGGAGTCACAGAAAACCCAAATTGAAGCAGTTCTGACCCCTGCACAAAAGGCTCAACTAGAGCAAATGAAGCAGGAAAGACGTTCTCGTCATCAAAACAGAGGACAACAATAGGGTGTAGGGTGTTCAGCATTCAGCATTCAGCATTCAGTAGAAAGGTATACTTTGCACGGGAACAAACTAAGCTTTCGATTCAGCTAAAACCTATAAGCTACAAGTTTTTGGCTGAAAGCTGATAGCTGACTGCTGAAAGTATAATTGTCAGTAGCTTAAAGTTATGTTAGATTGAGTAGTGCTTTCCTGCTAAAAGCACAAAGCTGAAGTGCTGAAGTGCTGAAGTGCTGAATGCTGAAGTGCTAATAGCTCAATATGTCCAAAGAATTTGCCATTGGAAGTAAAGTGCGTGTTGTCGCGCTCCCGCCTTATGTAAAAACGGCTGAACCTATGCCTATGCTGCGTCCCCCTGATGTGATTCATCTTGGGGAAGAGGGTACAGTTCTTGACCGCCGCCCTGGTGGGTACTGGGGTATTCGCTTTAACAAGGGCGCGTTTCTCCTTGACAGCCAATACATCGAAAGTGTGGATACCACTTCTGAAGCTGAGAAAACTGAGAATGGTAGCCAGGAATTGTAAACTTATATTAAGTTGTATTTCTGGTTTGTATTATGATTCCCCGTCGCGCTTTTCTGAGCATATTGATTACCGTCTGTATTGCTGTCATTGGTTGGTTGAATTTTGCCCCAGGTGCTTATGCGCTTGGTGGTAAGCTTCCTGCTATTAATCAACCTGCACCAGACTTTACATTACCTACGAACACTGGCGATGGTAAGCTTTCTTTAGGAGAGTTGCGCGGTAAGTGGGTCGTTTTGTATTTTTATCCCAAAGATTTCACTTCTGGTTGCACCCTAGAAGCCCGTCGTTTTCAGCAGGACTTACCCGAATACCTACAGAGAAATGCTCAAATTATTGGCGTTAGTGCTGATGATGTTAAATCCCATGCAGAATTTTGCGATTCCGAAGGCTTAAAATTTCCCCTGTTAGCTGATACAACTGGTGCAGTCAGCAAGGCTTACGGTTCTTGGCTGAGCTTTATCTCCATGCGCCACACCTTTATTATTGACCCAAATGGTGTCTTGCGAGAAACTTTTGTCAAAGTGAATCCAGCAATCCACAGCAAAGAAGTTCTCGCTCGCCTTAAAGAGTTGCAAAATATAGTTAATGGTTAATTGTTAATTGCTAATTGTTAATTGCTAATTGCTAATTGTTAATTGTTAATTGCTTTTTTTTCCATTAGCCATTAGCCATTAGCCATTAGCCATTAGCCATTAGCTATTAGCCATTAGCCATTAGCTATTAGCCATTAGCCATTAGCCATTTAACACCCCATTCGTGCATTGCGTAAAGAATTGGCTTGAGACTTTCTCCTAAAGGCGTTAATGAATATTCCACTTTTGGAGGAATTTGTGAGTAAACTTTGCGGTTAATGATTCCGTCCTCTTCCAATTCCCGAAGTTGTTGGGTCAGCATTTTTTGAGTAATTCCGCTTAAAGCTCGTTGTAATTCGCCAAAGCGTTTGACATCTTCCATGAGTTCTCTGATAATCAGAACCTTCCAGCGTCCACCAATCACTTTCAGTGTGGTTTCTACCTCACAAGTCAACCTGCTATGGTTTTCCGCTCTAGCTTCCATAGTTTCTCTTTAGTAAGTATCTTACTTTTAAGTGCCTACTTCTCATAGTAACTTTACGTAGCTTAAAGTTAATACAGAAGAAAAGTTTTACTGTTGGTGATTGGCGGTTGTTGCATAACGTATTTTGTGCCAATTGTCAATGCTTTTAGAGTGGGTATTTGCCCCTATTCCATATTTTTTAATCAAATAGGTGATTGATTTATGGCTCACATCTTGCACCTTGACTCTAGTCCTCGTGGAGAGCGCTCTTTTTCGCGCCAATTTTCCAGTGAATTTGTCAGTGCTTGGAAAAACTCCCATCCCGGAGATACAGTGACTTACAGAGATTTGGGTCATAATCCAGTTCCTCACGTAGATGAAGCATGGATTGCTGGTGCTTTTACTCCACCAGATGCTCGCACACCCGAATTAACCAAGGCAATAGATCTGTCAGATAGTTTGATTGATGAATTTTTGGCTGCTGACCGCTACGTCTTTGGTATACCAATGTACAACTTTAATGTCCCATCGGTTTTCAAAGCTTATATTGACCATATTATTCGTGTTGGTCGCACCTTTGCTGTAGATGAGAAGGGAGGCTTTAACGGTTTAGTTGAAGGGAAGAAGATGCTGATTATTACGTCTCGTGGTGGCGACTTTTCCCCCGGAAGTCCAGCTGCACCCTTTGATTTTCAAGAACCTTTCCTCAGAGCAGTTTTCGGTTTTATTGGAATTGGGGATGTTACATTTATCAATGTACAAAACCTTGGTGCAGGTGACGACGCTCGCCAACAGTCTCTGACAGAAGCACATGAGGCTGTTCAGCAAGCTGTGGCTAGTTGGTAGAGCGAGGACTAAAAAATAAGGGTGTAGGGTGTAGGGGGAGAAACACTAATTTCCCCACACCCCACACCCTTATTTTCACATCTGCCAAGCTTTTAGCCACTTGTTAACAACTGTGTTGAAAAATTTTTTCACTTGGTGATTGCGACGCCACCGCTGAAAAGCCATCTCATATTCTTCGCCTTGGGTTTGGAAAGTATTCCAAGCATCAAGTCCCAGGGCAAAGCCACAACCTAGTAAAATATATAGTGACCAGGAAAGACCCCCATCGGTTAGCATATCTAGAGACACTAAAAAAATATTAAATATTGTATATTTGCCAAAACGTCGCTTAAATTTGCTTTGGCGGTACGTGTTAAAAGCCTGTCGTTGTTGCATTTCTCCTTGTTGCTCTACCCAATCTCGCTCTGCTTGTCGGAGTAAATCTGAAGAAATGTTTAATTCTTCCGCAATTTCTACCAACTGCTGGTAAGAAAATTCTTGATTTTGGTCGTTAGCTTGATGGGCGATCGCCAGATGGAGTATCTGCTGTACATCTTCTTGGCTATAAGTGCGGTTTACTTTATCATTAAAAGCTGTCATGATCCTGTCTTTTTTACTTAATGTATATAATTTCTGCCCGATAGATAATACACGATGCGACAATCGCCACCAGCAGTGCGATTTGTGATATCTCTACACTAGCAAATATTGCTGATGGCGTGTCACTAATTTATAGTTGGACTCAAGTGCTACCTTTGCTCAACAGTTTAAAGTTGTGTAAACGCATAGATATCCTTTATAACTTGCAGCTTTCAAAGGAGAAAATAGGTAAGGAATGTCAATCAATCAGTGAACAAGCACACATAATGAAAAACCCAACAGTTGAAAAAAATGGAGCTATCCGTACCCTATCTGTTGATATTGGTGGTAGTGGAGTCAAAGTTATTGTTTTGGATGTTACAGGAAAACCTTTAACAGAAAGAACGAGAACAGAAACACCGCAACCTGCTAAACCGGAGGCTGTGATTAATGCTATTTTGGCACTAGCTGCAACGCAGGGGGAGTTTCATCGGGTTTCGGTGGGATTTCCCGGTGTAGTGCGTAATGGTGTGACGGAAACAGCTGCTAATTTAGACTCAGATTGGATTGGGTTTGATTTTGCTACAGCATTATCCAAGCAGTTAGATAAACCCGTGCGGGTCATAAACGATGCTGATATGCAGGGCTTGGGATCGATAGCTGGAAAAGGTGTAGAATTGGTGATTACGTTAGGTACGGGCTTTGGTTCCGCTTTGTTTGTTGATGGCAAACTCGTGCCAAACTTGGAAATGGGACATCATGAGTTTCGCAAAGGGGAAACTTATGAGGAACAGCTAGGACGAGCGGCTTTGGAAAAAGCTGGTGAGAAAAAGTGGAATCGGCGTTTGCAAAAGGCGATCGCATCGTTGGACCATCTTTTCAATTACGATTACCTATATATTGGCGGTGGTGAAACGGATAAAGTCAAGATTAACTTACCATCCCATGTTAAAATTGTGCCTAATATTACTGGTCTGCTAGGTGGAATTGCTTTGTGGAAAGAATAAGTTTGTGGAGTATGGAAGTTAATTGTTTATACTTTGCATGGGAACATTGAGATGAGTGATTTGGCTAAAATCCATGCTTCTATAAGTTCTTGGCTGATAGCTGAAGTGCTGACCGCTGACTGCTCAAAGTATATATGTCGCTCAGAAGCTGCGGTGCTTCCACAATCGCGTTAATCTGGATACATCATCTGTCATTTTAATTAACAAGACTTCAATTAATGAATCAAATTGTAAACGTAACGACTGACAAGCAGACCAGGAAAAAGGAATGTGACAACGAAAAAACAACTTCTACGAATCAGCAGCTACTGGGAAAACAGCTAATTATCCTTGTTCTAGAAATGCTTTTGGCATTACCTCTGAGTCTAATTTTAGCCAAGTTGAATTTTGGAGGGGTTGCTTGGGTATTTGGTGGTATTGTTTCCGGTGCATTGGTGCTTCAAGGGAGCCGTATTGTATACAATGATATTATCAAACCGAATCGGTCTGCTAGAAAGACTGGAATGGTACTGGTCGGGCTAAATGTGGGTTTTTCCATAGCTCACGGTCATCTGGGTACTGTAGCTTCTTACGTCCCAATTTTTACTTTCCTGACTTTCTTTCTGTTGATATGTGGTACTGGTATCGGTTATGGTTACTCTCGTCTGAGCAAATCTAATTTATTGACAGCATTGCTAGCAACAGTTCCCGGTGGGGTGGGACTTATGTCAGCGATCGCCGCAGACTACAATAAAAATGTTTCTTTAGTAGCATTGGTACAAGCCATTCGGGTTACCACCGTAGTTTTTCTGATTCCTCTCATCGCGAGAGTATCATCTGGAAGTCAAGTTTATCCGCAAGCGCTTCCCGTTCGAGGTGCTTTACTAAGTTTTGAACCGTCCCAATTAGGATTACTATTCTTAGCACTACTGTTCAGTGTATTATTAGTGTATATTGCCGTCCTCAGCAGAATTCCCGCTGCTGAATTTTTTGGTGCTATAGTAGCTGGTATACTGTTTAATCCTATACTCGGCTTATTGCCCTTTATAGAGGGTATTCAGTTAACTTTACCGCCTTTAGTTAACATAGTGGGACAACTGCTTTTAGGTATTACTATTGGTGAGTATTGGGGAAACAAACCGACTTTAGGTAAAAAGACGATCGCCTACGCCTTCATGTCCGTAGCAATGACCCTAATTGCTGGGGGAATTGCAACCCTATTAGCCATGGAATTAACATCTTGGGACTGGTTAACCTGTCTTTTGGTAACCGCTCCAGGAGGCGCGGCGGAAATGATCTTAGTTGCCCTTTCATTGCATCATAATGTAGAAATTGTGACAGCTGGTCACTTAGTCAGACTAATTGCAATTAATAGTTCCATTCCAATATGGATTTATTTGTTTCGTCGATTAGATTCTAAAGTATCAAAAGCAGCTTAGGATGGAAGATATAGCAGTCTTAGATGAAATGTAAAATTTTTGTAAGGACTGCTAATAGCTAATGGTAAAAAGCAATTAGCCATTAGCTGCTATAGTGGATTCTTGGGATTTATAAATGGTTGCTGAAATCAAAGAATTTGATACCCAGCACTGGGTGAAAACTCGTTCATCTCTTGAGGTGAGTGCATCAACCTTTCTCAGTTGGAAGGGTAAGATTTATGCTTTTATACCCGGCGAGAAGAAAAAACTCCTCTTTAACATGGTGGGTATGAGCGTTAGTCGGTGTATTCCCACAGAAGAGGGTAGTTGGGATTTTACTTCTAGAGAATTAACTTACTATCTCAACCCAGAAACCGATGAAATATTACATAAATGGGATAATCCTTGGACGGGGGAAACAGTTAGTGTGATGCATGTTGCTAATAATCCCGTCAATGGTCATTTTAAAGGTAAGTTTCCAGCACCAGTGGAGGGGGAAAGTACAACTTTTGTATTTGATATATTTCCTACTTACCCTAATCCTCTGGCGGAAGATCCCAAGTTTGCTCCCTACAGTCCACAACCCATATATCAAGCCGCAGAGCTATTTAAAATTACTGTTCCCACCGCAGATTTAATCAATTCCGAACTTCCCTCAGTCACTCAGTTGAAGTTGAGTTGGGATCGAATTGGTCAGTGGCTTCCTTGGATGAAGATGGGCGATCGCTCTGGTCAACTTATCTACAGTGCTTATGGGAGCAAAGTCAATGGTTTGAGCGAGTTACCACAACTGCTTCAAGATGAAATAAATACTCGTGTTCCTTTGTACAAGAATGCGCCAAAATCCTTTCTTGATGGGGAAGATATGACCTCTTGGCTTTACTTCCAAAAGCATTTTGACGCTTATTTAGCAGGGGAAAGGTTCCCGCTTCCGGAATCGTGAGATGAAGGGTGTGGGGTGTAGGGTGTAGGTTTTAATATCCTAGGACGAGGTAGACAAAGTAGAAATATGTCTCGCGCATGAGAAACTGGAACTGAGTTTTCAAAGTGCGATAGCGGGTAGTGGGTGTTGCGGAGGGATAAGCGTCCATTCCCATGTTTCTCGCCATGAATACAGCTCGTTTGAGATGTAAGGGATCGCTCACAATCAGAAACTTGGAGAATTGGCGTGGAGAGGCGACTTCCCAAGCTTTTGTGAGGTTTTGGTAAGTTGTTCGAGATTCAGTTTCCACGAGAATATCAGCTTCTTTGACCCCACGCTTGATTGCATAACGTTTACCCACGACGGATTCGGGATGTTCTTTATTTTCGCCAATACCACCAGTGAAAATAATGCTGCGGACAATCCCTTTTTTGTAGAGATTAATGGCGTGATTAATCCTTTCTTTAAATACTGGTGATGGTTGGTCTCCCCACACGGCTGCTCCCAGAACAATAGCAGCATCGGCTCTGATTGCTTGATTTCTACTACCGTAGAAATAAATACTGGAAGCAGTACTCACAAATGTCAGTAAAAGTGCAGAAGCAGTACCAAGGAAAGTTAAGGTAAACCACTTTTTGATTTGGTACTCGATTGGCATTGCTAGAAGCTCCTAAATTAAAGTTTACAAGTCTTTACTAATCTTGTAACAACTTAATTAAGCTTCTAACAACGTCCAAAAGTAGCCATCTGGTGCTACGAAGGAAAAACTCATCTCCCCAAACTCATTGGCAACTATTGTTGTATATTTTTGTACAGGACTGGCAATGAGGCGATCGCAATACCAATTGAGTCCTTGGACGCGGTAGGTGTACAAACACATACCCAAAGACCCCGGTTGCGCTGCTTCATATCGAGCATCTAACTTCATGGAATTGGGGAAACGAATGATATAAAGCCTACCAGAACGGGCTGCAGATAAATCTGTTGTTGAAGACCGGGGATCATCAAAGGCTGTGACATAAAACCTTTCCCCTGGTTGGAGTTCAAAAAACGCTCGACCGGCTAAAGAAGATTCATAACTCGTTTCAACGTCATCACGCACGCGCAACAAGCCCATAACCTCATCATAAAACTTCAGGGTTTCCTTCGTATCATCCTGAATAATCATCCCCATGTGAGTAAACTGGCTTGTCCTGAAGGCAGAACTTTGGTGAATATCTCCATAAAGCGGCATTGTATAACCGAAGCGTTGAAACAAAACCTGTCGCCACAGGGGTTGCAGGAGGAGCATTTCGCGCACTCCTACTGCTGGTTCAACGAAAGGACGGCTTTTTCTGTGTTTGTTGTAAATAACTTCCCAGTAAGGATAGGTATACTTAATAGACCAACCAGCTGCTTTTGCCTCTTCAACATTGTTTAATATATTCAACACATCAGCTGTTAAGGACGTTCCCCAACGGTTTCCCTTAACCTTCATTGAAGCGATCCCCAACCCCTCATTAGTAGGATTTTGCCAAACCATCAAACGAATCAAACCATGATCTGCATTTTGGTGATAGAGGCGAATCGAACGTAAAAATGAATTAACCCCGTAAAGTTGATAAGCCGTCTGGGCGGGTAATTCCCCGGTTTGACCAATACGATAGCCAAATTGTTCCCAGTATTGAATCGCTGAAATTGGCTCTCGGACGCCAATACACACTTCGTAGATACCTATAATTGTACTTTGTTGCCCTTGAGCCATAGTTGGTAAAACAATTGATTTAGAGTTAAGAACGCACTTTTTAACCTTATCTTTACTTTGATACAATAATATTCATGTTTTGCCTTTAACCATTTGAGAAAAAAAACTGAGAAAAATTTGAGAAAACTTAGAGAAACCTTGGAGGAAATCATATTATTCTAGATATAAGTTATAGTATCTATTTGATACTGAAGATATCACCTCTACGTACTATATCGAGGTTCGGCTATTACTTAAGTGATCAGGGTGTTTAGTAATACAATTATGACTTTGGAGTGGGTGCAGGATAATTCTTTTTAGATGAAGTTCTCCTTTCGGTGCTTCTCACTCCTCAGTTTCAAGTCAGTCAATCCCACAATATTTCACATCCACCCATGAAAAATTTCTTCTCCCCTACAACCTACACCTCACACTCTATATCCCCATTTTTACGCTAGCAGGAATGTTTTTTGAGGGAAGAAATTCGTATGAAAATTCTTTTAATAGAAGATAATGAACACTTTGCTTTACTGCTTACAAAAGCACTCAAAGGCTATGACTACTACATTGAAAGTGTAAGCGACGGTCTGACAGGGTTGGAGTTCGCAAAAGCATTTGAGTATGACATACTCTTAGTGGATGTCATGCTACCAAAACTTGATGGCATTGGTCTTTGCCAGAAGTTGCGCGCAGAAGGCTATCAAACCCCCATTTTAATGCTAACTGCAAATGATAGTAGCAACCTCCGTATCCAAGGTATGGAGGCGGGTGCAGATGATTACCTTATCAAACCCATTGAAATGCGAGAGTTAGTTGCTCGGATTCGAGCACTCTTACGGAGGGGAAAGGAATTTTTACCTACATTACTCTGTTGGGAAAACTTACGGCTAGACTCTGACACAAGAGAAGTCACTTATCACGAAAAACGTCTTCACCTCACTCCTAAAGAATATGGTTTGCTAGAGCTTTTTCTCAAAAATCCCCGGAAGATATTTAGTCGTGCTGCTTTAATCAATAGCATTTGGCAATCCTCTGAATGTCCTGGGGAAGAGGCTGTGACAACTCAAATTAAGGGTTTGCGACAAAAGCTGAAAGCCGCAGGAATGACCACAAATTTGATTGAGACAGTTTATGGAGTTGGTTATCGACTCAAGGAAGAGGAGACAAAGGAAGCAAGTGGAGCAGGGGAGCAGGGGACCAAGGGAGTAAATGAAGAAATACAGTATTCTCCCTCATCTCCCGAAGCTGAAGTTATGGCTATAGTAGAAACGATGTGGGCAGATTTTTACGAAGGGATGGGGGAACGCTTAGAGTTGTTTGAACAAGCACTAATACATCTATCGACTGGTAATCTAGATAACGACCTACTTCAGCAAGCACAAGCAGAAGCCCACCGTCTAGCCGGCTCTTTAGGGTCTTACGGTTTACCTATGGGTTCAAAAGTTGCACGGGAAACGGAATTTTTGCTGAAAACTCTCATAAGTTGGAGGGTAAGTGCAAACTTGTTATTAACACGGTTGACATACTTAATAAAAAAGCTCAAGCAAACATTACAACAACCGCTCAGCACAAAGGGTAAAAAATTGAAAAGAATCGTTGTAGCCCCAGGTAGTAAGTCTTTATTAGGAAAGCAAGAGGTCAAGCAGAGAAGGAAACGAAAGTTTAACACGCCACCGAAGACTCACTTTCCTGAACAACACCAATCTGACACAGAATTTCCAGTGATTAGGGATGATTTGCAACCGAGACTGAAAGACAAGTTAGAGTTATTTGAGCATTTACTAGAAAACTTATTAACAGGAAACCCAGAAAAAAATTTGCTCAAGCAAGCACAAGTAGACGCCTATGATTTAGCTAGTTCTCTGGGGAGTTCCGGTTTACTGGAGAGTGCAAAAATTGTATGGGAACTTGAATTTTTGCTACAAGCTTTAGCAAATTGGCAGAAACATACAGCCTTGTTTTTAAATAGGTTTGAGAAATTAATAAAATGCCTAAAAGAAGCAATAAAACCACAGGAATCTGAGCCTGTCGTCTTTACCATACCCAGAAAGAATTTAGAATTACCACGACTACTCATAGTAGATTGTCATACTGTCCTGACTAATAATATTAAACAACAGGCAGTCATCTCAGGTTTTCAGGTAGAAGTAGCGACGACGCTAACATCAGCAAGAAATATAGTTTCCCAGCAACCTCCTGAGATTATCTTACTGGATATTGCTATTGGTGATTTACAGGAAAATTCACCAGAAAAGGCGCTAGAATTTCTCTCTGACATGACTCAAAAGCAAATGGAAATACCTACCATCATTTTTACAGCATCTAATCAATTTCACGTTCGCGTAGAAGCTGTACGTCTAGGAGCATACGCCTTTTTACAAAAATCAACTCCTGTAAATTTGGTAGTTTCTACCGTGGAGGAAGCACTTAACCAATATACTGCTACGAAAGCTAAAGTTATGATTGTGGATGACGATCCTCTAGTGCTGAGTCATGTTGCAAAGTTGCTAGGTCATTGGGATATTCAAGTCACTACATTACAAAATCCAAAAAATTTTTGGCAGGTTTTAGAAGCCACTATCCCTGACTTGCTAATTTTAGATATTGAAATGCCAAATTTTAATGGTATCGAATTATGCCAGGTAGTCCGTAATGACAGACGTTGGAATCATTTACCAATACTGTTTCTCTCCATCCATTCAGAACCCAAAATGATACATCATTTATATTCAGTAGGAGCTGATGATTATGTGCAAAAACCAGTTGTCGAGCAAGAAGTGTTAACTCGTGTTTTTAATCGTTTAGAACGGACAAAACTCAGACAAAAAAAATCTTTTCAGGACTTGCAATTGAATTATAACTTCAAGAGTAAACTTTTGGGTGGTGCAAAATAAAGTCATTTCTGATATAGTTTTTACTAAGGAAAACGTTAATTTAGTTACCCTTTTGCCAATTTAGAATAAATGGGTTACTTATACTGACCTGTATGAGTACAGGGGGAACGGACATAAAGCTACCATTTGAAACAGGTAAAAAGCTGACACAGTAGACATTCTTTCTTTGTTAGCGTTTAGCCCTCAGCACTCAGCCATCGACTTTTATCAGCCATAGAGACCTTTATAATGGTGTCAGAAACGCCCAGAAAATACAAGGGAAACAGGTTTCAAAGCCGACTGCTGACGGCTAATAGCTGAACGCTTACCTTTCTTTATACTTTTGCCTCGTTGTACTAGCATAACAAAAACGGATCTCTAAACGATAAATTAACAAGAAAGTCAGAGAACAGAAGGAAAATCCCAACTCCTTTTGACAGAACCTAAAGGAAAGCGACCGCTCGTGAAGCCAAACGGAGTAAGTCCCTCACCAAAATTGTTCGCGCAGCGTCTCGTTCCCTTCCCTCCGGGACGCTACCGCGAACGGTATACTTCTCCGAAGCGGAGAGGCTGCGCCAACGTGAACTCGTAGCGTCTCTGTTAGGAGAAGAGAAGGAAAGATTTAGTGACTCTGGTAAGAATGGGGTTGAATCACTATCTATAACGAAATATAAAAGAGTCATTTATTAACCATTAGTGATTAGTTAAATTATGTGTAATGCGAAAGAACTTACTAAACTTAATCAGCAACTTACCCTAGCATTAGAAGCTACAAACATGGGAATTTGGGATTGGGATTTGCTGACTAATCAAGTTGTTTGGTCAGGTAGTCACGAACGCTTGTTTGGTTTATCTCCCGGTACTTTTCCTGGAACTTACGAAGCTGTTATTGCTTGTATTCATCCAAATGATAGAGAAATGGTGGTTTTGGCTTTGAATCACGCCAGGATTGAGCAGCATGATTTTCATCAGGAATTCCGAGTCGTTTGGTCTGATGGTAGCATCCATTGGATGGAATCAAAGGGAAGATGTTTCTATAACAATGAAGCTCAAGCAATACGGATGCTGGGAACTGTGATGGAAATTAGCGATCGCAAGCAAATAGAAATTGCTTTAAAGGATACACAAAAGCAATTTCTATTACTAGCAGAAAATATTCAAGATATGTTGTGGATTTCAAATCCCCTCAAGTCAAAAGTCCTCTACGTCAGTCCTGCATATGAATATATTTGGGGGCGCAACAAGGAAAGTTTGTACGCCAATAGTAGGGAATGGGTTGATGCTATCCATCCAGAAGATAGAAATTATGTAGAAGCTGTTTATTATGAAAACATAATGAAAGGAAAATTGGATGAAGAGTACCGTATTGTGCGCCCGGATGGGGAGATGCGGTGGATTCGAGACAGGGGATTTGCAATTAAGAATGAGGATGGAGAAGTAGAATGTGTTATAGGGATTGCACAGGACATTACTAAAAGTAAACAAGTAGAAGATACATTGAAGCAACTCAATGAAGAGTTAGAAGTTCGAGTTCAACAGCGGACTCTTGAAATATCAAAACTCTATAAACAACTAGAGGAAGAACTGCACGAACGCCAACGGGTAGAAGTTGCATTGCGGCGTAGCGAAGCTCAATTTCGTTCTTTATGCGAGTTTGCGCCTATTGGAATTTTCAAAGCAGATGCACAAGGAAGAAATATTTACTCCAATCCTCGGTGTCAAGCAATTTGTGGCTGTACCTTTGAAAAAGGTTTGGGTGATTGGAAGGATTTCGTTCATCCTGATGATATACAAATGATGATGGCTGAATGGAATGCATCGATAGCAGCCAAGCAGGAATACTACAGTGAAGTACGTTTTGTTAATTCTCATCAAAATATTCGGTTTTGCCGAGTTAAGTCAGCGCCTCTATTGTCTGACACGGAAGAACTCATCGGTCATGTTGGTATAGTAGAAGATATTACGGAAAAGCGGGCAATTGAGGAAATGAAAAATGAGTTTATCTCTATTGTTAGTCATGAATTGCGAACACCTCTTGCCTCAATTCGTGGTTCTTTAGGATTACTCGCCGCAGGAACATTAGATGATCAACCAGAAATGGTCAAACAAATGTTAGACATTGCTGTCAGCGACACAGATCGTCTCGTCCGCTTGGTAAACGATATTCTTGATTTGGAACGCTTAGAAGCAAACAACATCATTTTGGACAAGCGTTGGTGCGATACTAGTGACCTCATGGAAAAGTCTGTGGAAGCTTTACAACCTTTAGCAGCGCAAAATTCTGTTATGCTCTCCATTATACCGACTTCCTTACAAGTCATGGCAGATCCAGACCGCATTGTTCAAACTCTTATCAACCTGATTAGCAATGCCATTAAATTCTCTCCTTCAACCAGTACAATAACTTTGATCGCTGAAGATTTATCAGACTCTATTTTATTTAAAGTTCAAGATCAAGGACGAGGTATTCCTGATGATAAGCTAGAAGCTATCTTCGGCAGGTTTCAGCAGGTGTATGTCGATGACTTTCGTCAAAAAGGCGGAACAGGTTTAGGTCTAGCTATTTGTCGTAGCATAATACACCAACATGGTGGTAGAATTTGGGTAGAAAGCGTCTTGGGGAAAGGTAGCGTTTTTTACTTCACTTTGCCCAAATCAGTTCACCCCTAGCTAATTATTGGGCAAAGGCTAAGGCTGTGAGTTGAAGGTCGTTTAGAGAAAGATATCCGACACCCCACACCCGACACCCCACACCCTACACCCCACACCCTACACCCTATTCAATATGTCAACAAAGCGGATTTTAATTATTGATGACGAAAAGAACCTGTGTACTATTATTAAAGCTTCTCTAGAGAAAATAGGACGTTGGCAAGTGCTGATGGCTAACGTCGGAAGTGAAGGGCTACTATTAGCGGAAACTGAACTACCTGATGCTATCCTATTGGATGTAATGATGCCCAACGATAACGGGCTAACGTTGCTCGACGCCCTACAAAAGAATCCGGTGACTCAAAAGATTCCCGTAGTTTTGCTGACTGCTAAAGTTTTAAGGACAGACCTACACCAATTTGCCCAACTAGATGTTGCAGGCGTCATTCCCAAACCTTTTGACCCCTTGGTACTACCAACTCAGGTTGCTGAAATACTCTCGTGGAAATAAAATCTCTCAGTCTGTATTTTTATACATATAAATAGTTACATCTCAATAACTGACTTTTGAAGACCTCAGAATTTCCTCATTTTGTTTATCTATCTTTCTTATTAGAGCATATGCAGTTCTACCCATTTCTAGGCAGAGTTGCTTCCTGCTTATATAGAAATGTTTATTAGGATGGTAACCAAAATAACAGAACAAATTCTATGTGTTGCTGATAAACCTCACATACAACAAATTGTTACCGTATGTCGTCAAACCTTTGGTGGTTGGAAAGTTTATGTAGCAAAAACGGGTGCAGAACGGTTAGTCAAAGCACAAGAAGTGAAACCAAATGCCATCCTTTTAGATGTGAAGATGCCGAAAATTAGGTGCGATCGCCAAACTGTTTGATCCTCTAACCTTAGTTCCTCAAATTAAAAAATTTCTGGGTTGGAATTTATAGGTTTTTACAACAGTGTGTCAGGGGCGGGGCGTAAGGTGTGGGGTAAGGAAATTTATATGCGTTATTGGTTTTATTTTAGTCTCTGGTGAGACAAAAAATAAGCATAGAAGAAAATCCACAGAAATTGATGTTGGACAATTTCGTCACTCATTAATTTAATTATAACACCTTGAAGGATTGTGAGATGGTTAAAATTCTTGACTCTGACAACAATAGAAAAACTAAAAATACTGGCTTGAATAAGAACTTGGTTTTATCGATAGAAAAAGACATTATTTATCCATCGAAACCTCATCACCTACAGTCAGGTATAAATAATGTAATAGCATGGTTCAAACGCAAGAGTTTGCGTACAAAGGCGATTGCTTTTGCTTTTGCCATTGGAACTGTACCAGTCTTAGTTGTAGGAACATTTACTTACTACTTAGTAGATCGCTCAACGACAAAAGACATCACTTATAACAAACAAGATAAAGCTCAGTTACTAGCAAATAATATCACCCGTTTCATGCAAAGACGGTATGAAGATATTCAGTTACTCTCTAAGCTACCATTTTTACAAAATCAGAAATTAAGAGATGTAACAAGTCGTCAGCAAATAGAATATCAATTAAATGAATATTTAGAAAGGGAAAACAGCTATGAAAGTATAGCCGTATTTGACCTCAATGGAAATTTAGTCGCCGCATCACAAGGAAAAGCCATTCCCAATCCAAAGAATGAGGAGTATTTTCAAGCAGTTCTCAAAACTAATTCAGCTTATATTAGCCAATCCTTAGATAATAAAAATTTAGAAGGAAAAATTTATCTAGCCGCACCTGTTAAAGATAGTGACACTGGTAAGACAATTTATATTATCCGGACTGTAATTCCTGCAAAATTCTTACAAAACGTCATTATAACACCACAAAACAGTCAGGATGATTACCAGCTCATAGATGCTACAGGTAAAATTTTTATGTCTACGGAGGAAAGTAATATAGGAAAAAATGCTAAAGAAGAAATTTTTGAGTGGGAACAACTGCAAACTAAACAACAAATTAGCACAAGTATTGTATGGAATAAAAAGAATAATACTGAGGAATTAATTACTTATGTACCTTGGCAAACAGTGAGAAATTTGCCAAATTTAAAATGGGAATTAGTTCTAAGTACAAACACAGCAGTGGCTTTTGCAACGCAGAGACAGTTATTGCTAGTGTTGCAGATCGGAACTGCGATCGCGGGATTAGTTGTAGGTGGGATAGCAGCAATACTAGCTAACCGTTTGATGCAGCCAATTATCGCCGCTACCATGACCGTAAAAAGATTGGGTATGGGTAATCTCGATACTCGAATTATGGTCAAGGGTAGAGACGAGCTTGCGACTTTGGCTTCTAACATTAACCAAATGGCAGATCAACTGCAAACTCTGCTAAAAGAACGTACTACAGAATCAGAGCAATTAAAGTCATTAACAAATATCTTGCTCTCAATTCGCTCCTCTCTCAATGCAGAAGATCTCTTTCAAATGACAGTGACGGAAGCACGAGCTGCTTTGAAAGCAGACCGAGTCGTTATCTATCACTTAAACATTCATGGTGGTGGAAAAGTCATAGCAGAATCTGTTGCTTCGGGTTTCCCTGTTGCTCTTGAAGACACAATTAAAGATACCTGTATTGATAGGGAAATCATTGAGGCTTATAAACAAGGTCGTATTCTGGCTGTCAATAACGTTTTAGAAGCAGGTTTTGCGCCCGACCATTTGAACTTAATGCACCGATTGCAAATCAAAGCAAATTTGGTAGTACCCATTATTCAAGACGAACGAGTCTTTGGCTTTTTGATTGCTCACCACTGTCAAGAACCTCATGTTTGGCAATCCTATGAAATTACTTTTTTAAGGCAGTTAGCCCTTCAAGTTGGACTGACCTTAGAACGGGTGAATTTGCTAGAGATCACACAAGCACTCAAAGACCTTGCCATCCATTTGTCTAAAACTCACATCACTCACGATATCTATAATTTGGCGATTCAAAGTATCCGTAAATATTTGAAAACAGACCGAGTGGTTATCTATAAAATCAATGAAAATCTCCAAGGAAGTATTATTGCTGAATCAGTCGTTGCTGGTTATCCTGTTGCTCTTGGTGCAGAAATTCACGACCCTTGTTTGAAGGATTATGTAGAAAAATATCGCCAAGGTCGGGTGATTGCTATCAACGATATTTACAAAGCTGGTCTTTCTGAATGCTACATCAAACAATTAGAACCCTTTGCCGTGAAAGCCAACTTGGTAGCACCAGTTTTGTTAGGTGACAAATTGCTAGGTTTATTAATTGCTCATCAATGTACCCAAGCCCGCTTATGGCAACAATCTGAAATAGATTTGTTTGAGCAATTTGCCAGACTTTTAGGACTTTCTTTAGAGAGAGCTAATCTTTTTGAGCAAGCAGAACTGGGACGCAAAGCAGCAGAAGAAGTTTCCCAACAGCAACGCGACCAAAAAGAACAGTTACAACTGCAACTGTTGAAACTCATTGATGATGTGGAAGCCGCATCTAAAGGCGACTTGACAGTTCGTGCTGAAATCACGGCTGGAGAAATTGGAACTGTCGCTGACTTTTTTAACTCTATTTTGGAAAACCTCAGGGAAATTGTCACTCAAGTAAAACTGGCTGCGACTCAAGTGAATTCCGCGATCGCAGACAACTCCGGAGAAATGAGTCAACTAGCAGTTGAATCCCTCAAACAAGCACAGGAAATTAGCAGGACCCTAGATGCTGTTGACCAGATGACACTGTCAATTCAAGCCGTTTCAAAAAGTGCAACCCAAGCTGCAGAAGTTGCTCGTACAGCCTCCAAGGCTGCTGAAACTGGTGGCGCAGCAATGGACTTGACAGTCGAAAACATCATGGGATTGAGAGAAACAATAGGAGAAACGGGCAAAAAAGTCAAGCGTCTTGGAGAAGCTTCACAACAAATTTCCCATGTGGTTGCTTTGATTAACCAGATTGCTATGCAAACCAACTTATTAGCCATCAACGCTGGTATAGAAGCAGCAAGGGCTGGTGAAGATGCTCAAGGTTTTGCTGTCATTGCTGAAGAAGTTGCTGTCCTCGCAGCCCAAAGTAGTGCTGCAACTTCTCAAATCGCAGAAATTGTTGCTAACATCCAACGTGAAACTGGTCAAGTGGTTAGGGCGATGGAGATGGGAACCACACAAGTTGTTGAAGGAACGCAGTTGGTGCAAAATACCAAACAGAGTTTAAACCACATCCTGAATGTATGCCGTCAAATTGATGAACTGGTACATTCCATTTCTGGGGCGACAGTTTCTCAAGTGCAAACCTCTCACGAAGTCTCTGTTCTCATGCAGGAAATCGCTAAAGTCTCTGAAATGACCAGCAATTCCTCAAGCCAAGTGTCTGTATCTCTTGATAAGACGGTGGCAATTTCTCAGCAATTGCAAGAAAGTGTCCGGAGGTTTAAGGTTAATTAGGGTGTGGGGTATGCGGTTGTCTGCTGCTTCGGCTGGGGACAGGTATAAGTTTTTGGCTGAAAGCTGATACCCGATGTGCTGACCGCTGAAAGTATAACCATTGATGAGGGCGAACAACCGTTCGCCCCTACGTGGGATGTCTCACCTCGGTCTTCCGAGTGTAGTTATATATAACACAGCTTCATCAATAGGTATACCTAGGACTTCATTCACTTGGTCATCAAAGAAACCACCAATACCACTGACACCTAGATTGAGTCGAATTGCGGCTAAATTTAGCCTTTGTCCTAAATGTCCGGCGTCCATGTGCAGGTAACGGTAAACGCGATCGCCGTACTGAGCAACAGATGATTTCAGGTCGGCTGTATGAAAAACGACGGCTGCTGCGTCTCTTCCTAAATCCTGTCCTAAGCAGAGAAAGTGTAATTCTCTTCGGAAGTTTTTAAAACGAATTTGTCGTAGTTCTTGTGCTTTGGGTGCGTAGTAGTAACAACCTGAATCTAGACCTTTTACCCCAGATACAGCGATAAATGTTTCTATTAAATTCAGATCGAAGTAATCAGTCAAATCATCAAAACCTTGGTCAACGTAATTTTGAGGTTGGTATGTAAAATCAAGTAAGGCTTTGAGTTCTTTAAAGGTCAGATCGTCACCACTGTAAGCACGGGTGGAACGTCGCTTGAGAATGGTAATTTCCAGTCCTTCTAGCTTTTCGTCCCATAGGATGGGTTGGGTTTGAGTGGACACTTTTTCACAGAAAGGAAAGTTATACTTATCTTCCAAAGATTTTTGTTGTTTGACCTCAGGTAGATTCAGCTTTCCAGTTGTTCCTGGTTGAATCTGTGTTGCTCGATGGAAGTACATGAGTAGTTCGCCATCGGGAATTTGGGGATAGTTGGTTTCTGTCGTAGAGGGTAAAGCCGTCCGTCCTTTGGGTAAGTGTTGTTTGATATCTAATAAATCTGCTAGGGACATTACGGCGATCGCGCCTTCGTGTTGCGGGTCTATGTAAAGCAATTCGTTCATCACTTCATCTATAAAACCGCCAATCAGGTGAGGGCGATAGTCAGTAATAGCACCAGCTAACTCAATGTTACCTAGGAGGTGTCCTGTATCTAAAAAAATGCGTCGGTAAGCCCTATCTTCGTAGCGCCAAGCAGAACGATAGAACATACTTGTGATGACAATTGCGAGTTGGGTTGTTTCCAATGCAGGGTGCCAAAAACAAGCCTCTTGCAACTTTTGCCAAACATCGCTTTCCCAATAATGCATGAGGGAATGGGTTCGGCACTGATAATTATACAGTCCTGCTGGTAACAACGGTGTCCCACGGGATATTAAGTATACCTCCGCAGGATATAAGCCTCCGGCGCTGGGTGCAGCGCGAAGATAGACTGCACTTCCCATAGAAGGCATTTTCGCTGTGAGTCCATAACTGCAAAACAGCAGCCGCGATAGCCTTTGCCACCACTGACCCTCTGGGTTGTTGGCAAATGCTTCTGGCTTTTCTTGGATGTAAGGTCTGAGGTCAAAAGCAGAGCCAATTTTGTATTCCTTGAACGGCACTGGTTGCTTAGACCAATCTAGCCCTTTATTTTTGGCGGCTATGGTCTGAGGGTCGTATTTAGTGCGTTCATGGTAGTGCTGGGCGATCGATTGGCGTAATTCTGGCATAGGAGTTTAAATACGCTTCTACTACCTATCTTGGCATTCTAAAGGCTTATCATTTGGTCTTAATTCGTACAAACCAGAAAAAGTTATACAAGAGTTGACAAATGATGGACAATGATGTAATAAATTTAGCATTGACAGTTTTCTAAGGCTTTATCAGATATTCCTCGCTCTGGGAATCTTCCGTAACGAGTTTACGGCGAGCGAGATGTGGATAAATCACGCCGATAAAGATTGAACCTGTTAATGCGACTGCGAACAAGATCCATGGATTTAAAAGTCCGACTTTCAACCCAGTTCCTAAAATTCCACCAAATACTGGTGCTAGCAACAAAAGCAGGACTCTAAAGCGGTGACTCAATTCTGGATTTATAGGTTTCCAAATTTTGGTTTGAGCCACAACCACAAATCTAGACAACACCCTAACAGCAAACACAGTCATTACAAGTATAGTTGCCAGCACAAGTAAAAGCACGGTTACATAGATAGTCACAACGACCGCTAAAACCACAAATCCAGCAACAACACTGATTAACGGTACCGTCTTCGCGACACTAGTCAGAAGCATCAGAACTAAACCCACAGCTACGGCTTTATGCAAAAACTGAGTTAAAGACCCAGCCGTAGCTCTGACCATAGTTCTTATCTCGTACCAATCATTTTCCATATCATATCGAATTTCATCCCATTCAGTCCTTGCCACAAGTGCAGCCATAATGGCGACTGTAACCAATGCTGTCGCTGTAGCCCCAATGCCTGCGGTAGCATAAGAAGTGAGTAATAACAAGGCGAGGGGAGTGTAAGACAGTTTTTTCTTAGAAATTGGTAGAGGTACAGTTTTGACTTTAACTGTTATTGTACGAGTTTCTGGCAAAGAATTTGTGTGTAATAAAATTTGTCGTAGATAAACTTTATCTACCATCAGCTTGCTAGTATCTACCGTCATACAGATGTTTGTCTCATTCCCCTGAAAGCTTGCTGGCGTAAAGTGAATCCAAGCATGAGACTCTGGTGTATGTGGTGGGTCACTAGGATGGGGTGCAACTTCCCATTTGCCCTCCAAGATTGTTTCTGGAACGATATTACTGATGGCGATCGCCTGTGTCAACTTTTCACCTATTTTTGTTGCCCTAAATTCTAAATTATCTACACTTAGTATTAATTCCGGTAAACGGTTAATGTATAATGGTTTAAGTGCTTTTAACGCTGTTTCCGCATTGGCGAATCGGTCTTTCGGCTTCGGCTGAATCATCTTTTCCAACCAGTTAATGAAGCGCGGACTCAGCTTGGGAAGCAAATGTCTAAATGTAATCCGCCCATCTTCGTCAATTAAGATATCCATTGCGGTGGATTTAGTTCCGGTCAGCAAACAAATTAACGTCGCACCCAAACCGTATAAATCTGTAGCTTCTGTTAACTTGCGGTTATATAATTGCTCTGGTGCCATGAAGCCTAAAGTCCCAAGAGCAATACTGCTCATCGCTACTTCATGACTACCAATTCTGGCAAAACCAAAATCAATCAGATATACGTTGATATCAGCATCAACTAAGATGTTTTCGGGTTTTATATCCCGGTGAATGATCAGTGGAATACGGTTTTGCAAATAAACCAAAATTTCCAAGATGGAAACAGCTATTTGCTTGATTTCCTCCGGGTCAAAGCTACGCTTTACAGCCAAGCTTTGAGCATTTTTGTACTCCTGAACCATACAAAACCCAGATGGGGTTTCAAAGGAATCGAGATAACGAGGAATACCCCTGTGGTTCAACCCTTGTAAGACTTCTATTTCACGCTCGTAGGCTTTAAAAGCAGACCAAGAGTGCGATCGCGCAAACTGAAATTGCTTAATAACAATATGTTCTTGAGTATTGACACGCTTTGCCAAATAAGTGACACGACCACCACCTAGATTATATCCCAGTTCGCGAACCACCTGATAACCATAGTTGGTGAAGTCTGGTAAGTTGCTCATACGTTGGAAGGCGAAAGCAGACAAATGTATTATATACAACTATGTAGATGACTTAAACCGTAACATTCAATTTACTGATTGTATAATCTGTGATTTGGTAACGGAAAGAGGAATAAATCAACCCTTTCGTACATACGCTACAAAATCCGTTGCCGTTATCATCACAGAAGGGATGCAGACAACTTAAACTAGAAACATGGAAACAAAACAGTTAGGAAAAACGGGTGTATCTGTGAGTGCGATCGGATTAGGGGCTATGCCGATGTCTTTAAGCACTCGCCCCCCAGAATCGCAATCAATAGATGTTATCCATCGAGCCTTAGATTTAGGTATCACGTTTATCGACACAGCTGACTCATATTGCAAAGATGAATCAGATAAACATCATAGCGAACGATTAATACATCAAGCGTTGCAAACGTATAAAGGCGATACCAGCCATGTTGTTGTCGCGACAAAAGGTGGTTTAATGCGTCCCAACGGTAGCTGGACGCGCAATGGGAACCCAAATCATTTGCGGGAAACCATCCGTACAAGTTTTGAAGCTTTAGGAGGTGATAAGCCCATTGATGTTTGGCAGTATCACGCTCCCGATCCAAATTACAGCATAGAGGAATCCCTTGCACCCGCAAAAGAAGCTGTAGAAGCGGGTATAATACGTACGGTAGGAGTTTCCAACTTTTCCGTTGAACAAATCAAACGGGCGCAGGATGTGGTTGAGATTGTGTCCGTACAAAATCAGTATAATCCCTGGAATCGTCAACCAGAGCTTGAGGGCGTATTGGAGTATTGCGAGAAGGAGAGTTTGACGTTCCTACCTTGGAGTCCCTTTGGTGGTAGTCGCCGTCACCAAGGTTTGTCAGATTTTCCAAGTATTGCCAAATTAGCAAAAGAAAAAGATGTATCGGTTTATTGTATCGTTTTAGCTTGGTTGCGTTCTAAGTCACCCTGTATTTTACCTATCCCCGGCGCTAGCAAGACATCTAGTGTTGAAGATTCAGTTCATGGCGTTAATGTCAGATTATCTGATGAGGAAGTGCAAAGAATTGATAGGGATGTAGGGGTGTAGGGGTGTGGGGGTGTAGGGTGAATTAATTTCTCCCTCTGCTTTCCCTGCTCTTTTCTTCCCCTACACCCAATACCCCTCTTCTGGTAAAATAACAGGTCTGCAAAGAATCACGATGCTTGCTGACTGGAGAAGCTATTATGGCCCGGATGTACTACGATGAAGATGGAAATTTAGACCTTTTGGCGGGAAAAACGATCGCTATCATTGGTTATGGTTCCCAAGGACACGCTCACGCCCTCAATCTTAAGGATAGCGGTTTGAATGTGATTGTCGGGCTATATCCGGGTAGTAAGTCAGTGGCGAAGGCTGAATCTGCTGGATTAACAGTAAAAAATGTAGCTGATGCTGCTAAAGCTGCTGACTTCATTATGATTTTGTTACCAGATGAGGTGCAAAAAACAGTTTACAAAAACGAGATTGAACCCAATCTGGAAGAAGGAAATGTTTTATTATTTGCTCACGGCTTTAACATTCACTTCGGTCAAGTCGTTCCACCTCCAACCGTGGACGTGGTTATGGTAGCACCTAAGGGACCGGGACATTTGGTAAGACGAACCTATGAACAAGGACAGGGAGTCCCTTGTTTGTTTGCTGTGTATCAGGATGCTAGTGGTCAAGCACGCGATCGCGCTATGGCATATGCTAAAGGTATTGGTGGAACCCGTGCAGGAATCCTGGAAACGACTTTCCGTGAAGAAACCGAAACCGACTTGTTTGGCGAACAAACAGTGTTATGCGGGGGTTTAAGTGCTTTAATCAAAGCCGGTTTTGAAACGTTGGTAGAAGCAGGTTATCAGCCAGAGTTAGCTTATTTTGAATGTCTCCATGAAGTCAAATTGATTGTTGACTTGATTGTGGAAGGCGGTTTAGCTAAAATGCGCGATAGCATTTCTAACACTGCTGAATACGGCGATTATACTCGCGGCTCCCGGATTGTCAACGAACAAACTAAATCCGAAATGCGTCAAATTCTTAAAGAGATTCAATCTGGTCAATTTGCACGGGAATTTGTTCTAGAAAACCAGTCCGGTAAACCTGGATTTACTTCTATGCGTCGTCAAGAAGCGGAACATCCTATTGAGGAAGTTGGTAAAGATTTACGTGCTATGTTTAGTTGGATGAAGAAGGATTAATATAGGATTATTAACCGCAGATGAACGCAGATGAACGCAGATAGATTTGTACCTCAGCAGACTATAGCAACCCTAAATTATTTGTAACGGGCGAGAAACCCGGTATCTCCAAGATACCGGGTTTCTGAGATTTTACAATCTTACCAATTAAATAAGAGTTGCTATAGGAAACGTTATATTTAAATATAAAAATAAAAATATTGATAGATTCGCTATCATTCTTTCAATTAGAACTATCAGTTTAATTTATGACTAACAAAATTCAATTTTCTTTTCAAAACTTAACAATCGTCAAAAGGTTAACCATATTATTGCTAGCTATATTTATTGGTGGCATTACCGTGAGTGGTATTGCTTTGGCTAGTATCTTAAATTATAAAGCTCAAGAGGAAGTAAGTTCACAAGCTTGGCTACTGTTTCGGACTATCAACTCGGTCCGTTCTTACACGAACGATGAAGTGAATCCGGAATTGGAAAAACTTTTGGGTAAAGATGAATTTTTACCAGAGTCTATTCCATCTTATTCCTCAAGAAGAGTCTTTGAAAAGCTACAAGCGGACAATAAAGATTATAAGGATTTTTTATATAAAGAAGCAATGTTAAATCCGACAAATCTTAAAGATAAAGCAGATAGCTTTGAGACAGAACTCGTAGAGCAATTTCGTCAAAGTCAAACTCCTCAACAAGAATTATCGGGATTCCGCTCGTTGGATGGAACACGTTTATTTTATATTGCTCGCCCCATGAGGGTAACTGAATCCAGATGTTTGAGATGTCACAGTACACCAGAGGTGGCTCCAAAGAAAATGATTGAGACTTATGGAGCAGAACATGGATTTGGTTGGCGATTAAATGAAATTATTGGTGCTCAGATTGTTTCGGTTCCAGCTAGTGAAGTTTTACAGAAAGCCCGTCAATCGTTTATTGTAGTTATGGGAATGGTGACGGTGATTTTTGCGATCGCCATATATATGACTAACTTCTGGCTCAAGCGCTACGTTATTCGACCCATTAAACGTGTTGTCCACGTTGCGGAAGCAGTCAGTACCGGTGATTTTGATGCGGAATTTGAGAAAACCTCTAATGATGAAATCGGAAGTTTGGTGGAAGCTTTTACACGCATGAAGCTAAGTTTAGTTATTGCTATTAACAATTTAGAGCAGTACATTCAAGGAAAAAATAAAGAGTAGGTAAGCTTTCAGCTATCAGCTTTTAGATGTATTTTATTTGTATTCTCGTGCATATTACCACAAGCAACATCTATACTGCCCCAAACGGTTACAATAAAATTCTCCTCACTTAACCCCCATTATGGTTATCCCAGAACTCGAACAACAACTCCTTCAGCTTTCCCCCAACGATAAACTGTATATTATCCAACTACTGGCACAAAGCCTAACCACACAAAACATCCACGTAGAACAACCAAGCAAACTAAGAGAGTTGTTAGATCAATCCCTCCAGGCTGAACTCACTGAAGAACTCGAACTTACCCAATTACTAAAAACCCTGATTGAATCCTTACAACCAGAAACCCCAAACGAAATAAGAGAATATCCCCAGCCTCAATTTTATGGATGTATCCAAGATGAAACATTCTTCCGCCATCCCCAAGGACAACAACCAGAACGCGAACCAATCCTGTGAAATTCCTGCTCGATACTAACACCTGCATTATCTATATGCGTGGTAAAAATTTCACTTTAAAACAGATACTAGAATCCACTCCTACCAAAGATATTGCTGTTTGCTCAATCGTCAAAGCTGAACTATTTTATGGCGCGATGAAAAGTGCCAACCTCCAACGTAATCTTACTTTACAACAACAATTTTTAGCCCAATTCATATCACTACCCTTTGATGATTTAGCAGCAATGACATTTGGAACAATTCGCTCTCAATTAGAAGCATTAGGAACTCCCATAGGAGCCTATGATTTACAAATTGCTGCCATCGCCCTAACAAACAACTTAACTCTCATCACCCATAACACTAGAGAATTCCAGCGCATTAATAACTTGCTGATTGAGGATTGGGAGATAGTTAATTGACTAACAACTCCCAACGACAATCTAACATAATAATAAACAAAGGTAAGGATATTTTATGAGAACGGTTCCCATCCCAATACTGCTCGGTTAGCGATATTTGAAGCCCCAGAAACCTGGTTTTTCAAAGAAACCGGGTTTCTAATTTTCGCTTATCCATTTGTTAAATTGGTATTACTTTCCAGGTAGTTTAATGCGTTTTCTAAATTCTTGCGCTCTTTGGTTGTGAGGAATTTTAGCTGCTAAGGCTTCAACCAATTCCTCAGGTGTTATTTGTGGATTTTGAGCCAAAGTATCATCAAGAATAAAACTAGCGAAAGGTCCCGCAGAACTGACTAATTCTTGACGACAATGTTGCAGAAATTCTGAGTTGCTAGTCGCAGAATAACTGTCAACTTTTTTTGAAGATGATATTTGTGATTGAAAAGTAGCTGTTTTAAGTTCTGATTTTAAAGGTATTTTAATACTATTCTTAAACTCTTGGTATTTTTGTGGGTGAGGAATCGACTCAGCGAGCTTTTCAACAAGTTCTTGCGGTGTGATTTGTGGATATTTGAGCAAAGTCTTTTTGACTAAAACACTAGCAATAGGACCTACAAAAGTAGCTAATTTTTTCTGACAGTTCTCTAAAAATTCTGGATTGAGATAAATAAGCGTTTCTGTTTGTGATTCTCTTACTTCTTCTGGCTGTCTAGTCTTTGCAAATTCAAGATTCTCTGTCGTATTATGTTGAGTTTGTATTTCTTTATATGGCAAACTGATACCCATATTACCAGTTAAACCATTTGACTGAAGCTCATAAAGAATTTCTGCTGCTGACTGGTAACGCTCTCTAAAATCCTCTGCGAGCATTTTTTCTAGTATTCTATTGAATTTATGACTCACCTTAACATAGGAATGCCATTGCCATTGTAGCGTCAGAGAATCTCTTAACATATCTGGCATTTTCCCACTCAGGAGGACAACAGCACAAACACCCAATGCATAAAGATCGCTACAGGGGTAGCATAGCCCTACACTAATTTGTTCTATGGGAGAATAGCCAACCTTCCCCACCACAGAACCGGGATTGAAATCTTCTGAAAAAAGTTGCGAAACTTTTTGCTTAACGACGCCAAAATCAATCAGCACTGGTTGAGAATAGTTACGGGGAAGCATGATGTTGTCCAACGCAATATCCCGATGAATGATATTTTGCTGGTGAAGATAGTCCAAAACAGGTAGTATATCTAATAACCACCGGAGAACCTCTACTTCTGAAAATGGCTTTTTTTCCTGAGAAAGTCGCTTAGACAAAAGTTCTGCGTAAGTTTGACCATCGATATATTCTTGTACTATGAATAACCGTTCATTTTCAGTAAAAAAGGCAAGAAATTTAGGTATCTGGGGGTGATTAATTTGGTATAATACTTTGGCTTCCCGTGTGAATAACTCACGAGCTTTGCAAAGTAAACTCTCTTTTGTATTTGCAGGTACAAACTCTTTGAGAACACAGCGATCGCCAAAACGCTGCGTATCGGATACCAAGTAAGTACGACCAAAACCTCCCTGTCCGAGAAGCTTCTGGATTTGATAACGATTATTAACGAAAGTTCCAGGGTTGATTTCTGGCAGCATGAAATTGTTTCTCCACAGCCCCTGCGGTATAATATAAGGGTAAGTTATAAGCAGATTATTTCGTTATCCATATATCTTGCACCTACTCAGCAAAACGCTGTTTTTGTAGAGCAAGCATTGCTTAACACTATCATCGCGTTTTGAGAGATCGTTGAGCCGTAGCCGCTTGACGGTCGTTGCAAGAGACAATAGAATGACCGAATATTACTATCATATGCCTTACACTCAGTTTAAAACACTTAAACAAGTTAAAAACGATTTTGATTTAACCATAGTAGAGAATACAAATTTCATTCCTAAGTTAGAACCAACATCCGCCTCATCAGTATTAAGCGCTTTTTTAGAAAGGACGCTTCCCTCAGTCATCGCCTCAAGTAGTGAAAAAGTCAGAAGCGAAGGTATAGTCTACCCTGTTCTAATAGAAGTAAGAGAACTCTTAGATAGAGTAGTAAACGTATTCTCAGGAGAAGATTTTACAGTAGATGAATCTAGAGGTCTCAATGGTGTCTGTGACTTTTTAATAAGCGCTTCTCCAGAACAAGTTGAAATAGAAGCGCCAGTGTTATTAATAGTTGAGGCGAAAAGAGATAACATAAAAAGTGGCTTGGGACAGTGCATAGCCCAAATGGTTGCTGCTCAAAAACTGAATACTGATGAAAAAACAAATATTTTAACCGTATACGGAAGTGTAACCACTGGAACAGCATGGCGGTTTCTAAAACTGGAGGGGAAGACCATAAATATTGAACTTTTTGACTATCCTCTACCACCAGTTGAAAAAATACTAAGTATTCTGCTGTGGATGATTAAAGACTCTCAACAACAACCATTAGATGCGATCGCAACTTTTATCAACGAAATAGCTGAGCCACCGCAGGCTTAGTGACTTTTCCCATAGCGTTGCGAGGCAATTCTTCAACTGGTAAAATCCGAGTTGGTACCTTGTAGACAGCTAATCGCTCTTTTGCCCAACTTCTGAAAGATTCTAAAGTCAAACAGCTTGACTCTTGCAATACTAACACAGCACAGACCCGCTCACCCCACTCTGTATCGGTAATCCCAACAACTGCACATTCCTGAATATCTGGATGGGTTCGTAGCACTTCCTCAATTTCTAGAGCCGAAACTTTATACCCTCCCGTTTTAATAATATCAACACTCATCCGACCTAAAATGCGATAGTTACCGTTCTCAACTATAGCGAAATCTCCTGTACAGAACCAGCCATCTCGGAAAGCTTTTGCAGTTGCGTTTGGATTTTGCCAATATTCCAGAAACACACCGGGACCTTTGACTTGAATCTCTCCTGGTGTCCCTGGTGGAACTAACTCTCCGTGTTCATCTACTAATCTCACTTCAACTTGAGGTAAGGGCTTCCCTACATATCCTGCTCCCCGTTGTCCGTGTAAAGGGTTCGACAACGCCATACCAATTTCAGTCATTCCATAACGCTCAAGCAGAAAATGGCTGCTAATGCTCTTCCACTTTTCTAAAACTTGAATTGGTAATGCTGCTGAACCAGAAACCATTAGGCGCATCTTAGCACAACCTTCTGACATTCTTTTCTGGCGATCGCTAGAAGCCGCTTCCCAGGCAGCAATTAGCTTGACATAAATAGTAGGGACTGCCATAAATAAGGTTAAATCACCATCACAAATTCGGTTCCAAACGGTTTCAGCATCAAACTTGCTCAACATATGACACTCTGCTCCAGCCCATAAAGCACAGGTCAGGACATTGACAATACCATGAATATGATGTAGAGGAAGTATATGCAAAATGCGATCGCTTGATGTCCATCCCCAAGCAGTTATCAAGCTAGTCACTTGAGATTGAATGTTGTCATGGGTCGTCACCACACCCTTTGGTTTCCCAGTTGTACCGCTTGTGTAAAGAATCAATGCGCGTCTGGTAATATCTATCTCTGGAAGGATACCAACATGAGATGGAAGTATTTCCGAGGTAAGAATAAATCGCAAATTTTGCTCAAGAGCGATCGCACCCACCACAGCCTCAAAATCAGGATGAGCAACAAGAATCGATGCTCCTGAATTTGCAATGACATACTCCAATTCTGGACGCGGGTGAGAAACACACAGAGGTACAGCTATTCCGCCAGCACGCCAAATCCCCCACTGAGTAACCACATACTGAAACCCAGACGGGATGAGAAAAGCAACTCGTTGCTCCTGTAAATCTTCTGCATCTTGAAGAAGAAGTGTCGCCATGTGACCAGAGGTGCGGAGCAAATCCCGATAAGTAAATGCTCCTTCTGTTGCAACAATCGCTATTTTCTCGTTATGTTCTTCAGCACGAGTTATCAATGGGAGATTCACGTTTCTTACCTATTTAATTAACTAACTTTAAAAAAAGCCCCACACCCTACACCCTACACCCTACACCCTAATTATCCTGAGGAGGTTTGGGAGGACACCAGAAGAGGTTTTTGCTAGACACCCCAAGGGATTCAAGAATTCCTTGCATCACCTGTGTGCAGTGCATCCAGTGTCCCAAATCCTCATACATGCGATCGGGATTAAATTCTATATTGTAATGCAGCACATTGGGAAGGTTGGAAAACTCATCAGAGGCTTGGGGAGAAAGGAGTAAGAGCTGAAATGGCTTCCCTTGACAATGTTTTTCAAGCTTATTGACCAAATCAATAACACCACCTCGATCGGCAATACCCGTACGGACGAAAAGCGCCTCGTCGCAGTTCCGGAGTGTGTACCAGAACCGTTCGGCGCGAGCCGTGTACCGAACGCGCATACGCTCGTAGACAGGAGACATATCGTTAAGAGGGTTGTCTGTGTCTTCTACTTCATGGGCAAAGGATAGACCCGTCCACTTACTGTGGTAGATTCTACCTGCATCTGGATTATAGTGCAGGAAGGTAGGGTTCCACATGTCATAAAAACAGTTTTCAATCGCATCCGCCACATCTCCAATCTTGGTGGTGCGCGTTAAATCAAACGGAAAGGCGGGACCATCGTACCCCATCTTGTACAGCATCATCCGGACAGCACAGCGATCGCCTAATGGGATGATAGCGACACGGCTGATGTCGGATAATTTGCATTTGTATTGGAACAGCACAGCAGACTTGGGTGGTGTTTTCACCCGACTTTCTAAGCCTTTGTTACCAATCATCATGGTACGAAAAGGGATATTGGGATAAAGGGGATCTTCATAGACACCCTCTGGCATGGCTTTCAGTTTACTACGTACCTCCTGCCACATAGGATGGATGTTGTACTCGTGGTCTGATTCGTTGATAATCCAGAGGCGATGCTCGTCTTGTTGCAAAATCCCCAGTTGTCCGTCATAGAACAAAAGTTGTGAGTTATTGGGTGAAAAAAGATTGAAGGTGGCGCTGTATTCCAGGTTGGTACCAGGGGGGATATCCAATGTGGTTTCGATTGTGCCATCTTCTTGTACGGAAAAGAAGGGGAGTGTCCCTGACGGAGCATCTTTAGCAATATATACGCCTGGTATCAATCCTGCCTTATTTTTCAGTGCTGTTTGCACCTCTTGCCAATAGGGCGCTATGGTGTAGCTATATTGTGATGGATTGACAATCCGCAAACGCTTCTGTTCAAGATAGGCAGAGATATAAAAGCCCCCGTTGTCAAGGTAGACGGGGACTTCATTCGGCTGTTGGAGGCGTTGTTTTTCTTTTGCCAATTCATCCTTGTCAATCCGGAACAACTCTAGGTCGATCGCCTGATACATGAGCCGATGACCGATTGTGTTGGGATGAGCCGGGTCGAAGGATGTCCCCTCTTTCCAACGTCCCTGTCCATCATCCACGACTGCTAACCAATCGAGTACCGGAACGTCCCAATTCAACATCCGGTTGTGTGTGTTCTTTAAAAGCCAGTGATGTTCTGGGGAATAGTTGCCATTGGGATAAACCCCGCCCAAAATTGGACGTGCTCCTATATCCCGCGTCATTTTCACCAGCTGCTGCAAGCCACTTTCAAACCGCCGCTGTACTGTCCGTCGTTCGTGAGGGGGACAGTAAGCTAGTCCTTCGTTGCCTAGAGATAGGGCAATAATGACCACATCCGGTCGTTCTGGTGTGACAACTGACGCAAATCGGTTGATTGTGCTGTTGACATTTGTCCCTGCTTCTGATAAATTTATTAAAATATGACCATATCTCTGTTGTAAAGCTTGACCCAATAGCCAAGCCCAACCCCTAAATAGCCAAGCTTTATGACCATTAGCGACGGAGCTACCGATAACAACGATTTTCAAGCCTTCAAAACCTTTGTCCTGAGTCATCCTGACACCAGACTCCTCACGGTAACCAAAGGGGTAAGGCTGTAAGTAACCAAATGCGCCATCATCCACAACAAGAGTGCTGGACTGATGGATGGAATCGAGTGGTATCCAACGATTTGGACCTAGGGCTTCCCACCTTGCTCTACCGCCTGAATCGATAAGTACGTACTTATATTCAACTCGCTGGCGATCGGCAGACTCCAAAGGCGACTGGAAGTCGATTTTTGTGTCTGTCCACCATAAAGGATAGCGATCGGCACTAGTTCGGAGGTGGATACATTTCTTGACGTCCCACAATCCCAACTCAGGAGTAGAACCGACAAGACCAATGGATTCGCCCGTTTGCGTGTGTGCAATAATCTGGAATTGATACATAGGTTTCTTGCTGATTTAGAGTTACGATGCCAGACACCGAAGGCTGAATCCTCAAAGCTGATTTTTTCAATCCCATTGCCGGGATTGTGTTTGTCGAAACCCATTATTGCTGTCACACGAATGATAGCACGGTAGTGGCTGCTGGAATATCGATTAGGATTGCCCTGAATTAAAATTCGGGCTAAAAGCTTAAACCCGTTAAAACGGGTTAAAAATTATACAGCGTATTGCTAGTTTATGAGGTACAAGCATAAATAATAAAACTCATGTGGTGCAGCATCTTGTCAGCTACAGTTGTACCTCACTGAGATGAAATCCACTGTATTAATGCAAGTTGTTATAACCAGTAACAAAATCATAGAAACCGGTTTTTTGAACATTACACCGAATATCCAAGTAACATAGCAATCCTAAATGGTTTATAAACATTCTCTATATCCTCTTCCTCAGCGTCCTTCGCATCTTGAAGAGGATAGAAAGGAAGGGAAGGCGGTTTCATAAAAAATCCTGGAAAGCAACTCCAATAGGATTGCTATAGGAATCCGGTTTGATTTCTGAACCGATTTGTGTAGGCAGGCAATAGGCAATAGGCAATCTTGCTATAGGATTCTAGAATATTAAGGTGTACCGAGTTTTTTTCAAAAATCAAATAGGAGTCCTATATATCTTTGTATGCAACTCGGTATTAGTAGTAGACAGCGCAATTAACTGATGCATAAAGTTAGGAATTGATATATTGTTGCTTGTTTTTTAACTCATTACATGGAGTTAAGAAGATTTCAACGCTTTACTATCAATTTCAATGAATATTTATGACAATCTTCTAAATTAAGTAAACAATAATAAATCTCAGAGATTTAACGTTGTAATTCAGATAACTAAAATTTAAGATAAACAATAAAGATTTTTGAAATTCCGGTATCCCTATTTCGGTCTCAGAAGAAATTATCAATATAGCCTGGGGGTAACAAGTGCTCTGAAAACCTTGCTCGGTAACGAATAGAGTGTGCTATAACGTAAAAAGCTCCGATGCTCATACATTAGATTCTTTCGATTTCTTGTGTCAAGCTTGAATGAGATGCTCTTACCCTGTTTATGTCACAACGATTTGCTATTAGCATTGCGACAACTAGATATTTTACTAAACTATGCAGTTAAAAATGCCCAAACAGCTTTTAGTGGAGAGTCGGAGGTCGATCCGTATCGAGGTCTTTACATTAATGAAGATGATGTAGAACGCGATTTGGTAAGGGAACCGGGTGTTTCACTTTTGTTCTCTAAGGAGGTTGATTTTGAGGAACTGTTTACTCAACTAGTCAACAAGCCCTCAAATTTAACTCACTTGTACCACAGTTTTCATTTATCGTTATTTGATTTGGTTCTAGTTTTGATTGCCTTAGCACCGGAACTGGACTTGCGTTACGAACGGATATATGCCTATTTACAAGATGATGTCACTCGTAAGCATCCAAGCGTAGATTTAAGTAAGTCGGCACAATAAAACCAATATATGTTAAGTTTTTTAAAAACCCTAGAACCAAGTATTCATAAGCTCTTTGATGATTTAACATTTCGTTACATAGTTTGATTTTTTAACGCCGACTTACTTAGCACTGAATTTGGTATGTGCTTCTGCGTGTGAAAAGCTGAAGCGGTTGGGTCATTTTGCAGCTGATGCACCGTTAGTTCGTCAGGGTTTACTTGTTTTGTTCTCAGATCCAAATCAAATCAAACCTCCTTTATTGGCGCATTATTTATAGATAGCGCGATAGCGATCGCCTGCAACAAAATCCTCTGGAGGAAAGCAGAGGCTTCCGAGGAACCACAGGTACAAACATCACTTCAGTTTGATGAGCAGACGACTCTCCAAGAATTATTTGCTGCGACCCGGATGCAATCTGGGCATGAGTTAACAGCGTTGGCACGCAAAATTACACCAAAGCACACTTGGGACAATATAATATTGCCAACAAATCAACTCAAGCAATTGAGAGAAATTTGTAACCAAGTCAAGTATCACCATATTGTCTGCAACCAGTGGGGGTTTGACCAAACGCTTTCTCTGGGAAAGGGTATCAATGTCCTCTTTTCTGGTTCACCAGGTACAGGCAAGACGATGGCAGCAGAGGTTATTGCCAACGAGTTGCAGCTAGATATGTATAAAATCGACTTGTCGCAAATTGTTAGTAAGTATATCGGCGAGACAGAAAAGAACTTGGATCGCGTCTTTACAGCTGCTGAAAATGCCAATGCCATTTTGTTATTTGATGAAGCGGATGCGCTATTTGGCAAGCGTTCTGAAGTGAAAGACGCTCATGACAGATATGCCAACCTAGAAGTAGCTTACTTATTACAAAAAATGGAAGAGTACGAGGGGGTGACAATTCTCACTACCAATTTACGGCAGAATTTAGATGAGGCATTCACCCGCCGCATCCGCTTTATTATTGAGTTTCCCTTTCCTGAAGCAGACTACCGCCTGCAAATTTGGCAGAGGATTTTTCCCAAACAAACGCCATTGAGGGAGGATGTGGATCTCAAGCTCATAGCGCAAAAGTTTCAATTAGCCGGAGGTAGTATACGCAATATTGCTGTAGCAGCAGCTTTTTTGGCGGCTGAAGAAGGTGATTGTGTAGGTATGAAGCACTTACTTCAAGCAACAAAGCGGGAGTTTCAGAAGATGGGAAGGTTAATAAATGACGAGGATTTTATAATCGAGGTGGAATAAATTCATATAGGAGAGGATTAATGACATTACAAGAATTGCAAAAACAGGCACTACAATTACCGATTAGCGAACGCTGGCAACTGGTGCAAACCCTGATGGAATCCTTACAGCAGGAAACTCACCCAGTCCAAAAGAAAGGGAACTTATCGCGGTTGCGGGGTATTGCAAAAGGTTCAGGCGTATCAAATGATGAAGATACTCAAGCAGATTATGTTACCTATCTTACCCAGAAATATCAGTAATGCGGCTTCTGATTGATACTAATATCGTCCTTGATTTATTGCAAGAGCGGAAGCCTTTTGTTGAGGATGCCGCAAGGGTTTTTGAGAAGATTGATGCTGGTGAAATCGAAGGGTTTATCGCAGCAACAACAATTACCAATATCTATTATATTGTTCGGAAAGCAGCAGGAGTGAAGGTGGCTGGTGAGGCGATCGCTCAAGTTCTTAGAGATTTACACATTTGTGCAGTTGACAGAACTGTGTTGGAACAAGCGATATCACTGAATTTCCCAGATTTTGAGGATGCGGTGCAGTGTGCTTGTGGAATAGCGTATGGCGTTGATGCAATTGTAACTCGTGATGCGTCTGGTTTTGTAGGTGCTGGGATTCCAGTAATGTCACCCGGAGAATTAGATTTAAGTTAATTTAAGCTGTTATTTCGATTTAAGAGCCATCTTTCATTTATGCTCCATCTTGAGAACTGCATAAGTTGATTTCGCTGACACCTATACCTATCTGATATAAACGGGAAGTTCTGGTTTTAGCGAAAGCTAAATCTTTTCGCTGTAATTGTCTAACTTCATCAAACTCACGTAGTGTGTATAATATTACATTAATGACAAACGATGTGCATGATGGGCGAGGTAAAGCAGGAAACATCTCCAAAAAGCAAATCCCGGCATTTGCAGCAGACGAGTTCGCCGCAAGCAGAACCATCAACCGAACAAAGTATCCTTTCACGCCAAAGTAACCCCATTGGGCAAACAATTAGTCCCATTAGCAATACTCCTTCAATAACTGCCCATGCAGCGATGCTTAATCGCGCCCCTGCTTTGCAACAAACCCCTAACAGGCACTTGCTCCTTCAGTTGCAACGACAGTATGGGAATAACTACGTGCAGCTGGTGGTGCAACAAGCGCGACAAAATAACCGCCCCATTATTCAAACTAAACTTACCCTTGGTGCGGTGGGTGATAAATACGAACAGGAAGCTGATCGCGTGGCAAAACAGGTGATGAGCAAGATTCCCTTAGCCAGTACTCAGCCAGTCCAACGGATAGGAAAGCCGGAGAAGGATGGCCAGAGATCAAGTTGCTATATGCAATAAAGGGAGCAAGGGCGATAGGAGAGCTAAGGAGTGCGAGCGCCCGTAGTTCCTCAACCCAACCTACGCAAAATCACAATTGAAGTATAATCTTGTTTACCAGAATCTGGTTTGATTTCATATACATGAAAAGAAGCAAAATACTTAATGGCTAAAGATGTTTTCCATCAACAGGTAAAAAATGCCTTAATCAAAGATGGGTGGACAATTACCAATGATCCTTTATATATTCGTATTAGTGAGGCAGTTAAAGTACAAATAGATTTAGCGGCAGAAAGTGCGATTGCAGCAGAACGCGATACCGAAAAAATCGCGGTTGAAATTAAAAGTTTTATTGCAGGTTCTGATATTAATGAATTTCACACAGCCCTTGGTCAATACCTTAATTACTGTCAAGCATTGGAGGAAAATGAACCCGACCGAATTCTCTATTTAGCAGTTCCACATGAAACCTACTTAGATTTTTTCCAACTTGCTTTTGTCCAGCGCACGCTTCAACGTCATCAAGTTAAATTAGTAACTTACGACCCTAAAAAGGAGGAGATTCGGCAATGGATAAAATAGAACGCTATCGACAAATCATCAAACAAATCTTAACCGAACATGCACAAATCAGCTCAAATACCGATACTATTAAGCCAGAACTAATTTTTGACAATGAAAACGACCACTATCAACTAGCTTATGTAGGTTGGCAGGGTGATAAACGAGTATTTGGTCCGGTGATGCATTTTGATATCCAAAATGGAAAAATATGGATTCAATATAATGGGACAGAAGAACTTGTTGCCGAGACGTTAATTGAGTTAGGTGTACCTACTTCAGATATAGTTATCGGTTTTTATTCCCCGTTTAAACGTCAATTTACGAATTACGCGGTTGAGTGAGAAACCAAATTTTTTCTTAACTAAATGTCACAATCAAAGGACAGTTAAACAAGAGTTATATACCGTTTTCAATTAGATAGCAAAAGCGATCGCACAGAATTAGGACTCACACGAACATGCCTAAACCCAACATTTTGTTGAGTAAGTGGCGATCGCTCTTGTTCCCCATAGTTCCCGTCACCGCTTATCGATAAACTAATACTTTGGAGTAAGCCATGAATTATGAACCAAAAGAATATGAGAAAGCATCTCCTCACCAAACAAGACGACGAACTCATCTCCTGTTGCCTCACCTTCCAACCTAACCCACAACTGTACCACCGCATCCACGTAGAAAATTAACTAAAAATTGAAATTACTTGAATACTTGTGACTCGAAACATTGGCTTAGTTG
>JAWQFQ010000044.1:0-48407 GCA_035967975.1 Scytonema sp. PMC 1070.18
AGTTGTTAGTTGTTAGTTGTTAGTTGTTAGTTGTTAGTTGTTAGTTGTTAGTTGTCTATAAGTATTACCATTTACTATCCACTATCCACTATCCACTATCCACTATCCACTAACTTTCAGTTCATATTTGTTCCACAGAGTTGCTTTGTGAGAACCTAATGCAGAAAATTTGATGTTTTCGAGGCGATTCCGCACTGCGGCTAATGAAAGCGGATTGACTAAGTAAATTAGGGGTAAATATTCTTGGGCGAGTTGTTGTGTTTTTGCGTAAATTTCCTTACGCTTTTCTTCATCAAACTCTCTTGCTGCTTCTATATACAAGCGACCAATTTCTACTTCCCAATCAGCTACTTCCCTACCTATTAAGGGTTCTTGTCCTGCTTGGGGTTTTTGGTTAAAGGCGTGTAATCCACCATCAGGTAACCAAACATTTGCTCCATCATGAGGTTCTATCCCTCCTGTAAAGCCCAAAAGCAAACATTCCCAGTCCAATGTATTAGACATTTTATCAGTGAGGGTATTAAAAGCAATGGGATTAAAATCGACTTGAATACCGATTTTACTTAAATCATACTTAATTTGCGATCCCATTGACACACGAGTTTTATTTTCAGCATTCGTTACCAAAGTAAAACGCACGCGATTTCCATCGGAATCTAATAACTGATTTCTACTGTCGTATTTAAAACCTGCTTCTAAAAGTAACTTTCTAGCTTTTTCTGGATTATAACTATAAACTTTTAAACCTTTTTCTGGAGGAAAATAGTAGGGACTTTGAGTGTCAATTGGAGAATCTTGCAGCGTCCCAATTCCACGAAAGACGTTATTTAACATTGACTGGCGGTCAATAGCATAGGCGACGGCTTGTCTAAAAGCAAGAGTATTAAACCAACGAGATTTGACTGGGTTAATCAGAGGTTGTCCGTTTTTCCGCTTTCCTTTGTTGAGATTAAAGGAAATGAAAGTTTTGCTGAATTCAGGACCCCCATTATAGATGGTGAAATTTCCTCGGTTTTCTTCTCGTTTCAGGAGGGAAAAATTTTCAGGAGAAACAAGGACTGTATCTAATCCACCCGAACGAAATTGCAGAATCATCGTATCAGTTGATTCAATGATTTCCCAAACAATACGATGAACGTAAGGTAACTGGTTCCCTTGACTATCTTTACGCCAATAATAAGGATTACGTTGAAATACAACCCTCTGACCGGGAAGATAACGTTCTATTTTATAAGGACCATTAACAATTATTTGACCTGGGTCAGTGTCCGTTCCCCAAGTAGATAGAAATTGAGGATTACCCTTTGCATCCATAGATTTTAAGGATTTTTCTAAAGCATGCTTTGGCAAAATACTTACTGTATTTGTTGTCCCTCCGGTAGTTGTATATAGAAAAGGAGAAAAAGGTTCAGGAAGAATGAATTCAACCCGACGGCTATCGATTTTTCTTATTTCTGGAAAAGCCCCACTTGAACCAATTTTGAGGGAATCTTTCCAATCGGTAGGAATTTTTGGGTTGAAAATGATATCTTGATAGGTGAAGATAACATCATCTGCTGTTAGCGGTTTGCCATCTGACCATTTTAACCCCTCTCGTAGAGTAAAAACTATCCGTTTGTCGTCATCAAAAACTTCCCAAGATTCAGCTAAAGCTGGTTCAATTTTGCTTGTCATCGCATTCAGGGTGGTTAACCCTTCGCTTGTAAACAAAAAAACATGAGGGTATTCTTGATTGAACGGGTAGTTAAAGGTTTTCGGATCGCTAAGAGTAGTGGTTACCCATTGAGAGACTTGCGCCGCTTCAGTTTTAAGTTCTGTTGGATGACAGCTTGTGAAAGCTATTTGACACACAAGCCATAGAAGTAATATTGAGACTACTGAAAACCAACGACGGAGGCGAAGGGGGAAGATGGTAGAACGCATGGGAAAAGATTTATTTTTTCGGATAATATACCTTAAATTCATATTTTCCTCATTCCCTACACCTTAGAGTAACGGTACAGAAATCCCAAAAACCCGGTTTCTTTGAGTTGGCTCAACGAAAGATTAGTCTTTTTGACGACAGAAACCGGGTTTTTAGCCCAACGAGTGAATACTGTATCGGCGTTCTACATCTCCACATTATCAGGGCGAACAACTTCACATTGTCAGGGCGAACAACCGTTCGCCCCTACAGATTCACATTTTTAGGGTGATTCAGCTTTGTTGTTAGCTATTTTTAACTCATGGATATTCCAGAGTGCGCCACCATAAGCAGAGTACTGAATTCCTTGAATGCGATCGCGCACGGCTGTCAAGGAATATGGTGTAAACAAGTGAATATAAGGTAAATTCTCCGCAGCAATACGCTGTGCTTCCCAATAAATTTCTTTACGCTTAGTTTCATTTAACTCTTGCGCTCCTTCAATGTAAAGGCGACCGATTTCCGCTTCCCAATCTGCGACTTCTCTACCTTCTAGAGGTGGTTGTCCTACTGTTGGTTTTTGATTGAATGGGTGGAATTCGCCGTCTGGAGACCAAAAGTTCGCACTACCGTTAGGGTCAAAACCGCCACCAGTCGTAGCACCAAAATACGCTTCCCACTCAAAAGTATTTCCTATCTTATCACCCAGTGTTCCAAAGTCAATTTGTTGAAAATTGACTTGAATTCCAATTTTTGCCATATCTTGTTTCATTTGGGAACCCACCACCTCAGCAGTTCTGCTACCAGTACTTGATAGCAGTGTAAAGTTAACTCGGTTACCCTCAGCATCCAGTAATTGTCCTTTGTTGTTATATTTAAATCCTGCTCCAAGTAAAAGTTTCTTTGCTTTTTCTGGCTCGTAATTATAGACTTTTAACCCTTGTTCTGGTTTGAGGTAATAAGGACTGCGTACGTAAGTTGCTGAGTATTGCAGTTCACCAATTCCTTGTAGAATGTTGTTCAACATTCTTGGGCGATTAATAGCGTAGGCGACTGCTTGTCTATAAGCAACGTTATTAAACCAGCGAGACTTCATGGGATCGACAACGGGCTTTCCGTTACGACGACCTTTATTGAGATTGAAACTAATAAAAATTGATCCAGGGTCTGGTCCACCATTGTAGATGGTAAATTTTCCTCGCTTCTCTTCACGCTTGAGTAGAGCGAAATTCCTTGCTTGAACTCCAATAAGATCGAGTCCCCCAGAACGAAACTGCATCAAGTCTGTATCGGGGTTTTCCACAATCTCCCAAACCATACGTTCAATGTAGGGTTGCTGATTTCCTTGAGCATCTTTTCGCCAGTAATAAGGGTTGCGTCTAAATGTCACACGCTGGCTAGTTGCGTAACTGTCTAGCATATAAGGACCGTTGGAAACAATCTTTTTGGGATCTGTTCCTGTATTCCAAGTAGACAGAAATAGAAGGTTTCCATCTCTGTTTTTAGTTGTGACTGACTTACGCAAAGCGTGTTCTGGAAGGATTGGAATTCCTCCTACTGTTCTTAACAAAGGTGCAAATGGTTCTGGGGCGATCGCTTCTACTCGGCGATCGTCTAGTTTGCGGACAATGGGTAAGGCGCGATTTTTTCCAATGACAAGTATATCTCTGTAACTTGTAGGAATACCTTTATTGAAGTAAATGTCATTGAAAGTAAACACAACGTCATCGACTGTAAGGGGTTCTCCATCTGACCACTTCAGTCCCTCCCGCAAAGTAAATACAATCCGTTGTCCTTCTTGTTTCCAAGACTCAGCCATACCTGGTTCAACTTCGCCAGTCACCCCGTTTTCAGTTGTCAGTCCTTCATAAATTGGTCCAAAAACATTAGGAGATTCGTTACTGAGGACTACGTTAAAGGTTTTTGGTTCAGCAGAAATAGAGTATACCAGTTGAGAAACCTGAGCTGCGTTAGTTTGAAAGCCTGCTGGATTACAAGCGTTTAGAGATATAGCTATGAAAAAACCAATTAAAGCAAAAATTGAAGTTTGTCGGAAATGTTTTTGAAAAAGGAATTTCATATATTAATCAGTTTGATGACCGAGTATAGTGCAATGTTAATGTTAAGGGTTGCGAGAGGTCCAGAAACCCGGTATCTTGAAGATACCGGGTTTCTCCTGCATCGTTATCCTTTGTAGTATTTACTAGGTATCAGTCTTCCACCAGTAAGTGGATCGTAATTGTTACAGAAGTTGATAAAGATTGAATAATTTTCACTTTTTTTCGTCTGCGACTTTCAATTCGTATAAATTCCAGATGTAACTTTCAGGTGAAGGGAAAATAGCAGCGTACTTGACTCCTTGAATAGTATTACGCACTGCTGCAAAAGCCAGCGTATTAACCAAATGAACAAAAGGTAAATATTCTTGAGCGAGACGTTGTGTCTCGTCATAAATGGCTTTACGCTTTGCTTCGTCAAACTCTCTTGCTCCTGCGACGTAGAGTTCTTCAATTTTCTTTTCCCAATCAGAAAACTCCCATCCTTCTAAGGGTGTTTTTCCTACTGGAGGTTTTTGATTAAAGACATGAAAGCTACCCTCTGTAGCCCAGACATTATAACCATCATGTGGCTCAATATTGCCACTCATACCTCCTATGTAACACTCCCAATCAAGGGTATTGGCAATTTTGTTTCCCAATACACTAAAGTCAACATATTGCAAGTCCAATGTAATACCTATTTTACTCAAATCTTGTTTAATTTTGGGGGGGACTGAGGGTCTATTACTAGCAGGCGATAACATTGTGAAGCGCACTAGATTACCATCGCTGTCCAGTAACTGACCTTTGCTGTTGTACTTGAATCCTGCTTTTCGTAAAATTTGCTTGGCTTTTTCTGGATTGTAGTCGTAGGTTTTCAGACCTTCTTGGGGAGATAAGTAATATGGGCTGGGGACAAAAACTGGTGAGTCTTGGGTTGTACCTAATCCACGTAAATTATTGTTAATGATGCTTTGGCGATCAAGAGCATAAGCTATAGCTTGTCTGAAGGAAACATTGTTAAACCAACGAGACTTGATTGGATCGACTAGAGGTTTACCGTTGCGGCGACCTTTATTAAGGTTAAATGTAATAAAACTCGTACCAGATGCAGGTCCTGCATTTTGAATGCTAAAGTTACCGCGCTTTTCTTCACGTTTTAGCAATTGGAACGTTCCAGAACTCACTTCCAGTATATCTACACCTCCAGAGCGAAACTGCATCAAAGCTGTGTCAGCATTTTCTACAATTTGCCAAATTACACGCTCAATATAAGGTAGTTGATTACCTTGCTCATCCTTACGCCAATAATAGGGGTTGCGACGAAACACTAACCGTTCGCTAGGAGAGTAGCTTTCAATTGTGTAAGGTCCATTCACAATTATATCCTTGGGATTTGTGTCTATTCCCCAAGTAGAGAAAAATTGTGGTGTGCCATCCGATCGCTTAGTTTCCACAGATGAGCGCAAAGCATGTTCTGGTAGAATCTCCATTTCTGCTGCAATTAATCCTAGAAAAGGTGAAAACGGTTCTGATAAGGTAAATTCTACTCGGCGACTATCAAGTTTACGAACTTTAGGAAAAGCCTTGCTGACACCAATACGGAGATTATCTTGAGCATAAGTGGGAATATTTTTATTCATGTAGATGTCGTTGAAGGAGAAAACAACATCGTCAACTGTTAATGGCTTCCCATCAGACCACTTCAAACCCTGTCGCATTGTAAAGGTATACTTCAATTCATCTTCAGAAACTTCCCAGGATTCAGCTAGCGCAGGCTCAATTTTTTTAGTGACTCCATTGAGAGCTGCTAAGGCTTCATAAGTAAAACCAAAAATATTAGGAGTGCTTTGATTGAGAGCTGCATTAAAAGTTTTGGGGTCGGTTCCAGTCGCAAGAACCAACTGAGGAATTTGAGCCGCTTCTGTTTTGAACTGGTTGGGGTTACAGCCATACAGGGATAGCACAATCCAAATCATCGCGATCGCCGCAATCCAACTACGTCGGAAAAGAGAAAATAGGGTGTGGGGTGTAGGGTGTGGGGTGTAGGGAAAAATATCCTTTACCCTTTTCACGACGTGTTCTCTTGTATCAAAGTCCATAATGACTACTTAATAATGCAGCAATTAATTATAGCAATACCATTTGTCACAAGTTGTTTCACATGATTTCTCCTCAAGGTAAATATTACTTGAAAGCATATTAATAATAATCGCGAGAAGAGGAGGCTGCCTCTTCACCTTTCTCCCTTTATTTGATTATCATTCTTTTAAAATTTTTTCTACATTTGGACGTATTGACAAAATAAACTTTTTTTAACGTTGTTACCAATGATTGTATATAGGCTTGAGCGGTTGTTTTGACTTAACTGTCTTAACTGTCTGAACTGTTTTTTTAACTGTCTTAACCGTCCTTGTATTCTCCTAAAAATTGTGAAATATTAAAACCGTGTATGCTGATGCCTGAAAATGAAAATTTTTGAAACCACATTGCGGGACGGAGAACAAGCAGCGTTTATTCATCTTGAACCCAGACAGAAAGCTGATATTGCAGTCTCACTGGAAGCGATGGGGGTCGATATAATTGATGCAGGATTTCCCGTCGCCTCAAAGCTTGATTGGGAAGGTGCTTATGCAATAGCTGACGCAACCAGCAAAGTCCAATTGAGCGTATTGGCTAGGCATATGCCAGAGGATATTAAAGCAGCCTACAGTGCGGTAAAACATCATATAGACCGTTCTAGGTTGACAACATGGGTTATGCCGTATGAATTGTACAGTCGCCATGCTCTTGACCCCGATATTTACAAGAGGATCGTTAATTCATCACGTCAGGCAGTTATTTATGGGCGAGAGATTTTTCCAACTGTACAGTATTATCTGATTTACAGTGGAAACCGAGACAAGTACTTTCTGAGTGAATTGGCTGGCGAAGTAGTGGATGCTGGTGCTACCTGCATAGCAATTGCAGATAGTCAGAGTACTATGAATCCAGATCGTCTAGCATCTTTGGTAAGTTTCATTAAACAAAGCTTACCAACAGATATCGATATATCTATCCATTGCCACAATAATATGGGGCTTGCCCTTGCCAATACTGTGGCAGCAATTAATGCTGGTGCTAATCAGGTAGAAGCGACTATTGGCGGTATAGGTGATGCGGGTGGAAATACATCACTCGAGCAGATTCTGGCATACGCCAGCTATTTTGAGAAAGATAATCTTTTATTTAACTGTCGCTGCCGTCTTGACAATCTTTACGAGATTGCTTGTGAAGTGAGCAAGCTGACTGGTTTCCAGTTTGCGTCAAATCAACCGTTTGTTGGTCCAGACACTTTTACTGTTGAAACAGGCATACACCATTCACTTGCTCAAAACATTCAAAACAGCACATTTGATCCGAAAATTATTGGTCGTAATACTACATCTATTGTTGGAAGACATAGTGGAATTGCAGGATTGCGTGAAAAACTACAAGAGATTGGCGTAAACACCTCGTCGATTAATTTTCATCTTCTTTACGCAAAAGTTATGGAAGCTTCACAGACAGAAGGCACAGTATCTAACGATACACTACTTCAGTTAGTTAAGGAGATGTAATACATTGGATGTCACTGTTATTAAATATGGAGATGAAGCACTTTTAGAAGTCAAACGGCACCTTAGCCAAGGACAGCCTGTTGTCTTGCCCAACCCTTCTCCCCTGCCATATGTGGTAGTAGCTGTTTCTCCAGTCATCATCAATAGCATCAAACGTAGATCGCTCGACCAAAATGTGGCTTCTTTTATCGGGAAGTTCAAAACTGTAAAACAATATTTTAATCTCGATCAATACGGTATGGAAATAGCTGAAAAATGCCTTGTTGAAAAGAAAATGACTGTGCTATGTCCACTTAAGAACGATATTGAGGTGCCGCCATCCCTTCTACCCTCTTTTAAAAACAATCATGTTCTGTTGTTTGCTAGTCATTTGACTGGATTAAAGCAGTTATGCCTTCAATTTTCCTCACTGTATGTAAGCAGTGGGAACGTGACTAAATTAGAGCCAAAACAATTTTGTACGGATGTGCAAGCCCAATTCCAGGAATTTGGAAACCCTGAATTTAAATTGCTTCTAGTAGATGGAGATCATTTCCGGGACAGACATCAACGCCACGGCTCAACAACAATGGTTAGGATCTCGCCTACTGGCAATATTTCTGTTCAGCGCAAGGGCATACAGCAGCTAGACTTGGAATAAAAGCTAAAAGAACACTGCACCGAAAGAGACAATTTATTAAGTCTTTTCACCAATTTGCCAAAAACAAAAAAAATTTTAAGAACAATAATGTTAGAAATTATTAATACATATAACAATGGATTTGTAGCAATTCCAGTTATTATTGCTTGTAAAAAGAGAGGTTTTTTCAACTTACTTACCCGTGAAAAAGCTCTCTCTTGTGAGCAAATAAGCGAACAACTCAAACCCAATAGTGGACATTTCCAAGTTGCTTTAAGAATGCTTGAATCTCTGCATTGGCTTTCTCGAGACGAACAGGGCAAGTATTCTTTGACTATAGAAGCAGCTAATTATCAGGCAATTCCCGAAAATGTCCTTCAGTTGTATCAACTACCTATAGAATCATACTTGCAAGGAGAACAGCCAGATTTACTTGGAAAATGGATTGAGTACTCTTGCCAACGATGGAATACAGATAACCTCTTAATTGCCGATTTTTTAGATGGACTTTTAGTTATTCCACTGTTGCTGGCACTCCATAAGCACAACTTGTTTGAGGACTCCCAAACAAAACCTTTATTCTCCTCACTCAATTCTTCGATTCAAAAAGATTTGAGTGAGTTGTTTACTAACCTTGGTTGGACTGATTTCAAAAGGGGTCATTTAACGTTGACTAAAGTGGGTCAGTTTATTAAGGAGCGAGCTTTAAACACTGCCATAGTCGCTTCTTATACCCCTATGTTATCTCGTATGGATGACGTATTGTTTGGCGATTGTCTTTCAGTATTCCAAAGAGATGCTTTTGGTCAAGAAAGCCACATTGATCGTACTTTGAATGTAATTGGTAGCGGATTTCAACACCAAAAATATTTCAACGATCTCGAACAAAGCATTCTCTCTATATTCAATCGGTTTCCCTTGGAAGAACAGCCTAAATATATTGCCGATATGGGGTGTGGTGATGGAACTCTCCTTAAACGAGTGTGGGAAACTATTCGGTTCAGGTCTGCTAGAGGCAAAGCCATCGAACAATATCCTTTATTGTTGATTGGGGTAGATTATAACGAAGCTTCTTTAACAGCTAGTACCAAAACTCTAGCTGACCTTCCTCATATCGTTTTGCCGGGAGATATTGGGAAATCAGAACAAATGGTGGAAGATTTAAAGGCTCATGGAATTGAAGACCCAGAGAATATTCTACATATCCGCTCCTTCCTAGATCACGATCGCCCTTTCATCTCGCCTCAGAAAACACAGCAATTGGAAATTCGCCAACACATACCCTATCAAGGAGCCTATGTTGATAGCTCTGGCGCATCTATTCCTGCCCATATCGTGATACAAAGCTTGGTAGAACATCTAGAAAAATGGTCTTCTATAGCCACCAAACATGGGTTAATTATTTTGGAAGTTCACTGTTTGGAACCAGAGATAGTTCACCAATTTCTTAACAAAAGTGAAAACTTGTATTTCGATGCTGTTCAAGGATTTTCCAAACAATATCTTGTAGAAGCCGGAGTTTTTCTCATGGCTGCGGCGGAAGTTGGTCTATTTCCAAAATCAAATTTTTCTGTAAAATACCCGAAGACTTTTTCCTTTACCCGCATTAGCCTCAACTACTTTGAAAACAGACCCTACAAGATTCGTCATCCACATTTATCAGATTTACCCGCTTTAATCAAGTTGGAAAACCAGTGTTGGTCAGAGCATTTACGAGGGTCTGCTGATGACATTCAACAAAGAATTGAGCGTTACCCAAACGGGCATCTGGTTGTAGTTTGGAATGAGCAAATTGTAGCTGTGATGTATTCTCAAAGGATTACCAAGAATACAATTTTACAAAATACGACTTATCAGCAAGTGCCGTTGCTTCACAATCCGCAGGGAACAGTCATCCAATTGCTAGCCATAAATGTTCTCCCCGAATTTCAGGAACGAGGACTGGGCGATCAATTGCGCGAGTTTATGCTCCAATACTGTACCCTAAGAAGCGGTATTGAGAGTGTAGTAGGTGTAACTCGTTGTAAAAAATATGTCAATCACTCTCATATGCCAATTGCAGAATACCTTAAACTGCGAAATGAGCAAGGTCAAATTTTAGATCCAATCTTGCGATTCCACGAGTTGGGAGGAGCTAAAATCAAAGGCATCATCCCCAACTATCGTCCAGAAGATACGGACAATTTAGGAACAGGAATTTTAATTGAATATAACTTGCATGCACGCCAACTTAAATTTACTGAATTAGGAGTCAAAGATAACTTTTTCAGTATAAAAGGCTGGACAGACTTATCTTTAATTGAAGAAACGCTGAATACAAAGTCTCAATCATTAGAAAATGAAGCTTTATCCGATGTTGTTGAAGAATGTATCTCTCAGATAATGGGTTCTCAATATCAAACAGCTTATGCAAGCTCTAAAAAGCTTGTGGATATGGGGTTAGACTCTCTAGATTTATTGGAACTCCAAGCCTTATTGGAGAAGCGCTTAAAAGTGCAACTCGAATCCAACTTTTTTGGGCATTATGACACTCCAAACAACATCATAAGTTACTTCAATAAAACTCTTAAGGATACTTTGTCGGATGCCCAATCATCAAAAATGAAAAGCAACAAACCCAGTTAAGTATTTTGCGGCTCTGTGAAAATCAAGATTTAGGCATTGTTAAACGACGACGAAAACCGAACGTTACGTTAATTGTCGCACCATTCCCCGAAAAACAGCGAGGCTCTAAGGAGTTTTTCTTTCAAGCATCTTCTACCATCCGCTAGACAACTGCTTTACAGCCTTAATTTGTTACAAATGTAGCAATACTGTTTTATTTGTAAAAATTCCGAACTCCCAGAAACCCGGTATCTTTGAGATACCGGGTTTCTAGCTTTTTACGAATAATTTGAAATTGCTATTCTGCAACTTTCAAATGTGCAACATTCCATAAAACCGTTTCATAAAATAAGCTAGAAACATCAACATTTTGAATGCGATCGCGAACAGCAGCCATTTGTAACTGATTGACTAAAAATATAAAAGGCTGATTTTCTTGAGAAATACGTTGGGTTTCAAAGTATATCTCTTTGCGCTTTTGCTCATCCAATTCTTGCGAACCTTGGATGTAAAGCTGACCTATTTTTGTTTCCCAATCAGCAACTTTTCTGTTAGTTACAGGAGATTGTCCGGGTTGTGGTTTTTGATTGAAGAAATGGAAAGAGCCATCGGGAGCCCACAAATTAAAACCTGCATGAGGTTCAAAACCACCTCCACCCATATATCCTAGCCAGCATTCCCAATCAAGGGTGTTAGATAGTTTGTTACCTATAGTACCAAAATCAATTTGTTGGTAATCTACTTGAATACCAATTTTGGATAAGTTTCGTTTAATTTGTGCTCCAAAAGCCTCAAAAGTTCTACTACCAGTTTGGGATATCATTGTGTAGCGGACACGATTACCATCAGCATCAACCAATTGATTCTGGTTGTTATACTTAAAACCTGCTCCTAAAAGCAATTCCTTAGCTTTTTCTGGATTGTATTCATAAACCTTTAATCCTTTTTCAGGAGAAAGATGGAAAGAGCTTTGAACAGGTACTTCTGTATTTTGTAATTGTCCTATCCCTTGGAGAGTATTGGTAATCATCGTTTTCCTGTCAATAGCATATGCGACTGCTTGTCGAAACGCCACGGAATTAAACCATCGGGACTTTATGGGATCGACCAATGGTTTCCCATTTCTCTTACCTGTATTGAGATTAAAACTAACAAATGTGGTGCTAGCATCAGGACCACCATTATAAATGGTAAAATTTCCTCGCTTTTCTTCTCGTTTTAATAAAGCAAAAGTTGCAGGTCCTACACCAAGGGTATCTAAGCCCCCAGAGCGAAATTGAATAGCCGCTGTATCACTAGAATCCACTATTTGCCAAACAATGCGCTCAATATATGGTAACTGATTACCTTGCTGATCTTTACGCCAATAATGAGGATTGCGTCGGAAAATAACCCTTTGATTGGGAGAGTAGCTTTCAATAGTGTAGGGACCATTAGAAACAATTTCTTTTGGGTCAGTATCCATTCCCCAAGTCGATAAAAATGTTGGCTTACCAGCCGAATCTTTAGTCTTGACTGATGCTGCTAGTTTATGCTTTGGTAAAATTGCCGCTCCGGTGCTGCGTAGAAAAGGAGCAAAAGGTTCTGGTGTAATAAATTCTACCCGACGCTCATCAAGTTTTCGTACTTTTGGAAAAAGCCCCTTCTTGCCTATTTTAAAACTATCTTGAGTATAAGTAGGAATTTCCGGATTCAAGTAAACGTCATTGTAAGAAAAAACAACATCATCAACAGTCAGGGGATGACCATCTGACCATTTTAGACCTTCTTTTAGGGTAAAAACAATCCGTAATTTGTCTTCAGAAATTTCCCACTTTTCAGCTAATGCTGGTTCGGTTTCTCCAGATTTACTTTCAGAAATTAATCCCTCGTTGATAAAAAGCCCAACATTCGGAGATTCTGCGATTAAAGCCGCGTTATATGTTTTGGGATCTGAGCCAGTACGAGCAACAAGTTGAGTAACGGATGCAGCATCAGTTTTAAAATGACTAGGATTGCAACCGTGAAGAGCTAGCACCACCCAAAGACCTAAGAAACCTACAATCCAACTACGCCGAAAAATTTTTGTCAATATGTTAATTTTCATTTTGAGATTTTAACCAACCCAGAAAGTTTTGAGTTTTGTTGAAATACTGTATCCCAGTGTCTTGTAAAATCACTGAAACTTCTCGTTTACCAAACTCTTTAGAGTTGTTGCTTAAAAATACCTTTAGTTCATTTTGATGCTGATGTGCATGATAAATGATACACTCTAAAATTAATTTATCTATAATGTGTTTTTCTAAAATATTTCTATCCAAATTTTTCTGAAGTATAACAGAATTTAAAGGAATCATTTCTATTCGTTTAGAAAGTAAATGAAATATACTATAAAAACGTTCCTTTGTATCATTTACTTGTTTTAAGAAACTTATTCTAGATTGCTCTAATAAGGAACGTAGTAATCGTGCGTTCGTTGAAGTTTTATTTCGTTCTGCTTCATTAATTTGGATATCTAATTTATTAATAAAATCTAAATTAAATTTTTCTTCTTGCTCCAATGTAGTCAAAGCTTCTATATAACAAATACTTGGAATGACTAGATGAACTGTCGTTGGTATAGTTTGTAGGAACTCTTCCGCTTGAACATCGCGTCCTCTAGCAATGCCCATCAAAAAATTTGTTTCAATATATAATATCACGAACAATTGCAAACCAAGCCTGTGTGGTTCCCTCTTCTAACATCTCGAATAAACCAATTTCTGCCATTTCTTTCGATGCTGAAGGTACTTGTGTTTTCCAGTGATATGCTAAATCTCGCAACCACGCTTCTGTAAGACCTATGAGATACAGAGAAAATATCTGCTTGTTTTTAAATTCTGGCTCATAGTGACTTAAGACATCGCCAGTATTAAGACAAAGCAGAGGTTCCGACAACTGGTTTCCATCCCAATGAAAAATGAAAATTTTCTCTAAATCAACAAGCATAGCAAAAGGGATTTGATTGTGAGTTGCTTTTAAGTATTCCTTGAGTTCTAAAATAGCATTTTCTCTTGTTTTCTTTTTATTGAAGTCGAAGGGAAATCCTTTAACTTTAACAATAAGAACAACCTGTCCTTCTTTGTCTAAAGCAACAATATCAGGACGCTCTACATCTTTTACATCTACGACTTGCATGGATTTTCTTTCTTCAATATGTTTCCAAGCTGACTGCTGATGGCTAAACTGCTGAACGCTTACTACTAATATAGCTAAGCTGCTTCAGTAATTCTAAAGCATTAGAAGAGGCAAGAAACCCGGTATCTTTGAGATACCGGGTTTCTAATAAGATTACTGTGGCTAATATAGCGATTATCGTTTTAATAAAGTATAATTCATCTGCGTTTATCTGCGTACACTGCGGTTTTTCAATTCCAATATGTACTGCACCCAATAGAGAACCGCTATAGCCAAATGCTTACTCTTGCGTCAGCAAAACTACAGCATAAGCACAGATACCCTCTTCTTGACCAACAGGACCTAATTTTTCATTTGTGGTAGCTTTTATACCGACTCTATCAGGTTGTATTTGCAGAACACCTGCTATTTTGTCACGCATTTTCTCAATATGGGGTTTTAATTTAGGACGTTCTGCGACGACAACTGAGTCAATATTGCCAATCAACCAACCGCGATCGCTCACAAGCTGATGAACTTTACTCAACAACACCAAACTATCTGCTCCCGCCCATTGGGGGTCTGAGGGAGGAAAATAATGTCCGATATCTCCCAAAGAAAGCGCCCCCAACATAGCATCCATAATGGCGTGTGTTAAGACATCAGCATCACTATGTCCCAACAACCCTAAGGAGTGAGGAATATTAACTCCCCCCAAAATCAGAGGGCGATCGCTAACCAAGCGGTGGATATCGTAGCCGTTACCAATTCGGATGTTCATGTTTTCATTATTACTCAAGAGGTAGGAAATACTCAATACGGCTCAATTTACGGTAATGGCGCTCTAGAGAAACCCGGTATCTCAAAGATACCGGGTTTCTGACACGCGTGTTTATCCAAATTTTAATTCAGGGTAAATCCTCCCCCTGCTCCTTCTGCTCCTGCTCACAACTTTTAAGCAAATCGGGACGGCGCAAGCTAGTTCTAAGTATTTGTTGCTCATAGCGCCATTGAGCAATAGCAGCGTGATTTCCCGAAAGAAGCACATCGGGTACTTTCCAGCTGCGAAATACTGCCGGACGAGTATACTGAGGATAGTCCAACAATCCCTCCTCAAAACTTTCGGCTTTTAAAGACTCAACTTTGCCCACCGTTCCCGGTAGAAGGCGAACAACACCGTTAATTAAAGCCATTGCTGGAATTTCTCCACCAGTGAGAATAAAATCTCCCAAAGAGACTTCGCGGTTTACCAGATGTAGCACTCGCTCATCAACTCCTTCATAATGACCGCAAATGACTATTAACTGGTCATAATTCGTTGCTAGTTCTCGTAATAGGGGTTGATTTATTGTCTGACCTTGAGGACTCATCAAAATAACCTCTCGGCGAGGTAAAATTGGCAGAGACTCTACAGCCGCAAAGATAGGTTCTGGCTTCATCAGCATACCCACACCGCCACCGTAAGGTTCATCATCGACTTTGCGATGCTTGTCGGTGGTAAAGTCTCGTGGGTTAATCAAATGAACTTGAGCAATCTGTTTTGACAAGGCTTTACCTAAAAGCCCAGAACTTAGAACAGAAGTAAAACAGTCAGGAAATAGAGTAACTATATCAAAGCGCACAGTATTTCGTATTGAAGGACACTATTGTTAAATTGGATAGACAGAGTAACCGATGTTGTGTATTACACATAGAAATCAGGTTGCAAGTATCCAAAAGTACCGGAAATCAATCATTTTCCGTGGCAATACAAGTTTTTCTAACTACTTAATTTATGTTTAAATATTGTCACACCTACATTAAATTATTAAACTGAACCGAGTTAACAACTTCCAGGATGCATCAAGCCAGCCTCAGAAAAAAGGGGTTTAGGGTGTGGGGGGTAGGTTGTAGTGAGAAAAATTGATAATTTTCCCCTACACCCTACACCCCATACCTCAGACCCTTCCAATTCACCGAATGGCAAAGGTACGCGAAGTAATCTGAGGCAAATTGTGCGTCAAGCACTGTCCTCGTGATGAGGCGAAACGCAAAATCGTATGGCGAACGACCTTGTTTAATTGACCTGAAGTTGTTAACAGGAGAAACACAATGCCGCAACTCAAAGCTAAATCGCTGGAAATGAGGACACCCCAAGCAACAAAAACCGCCGTTCTGGTTATCGGAGGCGCAGAAGACAAAGTTCACGGACGTGAGATTTTGCGGACTTTTGTAAGTCGTTCTGGTGCCAGCAATGCCCACATTACAATTATCCCCTCGGCGTCACGCGAACCGAGCATTATCGGTGGTAGGTATATCCGTATATTTGAAGAAATGGGTGCTCAAAAGGTTGAAATCCTGGATATTCGGGAAAGAGACCAATGTGAGGATTCATACATCCAGTCATCCCTCGAAGCTTGTTCGGGGGTATTTTTGACAGGAGGAGATCAACTACGCCTTTGTGGCGTGTTGGCAGATACGCCAGCGATGGATATTATCCGGCAGAGGGTGAGGTCTGGGCAATTAACCTTAGCAGGTACCAGTGCAGGAGCGGCTGTAATGGGTCATCATATGATAGCAGGGGGTGGTAGTGGCGAATCGCCAAACCGTTCCCTTGTGGATATGGCTACTGGTTTGGGATTTATCCCAGAAGTGATAGTAGACCAACACTTCCACAATCGCAATCGGATGGTGCGGCTCATTAGCGCCGTTGCATCTCATCCCGATCGCGTAGGCATTGGTATTGATGAAGATACTTGTGCCATGTTTGAAAAGGATGGTTGGCTGCAAGTCCTGGGTAAAGGCAGCGTTACGGTTGTAGACCCCACTGAGGTCACCCACACCAACGAGCCCCACGTAGGCGCAAGCGAACCGTTAAATATCCACAATCTCCGGCTGCACATCCTTAGCCACGGCGATCGCTATCATCTTTATCAGCGTACCGTCCTTCCTGCGGTTTACCGCGTCTCCAGCTGACGGACAACAGTAGCTGGGGTTACACTGGGTTGACCGCGTCTTGCTACATTGCAGCCGAAGAACTGAAGATATTACGATTTAAGAAGAAAAAACTGTTCATAATGAACAGTTAAGCGGTCAATTCCAGTAAGAAACTAGAATTTTGGTTCCGAATCTCCATCTACCTATTCCCATGAGAATCCTCAAGATCCAGACCTTACGCGGCCCCAACTATTGGAGCATTCGACGCCACAAGTTAATCGTCATGCGCCTCGATTTAGAAAGCCTTGCTGAGACGCCCACCAACGAAATTCCTGGGTTCTACGAAGGATTAGTTGAGGCTTTGCCCAGTCTGGAAGGACATTTTTGCTCACCGGGCTGTCGTGGCGGTTTTCTGATGCGGGTGCGAGAAGGCACCATGATGGGTCATGTCATAGAACACGTAGCCCTAGAACTGCAAGACTTGGCTGGAATGAACGTAGGCTTTGGTCGTACTCGCGAAACGTCCACATCTGGAATTTACCAGGTAGTGTTCGAGTATCTGAATGAGGAAGCGGGACGCTATGCTGGTAGGGCAGCGGTGCGGTTATGCCAAAGTATTGTCGATCGAGGCCGTTATCCACAAGCAGAATTAGAGCAAGACCTCCAAGACCTGAAAGACTTATGGCGTGATGCAGCCTTAGGACCAAGTACAGAAGCACTTGTCAAAGAAGCAGAAAAAAGAGGTATTCCCTGGACACAGCTTGGCGCACGCTTTTTGATTCAACTAGGCTACGGTGTCAATCAAAAGCGGATGCAAGCAACAATGACTGATAACACCGGAATACTGGGAGTAGAACTCGCTTGCGATAAAGAAGCTACCAAACGGATTCTCGGTGATTCAGGAGTACCAGTCCCTCGGGGTACAGTCATCAATTTTTTAGACGAATTAGAAGAAGCCATTGAATACGTTGGTGGCTATCCCATCGTCATCAAACCTTTAGATGGCAATCACGGGCGTGGCATTACTATAGACATTTCTTCTTGGGAAGAAGCTGAAGCAGCATACGATTCCGCCAGACAAATTTCCCGCTCCATCATTGTCGAACGGTTCTATACCGGACGCGATCATCGGGTGCTAGTTGTCAATGGTAAAGTTGTAGCAGTCGCAGAACGCGTCCCAGCTCATGTGATTGGTAATGGCAGAGCTACTATCTTTGAACTGATTGAAGAAACCAATAAAGACCCAAATCGCGGCGATGGACATGACAACGTCCTAACCAAAATTGAACTAGACCGCACTAGCTATCAATTATTAGAAAAGCAAGGTTACACCCTCAATAGCGTGTTACCTAAGGACGATATGTGTTACCTAAGGGCAACAGCAAACTTAAGTACAGGGGGTATTGCTGTAGACCGAACTGATGAAATTCACCCAGAAAACGTTTGGTTGGCACAGCGGATTGTGAAAATTATCGGTTTGGATATTGCGGGGATCGATATTGTTACACAAGATATTAGTCGTCCCTTGCGAGATATGGATGGCGTGATTGTAGAAGTGAACGCGGCTCCAGGATTCCGAATGCACGTAGCTCCTAGCCAAGGCATACCCCGTAATGTTGCAGGAGCAGTGTTAGATATGCTGTTTCCCGCTGACAAATCAAGCCGCATACCCATCCTCGCTGTCACTGGTACCAACGGAAAAACTACCACAACCCGCCTTCTAGCCCACATCTTCAAACAAACAGGGAAAGTCATAGGTTATACAACTACAGATGGGACTTATGTCGGTGATTACTTAGTAGAAGCAGGTGATAATACCGGACCCCAAAGTGCTCAACTTATCCTGCAAGACCCAACTGTAGAAGTTGCTGTTCTGGAAACAGCACGTGGGGGCATTCTCAGGTCTGGACTTGCTTTTGAAGCCGCTAATGTGGGCGTGGTTTTGAATGTCGCCGCTGACCACTTGGGACTTGGTGACATTGATACCCTCGACCAATTATCCCATCTCAAGAGTGTGGTCGCTGAATCTGTATATCCCGATGGCTACACTGTACTCAACGCTGATGACCCAAGAGTTGCCGAAATGGCAGAGCGAACAAAGGCTAATGTCGCCTACTTTACCATGAACCCAGATTCTGAACTGGTGCGAAATCATATTCAAAAGGGTGGGGTCGCAGCTGTCTACGAAAATGGTTATCTTTCCATCCTCAAAGGTGATTGGACGCATCGGATTGAACGAGCAGATAATATTCCTTTGACAATGGGCGGACGTGCGCCGTTTATGATCGCCAATGCTTTAGCAGCAACTTTGGCAGCATTCGTACAAAATGTTTCCATTGAGCAAATTCGTGCAGGGTTGACCTCCTTCCGCGCTTCGGTTAGTCAAACTCCAGGGCGGATGAATTTGTTTAATTTGGGCAATTACCATGCTTTGGTAGACTACGCTCACAACCCAGCTAGCTATGAAGCCTTGGGCGCTTTTGTCCGCAATTGGACTTCAGGGGAGCGTCTTGGTGTTGTTGGGGGACCAGGCGATCGCCGCGATGAAGACTTTGTGATGCTGGGTAAACTCTCAGCAGAAATCTTCGACTACATTATCATCAAAGAAGATGATGACACACGCGGACGGGCGCGGGGTTCAGCTGCCAACTTGATTGTCCAAGGTATTAAGGATGTCAATCCTGATTGTCAGCATGAAGTTATTTTAAATGAAACCGAAGCCATCAACAGAGCCTTAGATACCGCTCGTGACAACAGTTTGGTCGTGATTTTACCAGAAACAGTTAACCGCGCCATCCGACTCATTAGAGGACGTGGAGTTGTTAAAGAAGAAGTTCCACAGCAAAATACCACCTCTCCCTCAGATTCCCAAGTAGGCGTACCCTCGTCTGTTGCGAATACAAGGCTATGAAATGGGAGTTGGGACACGGGAGTGAGAAGTGAGAACTCACAAGCGATCGCTCATCACTCCTGAGTCTCTTCCTTATTTCTTACTTCTTTTTGTTCTGAGGTCGTATCTTCGCCACTGTTACTTAATTCTTCCTTAAAACCTCGCAGGGTTTTGCCAAGTGCGCTTCCCAGTTCTGGAATTTTTTTCGGTCCAAAAATGACAATCGCAACCAGACCGATAATAGCAATCTCTGGCCATCCCAATCCAAACATATAACTCTCCGGTAAAAACCCTTTCCTCATTGTATATCTATAGTAATCCTTTTTGATTTATAAAAATTGCGAGGTCTAGAAACGCGGTTTCTTTAAGAAACCGCGTTTCTCTACTTTTAGAAATGATTTAAGATTGCTATATATATCAAATATAAAAGCTCAAGCAAATGCTTTAGGAAAGTTTTTCCAAGTTGATCCAGGTTTGTTTATTTAAGAATGTTTAACAATTCTAAGTTAGCGAAGCGACATTAATATTAATTCAAATTATCTTCGTTGAGACCAGCATCCTTCAACAAACTTTTCAGAGTTCCTGAAGGTAGATCCCGATTTCCATGAACAGGTATCGAGAGAATAGAGTTAGCACCTTCCTTTGCATAAATATGGTGGCTACCAGTCACTCGCTTTAGTTGCCAACCATGTTGTTCAACAATCCTGCAAAGAGTTTTACCGGAAACAGTTTTCATAAGGACAGTTCAATCAACTCTTTTTCAGGTTCAATCTTCTGCTGCTGACTAGCAACTTCTAGCCAACCCTGAATAGCGTCTTTGAGCATTTCTAACAAATCTTCGTAGCTTTCTCCCCAAGTATGACATCCTGGGAGAGCCGGTACTGAACCACACCATACACCGTCCTCTTGCCAAATAACTGCTTTGATTTTCATCTAAAAACCTCCAGGTTTGTTTGGAAACCCATCACCTTTAAGCAGGGGTGTTGACGTGAAATTATTTACGATTGCCCTTCCCCAATATTTTACACTATTTTACTCAACTCTTTCTCCAAAAAACGAAGGGAAAATCAGGCTCAAGTCTAAAGATACATCATTAAACTCAGGAATAGTAACTAATTGATTGGGTAGAGAAATTTGTTTGCTCATGTAACTAAATTCTCTTTGAGCATTTTGATAAGGTTGGCTGTAACGCTCTAATTGGCGAGCAATTAAATTCACAATCCAATAATTAACAATTCCATCTTCTGCATATAAGGATAGCTTCGTTGTCTGGTCATAGGTCAATGTGGAGTCAGAAATCTCTATTAAGAGTAAAATATCTTTAGGGTAGGGATGATGCGCCAGGTAATCAGTTTCATTCCCGCATGCAATGACAGCGTCAGGCTCAGGTTCGCTATCAGAAGGTAAAACTATCGGTTCTTGACATCGCACAACTGCTCTATCACCCAATAATCGGTCTAATTGACGGCAAAGTCGGGTTGTAGAGAATGTATGTGGTGTTCCCTTTGCTGTCATTTGAATGAATTCTCCTCGAATTAATTCTATCCGGTCATTTTCCGTCAAAAAACCGAGTTCAATTAACCGATGATACTCATCAATTGTAAATCTTTTTGGGGTGACAACAGTCATGAGGGTCAATCTGATTTAACTGCTTTCAGTTTCAATCTTAGCCTAAATTTCTCACAAAGGTTTAGTGCGCCTCCTGGCTATCAAGCCAAATCAAAAATTTGCTGTGCGGTTAAATTAAATTGCGGGAAAATCGGAGAAAAAACAGTTATATTTCCCGTAAAAGTCGTCATCTGATATTCTCCATCAACCAAGTTACAAACAAAAATTGTTGGTTGTTTGGGGTTACCGAGAAACTTTCTTGCTCCCAGTGCAGCATAATCGAGAATCCAATATTCCTCGATACCCATCTCTTCGTAATCTCGATATTTATCGTAGTAATCGTCACGCCAATTAGTTGAAACAACCTCGACAATTAATTTAACCGAATCCGGATTTTGGATAATCGATTCGCTTTCCCAACGGGGTTCCGCCCCCAGATATTCTTTGTTCAAAACGATGATATCCGGTTCGTATCCCGATTTTTCCCGTTTGGGTTTGACTATGGCTTCTCTGGGAATAGTCCAAATACCACCAAAACCCATCTGCCGGATAATTATCAATAGCTGCTCAATCAGGGAACCTGTTAAATTTGAATGTTTTCCCTTAGGCTTGGGCATTTCGATAATGACTCCATCATGCAGTTCGTATCGGACTTCCGAATTTTCGGGATACCAGCTGATAAATTCATCAAAGCTGTAGAGTTTAGGTTCGACTTGGGCTTGAGACATAAGTCATTTGGGATATTTTGAGCGTTTTGTGATTCGCTAGTTTCAACCTGCTATAGATGTAGCTTGCTTTGGGAGAGTTACAGTCACCTTAGTTCCTTGTCCTACCTGACTTTCCACGATAATATCGCCACCATGTAAATCCACACAAGTCTTAGTAATGCTTAACCCTAAGCCTGTTCCGGGGATTGTCTCAACGTTACTTCCGCGACTAAAAGCTTGAAACAAATTTTCTTGGTTATCTATTGGTATGCCAATTCCTTTATCTTGAATGTAAAAGAGAATTTGTGAATCTTGACCAATAAGGTGAAACTCTATTTTGCCTCCATTGGGAGAATAATTAATGGCGTTAGACATGAGGTTAATAAAGATTTGCCGCAAAAGTTTTCCATCACCCCAAAAGCCCTTACAATCTCCAGTTTTATTAAAAACCAATTCATGACGATCGCTGATTTTTTCTTTTTGCTCTTCTATCAAATCTGAAAAGAAGTGGGACAAATCAAGGGGTTGGGGTTTAAAGTGCGCTTTGTCTAATTCAAATTGTTGCCAAACAAGCAAATCATCAACTAGTTTACTCATTTGGCGAGCTTTTTGTTCAATAGTTTGCAAAAACCTCTGTTGCTTAGATTCTTCTAACCTACAACCATGTTGCTTCAGTGTTGATGACGCTGCCAATATAAAAGACAAAGGTATGCGATACTCATGGGAAACCATAGCCAGCATTTGGGATTTAAATAGATTGAGTTTCTTTTCGTTCTCAAATGCAGCTTGAGTTTGAGCAATCAGTTCAGCTTGTTGGATGGCGATCGCCAACTGTAAAGACAATTCATTGAGTATATCTAATGCCCCAGCTTGCCACTCTTGGTTGTCATAACTATGATAAGCAACCAACAAACCCCAAAGCTGTGGAGGTGTTTCTCCATTATGATTGATAGCAATAGGAACGACTTGAGTTGTTACGTGTTGTTCTGCTGACTTTTTCTGAGACTTAATTTGGCAATTTTCTGGGAACAGATAAGTTAATTGATTCACCGAGAGGTCGTAATGATTTGCATTAGTCTCACACACTTTGAAAATAACTTGTTGGCATCCCTGGTGATAATTTTCAACCACTCTTTGCCATAACCAGGTATCTTGAATGTTCGTATCCGGTGTTTTAGACAGGCATAACTTTACTAACTCAGGAACCGTCTTACTATCTACATCTTTTACAAATTGATACACAACCACGCGATCGCACTTAAGGAGTTGCTGCACTTCTGCTACAGCCGTGTTCAAAATTTGCTCAAGCTTCAAAGACTGACGAATTCGCAAAGCAGTTGTGGCGATCGCCCGTTGTCGTTCCCGTTTTTTGAAGAGCAAGGCTTGCAAGTGTGACTGCTGAACCACATTGCGAACGACTGACTGTAGAACATCCGCTTTCAGTTGTTGCTTACTCAGGTAATCCCGAGCACCTTTTTTCATAGCTTGCACGGCAACCTCCTCATCTCCACGCCCTGTCAGCATAATTACGGAAGCATAAGTCTCCAATATACCCTGATTCAGGCGATCAAGTATATCTAACCCGCTCATATCAGGTAAGGAAAAATCGAGTAGAATAACATCACAAGGTGTCGCCTGACATAAAGCCAGCCCGTCTTGTGCAGAATCTGCCTCTAGAATGTGGTAAGACTGATGAGGATCTTTCAGAAGATAGTGACGGTATATTTTCCGGTCTTCTGCACAATCATCAATGATGAGTAGCGTTGAGGTGTCCGGCATAACTAGGATGAGGAAGAGTTGTAGCGATCGTTCATTAAGGGTCTTACATTATCATAAACTTTATTAAAAATAATAAAAAAATTATTAAACCAGTAGGGGCGAACGGTTGTTCGCCCTAATCATGTGGGGTATGGGTAAAATGGTTGTTCGCCCTAATCATGTGGGGTATGGGCAAATGGTTGTTCGCCCTAATCATGTGGGGTGTGGGTAAAATGGTTGTTCGCCCTAATCATGTGGGGTGTGGGGGCGAACAACCGTTCGCCCCTACAAATTCTAGGATTACTCTAAAATGGGAGGTGTGTTGGCTTCCAGCCAGTAGTCTACAAACGCTTGAACCGTCTTTTGCAACTCTTGAGCATCCATTGGCTTAATGAGATACCCATTAGCACCCTTTTGGTAACACAATTCAATGTCCCTAGGGTTAGATGAGGTTGTAAACACAACTACAGGAATGTCCCTAAAACTGATATCTTGCTTTAACCGCTCCAAAATATCACGACCATCAATACCAGGTAAATTGAGGTCGAGCAAGATAACAGAGGGTCGTGGAGCTATATTAGGGTCTTGATAATTTCCCTCCTGACAAAGGAAGTCTAAAACCTCATCTCCACTTGTACAGCGGTAGATAGGGTTTTGGACAGCCATTCGCCGCATCAGGCGCTGTAGCATCTTAAAATCCTCATGACTGTCCTCAACTACGAGCAGTGGTTCATGAAGCTTTGTTGCCATCATTATCTTCAAAAATCGTATTAAAAAGAAATGTTTTTTAATGAATATCTTAGATTATTCCAGCATAAAATAAAAGATCGACCCGATACCCACAGTCGAATCAACCCATATATTGCCACCGTGAAGCTCAACAATCTTCTTAGCAATGGCTAAACCCGCCCCTGTTCCTCCACCGTACTTTTCCTGAGAATAAAGCCGCTTGAAGAGTCGAAAAATGTTCTGGTAATGATGTTTTGGAATACCAATGCCGTTATCCCGTACGTAGACAATGATGGAAGAGTGCGTTTCCTGGGTGTTCAAAAAGCCAATCTCAACCCATTTTTCTGTTTTATTGTTATACTTGAACGCATTAACAATTAAGTTAGTAAAGACTTCGCTGACGAGAACTGGATCGCATTGAATTGTAGGCAAAGGTTTGCAAACGCGAATATCTAAACTAGCCTGCGGACGACTAGCACGAAAAACATAAATGACTTGGTCAAGTAATTCGTTAAGATTGGTAGCTTGCAAATTTAGTTCTGCTTGTCCTAACTGTGAGAGTCGCAGCAGAGCATTAATAAGAGCTTCCATCCGCTGGGATAAGGACACTAAAGTTTGCAAGTACTCAATTCCATCCTCACCGATCGCCTGAGCGTAGTCTTCTAGCAGAACAGTTGAATAATTGTAAATCCCCCGTAAAGGTTCTTTTAAATCATGGGAAGCCGCATAAGCAAAGGAAGATAGTTCTTGGTTTCTACGCTCCAATTCCAGATTCATTTTGGCTAACTCATCTGCTTTAGAAAGAACAACACCCACAATCGCATTTCTCAAATCCAACGCACTTTCACGTTCATAAGGTTTCCACGGGAGAGAAGTAAAACGGACAATTTCCTGCCAAAGTTCAAAGGATGTTCGGGGACAGAGAATCATATTACCATTAACATCAACCTGAATCGATTCATGCGGGTTTCCCGCCCAATTCACTGTTTGAATAACTTCGGGACGGAACCAGAGGATGTGATAACGCCGGACTTTAGAAATACGCAGTACCAGTAAACCACTAGCAGAATTTTTAAATTTAACAGCTGCTGGGTAGAGTTTTGGTAAAGAATCGGTAAAAAACAAGCTCTCATCAATTTGAGTATCTACCCATTCCATCAAATCACGAACTTCCTCAAACTCTGGTGTTGCTCCTATCAGTGTGATTTCATTCCCCAAACAAACTGCTGCTCCTTGAGCATTGACAAACTCCAACAAACGGACTTCCGGGTTGATGATTGCTTCTAGAAAATTGTCTGCTTGGGAAATGGATTTTATAAACTCCGACTGGAGGGATTTGAGCCTTACCTTATAATCCAATTCAAAGTGGCTGACTTTGTGTGCTAACTCAAGGGACACAATTCTTCCCAAACATTCACACACTTTTCGCACTTCGTAAGGGAGATATTTTGGGGTTTGATGATGACAGGAAATTAATCCCCACAGCTTTTGGTCATGAATGAGGGATATGACTAGGATAGCTGTGACACCCATGTTTTGATGGTATTCTGTACAGCAGGGATGAACGCTTCTCAGTACGGACAAACTTAAGTCAACATTGGGAGTCAAATTTGTTGGTTGCGGAATGAGCGGGACGGATTGGGCATTAAAATCGGGGATGAATCGAATCAAACAACGTGTGTATAATTGCCTAACTGGTTCGGGTATATCTGTCGCAGGATAATGTAATCCCAAGTAGGAAGATAAATCTTCTCGTTTAGCTTCAGCAATTACAGAACCTGCTTGCTGGTGGTCAAACTGATATACCATGACTCGATCAAAGTCAGTAATTTTACGGTATTCTTCAGCCACTAAATGCAAAAATTGTTTCAGGTCAGATGTTCTTTGCATTTTGGCGATCGCACCACTTACCAGGAGATCGAAATTCAAAAAGCTGGTTTGGGTAACACAGGTAGTTGGCTCTAGCTCAAGAATCACCCTATCCTCCGTACAATGAAGAATGGCGTCAAAGTATCGCTCGCCTACAGTCGTGAGAATTGGCAGTTTGAAGGAATTGACGCCATCTCTTTCGTGTTGTAAGTACTGTTGTACGGTGCGGAAATGCGCTGCATCAAGTAGATTGCTAAGAGGTTGACCGAGCAAATCTTGAGGATGTTTACCTAAGTACTCATGGGTATTGCTGCTTACCTGTACAATCGTGAGTTCATGAGTACTAAGCACTAGCAAGACTCCATGAGGCTGGATAGATCCAGGAATGTGAATTGTCTCGTAGTCCATCAGTCTCTTGTAATCGGTACACCTAACCAACTACTCAATTCATGAGCTAACCATTCAATTTCGGGTTCTGATTCAGTCAATCCTCTTCTTCCTCCAATTTGATACTTATGTACTCCAGCCCACAGGATCAGTTGTGATGAAACTTCAAATCGGTTTCCTTCTGAATCTGTAGTGAGTGTTTTGGGAATGTAGACTAGTTTAGTGATATCTTGTGTCGCTGTCTTTGGAGCGCGATTAAATTTAAATCCTAAAAAGTCCCACATAAAGCGAATTGAAAAACGGTCAAGATGAAGTAGGGAACGTCTGAATAGGGGAAATAAAATCCCCGCCATCATTTGAAAACCTGCACCCCAAAAGGGAAGTGAGAATAAAGCAAAGGGAATGTTTGCTGGGAAAGGAGCTGCTAAGGCATTTATTGTCCAAAAAAGAATAAATGAATTCCAGGCGATCGCAAACAAAACCATGAAAGCCATGGATGGTTGAAAACCGGGCGGTGGAGTGATTATTTCTAATAAATCTTCATCTTTGGTTAGTTTAATTTTAGTCCCTGTTGGTTTAGAAACTTTGAGTGTTAAAGAACTGCTCAGCGTCTCACCACTTCGATGAGGCTTTTGCACAAGCTTATTGGCGTGTTGCTGTAGTGCTTTGCTCTGCCAATTTTTGCCATCCCAGTACCAATTTTCTTGTATCCAATCTGTCAAGGTAATTTCTTGTGGGTGTGGCTCGTGCAAAAGTAATGGATGTTGCAACGCTGATAGGGCTTGAGATGCAGAATTTAAACGTCGCTCCAGACTGGGCTGAGTCATCCACTGTAGCCATTTTGTGAAAGCAGGACTGAGATTAGCTGCATCCTCAAATTGTATCCGGAAATCCTTTTGTGGTAAATCTGCTGGATGTCTACCCGTTACCAAGTAAATTAAAGTAGCCCCTAAGCTGTAAAGGTCAGAAGCGCTCACAGTGCGTCCACCAAATTGCTCTGGAGGCATATAGCCATAAGTACCTACTACAGTCATTGTCCCGCCATCACCAGACGCAGCCGTTTGGACTGAGCCAAAATCGACAACATAGATTCGACCTACACTATTACCGGAACGATTTGTCAACAAAATGTTACTAGGCTTAATATCCCGGTGGATTGTCGGAGGTTTGTGTCCGTGTAGATAGATAAGAATTTTTAGAATCGCTTTGGCGATTTGTATGACTTCTGCTTCTGTAAAAGTACGACCGGCATTTATATATTCTTCTAAAGATTTTGCAGGAATGTAAGTTTGTACTAAAGCAAACCCCTTTATATGAGATGAGTTTATCTCAAAATAGTCTAGATAGCAAGGAATCGAGGGATGTGATAAGGTTTTTAGAGTTTCTGCTTCACGCTCAAATAGCTTGAGATCGTCCCATTCAAAGTCACTGCTGAAAGAAAGCAGCTTGACAACTACCAACTCACCCGTCAAGAGATCGCGAGCTAAAAGCGTCCGCCGCCCCGCCTTTTTCCCCAACTGTTGCTGTATTTCATATCGCTCGCTTAACACTTGACCGTTCATAAGGAATTGCTTATGGCTCTAATTTGAAATGTTTGTAAGCTATCAGCTATCGGCTATCAGCTATCGGCTATGGAGCTGTTTGACTGACCTACCATTTGTACCAATACAACACTGACGAGATGTTTCAAAGCTGAGTGCTGAGTGCTGAGTGCTGATAGCTGAATGCTGAGTGCTTAATTCAGGCAACCCGATATCTTTACTATAACTGCACGGTTGTATGCCCTCCCAACTTTGGCCTTACGTTACACCTGGTATTCCAGATGAGTTATTCGAGCGCTTACCCGGAATTCCCCTGAGCAAGCGCGAGATTCGGCTGTTGTTAATTTCCCAACTGCGCCTCAAACCTAATACAGTGTTGTGGGATATTGGTGCAGGAACAGGTACTATCCCTGTAGAGGCGGGGCTGCTATCCCCTCAAGGGCGAGTGGTTGCTGTCGAACGGGATGAAGATGTGGCGAATCTGATCCGTCGTAACTGCGATCGCTTTGATGTAAAGAATGTTGAAGTTATAAAAGGAAACGCCCCTGAGTGTTTACACAACATCCAAGTTGCTCCCGATCGCGTCTGTTATGAAGGAGGACGCCTCATTCCGGACATTATGCAAGTAGTGTGGCGTTACTTACTTCCTTCTGGGCGAATTGTCGCCACAGCTGCTAATCTAGAAAGTCTGTATGCTATTTCCCAAAGCTTTGCCCAGTTGCAAGCCAGAAATATTGAAGTCGTCCAGTCGGCTGTTAACCGTTTGGAGACAAGAGGTTCCTCTCAAGCGTTTACCGCCGTCAATCCCATTTTCATCCTCAGTGGTGAGAAACTAGATTAAATCTGAATTATGAATGATGAATTATGAATGATGAAGTCATAATTTATAATTCATAATTTATAAATTCATCATTTTATCTATGCCTTGGTCTCGTATTGCTAGTGGAATTATTGCGATCGCCCTTGCTTTGACAGCCACTCTCCTAGGTGGGTGGTATTTTACCATTTTATTTGCGATTATTGTCTTTTTAGGTCAACGAGAATATTTTAATTTAGTGCGAGCCAAAGGCATGGCTCCAGCTGCCAAGACGACCATGTTTGTCAGCCAAGTGCTGCTCATCATTTGTACTTTAGATGGGAGTTTAGCTGATGCTGTTATGCCTGTGGCTGGAACATTTATTTGCTTTTACCTGCTGTTTCAGCCAAAAATGGCATCAATTGCGGATATTGCTGCTTCCATTTTGGGATTATTTTACACTGGTTATTTACCAAGCTACTGGGTGCGATTGCGGGGACTTGATAGTGAGGTGATATCGAGTCTACCTGTAGGTGATTATTTATCCAATATTTGGATGAATCTTGTAGAAATGTATGATTTAAGGTTGCTCCCTCAAGGTTTAACGGGAACCGCGCTTACATTCTTGTGTATTTGGGCATCTGACATTGGTGCTTACATAGTAGGTAAATTCTTCGGGAAAACTCCATTATCCGAGATTAGCCCCAAGAAAACGGTTGAAGGTGCTGTTTTTGGTGTTGCTGCTAGTGTGATCGTAGCTCTTGCAGGGGCGTACTCACTTCAATGGTCTAGGTATCCCCTGACAGGTGTAGCCCTAGGTTTGTTAATTGGGATTGCTGGTCTTTTAGGGGATCTTACCGAATCTATGCTGAAGCGAGATGCTGGTGTCAAGGATTCGGGACAGTTGATCCCCGGTCACGGAGGAATTTTGGATCGTACTGATAGTTATATTTTTACGGCTCCCTTGGTTTACTATTTCATTACGCTTCTGTTACCAATTTTACCTGTGAATTAGAAATGTTCATCTATAAAATACAGGGTTTCTCGGCTTTGACGAATTATTTAGGATTGCTATTATAACAGTTCTTTTAGCTTTCCCCCAATTCATGGTATCGAAATAGGGGTTGTAAATGGTTGAGTTGCTTGAGTCACCATTTATATTATGTCATTAAAAAAACCGACTGGTTACATGGCTAGACCAGTCGGGAAGTAGCTTTTTCAGGAGAAGGAAGCAAAATATTGGAATTATAATAAATCTTTGTTTTCTAATAACTGTAATTTCTATAATCTTATTTAAGTTTTTTATTTTAAAAAATAAAATTTGTAGTAAATTATACGATTCCTATTTGATTTTCACCAATATAAGCAGTTTTACTGAGGATAATGGCGATAAGCAAAACTCCGCTTGCTTATAAACCTCCTTTTCGCGTCAAAATAGTCAAGGTATTTGTTTAAATTCTTCACGAACTTTATGACTCTTCAGGAAAAAGATGGAAAAGAAACTTCTGCGTCAACGGGAGTATGGCGCGGGATGAAGGAAAATTTGATTCTGATTGCAATAGCTTTATGCTTAGCAATCTTAATCCGAACCTTTATTGCTGAACCCCGCTATATTCCTTCAGATTCTATGTTGCCCACTTTGCTCCGGGGCGATCGCCTAGTGGTAGAAAAGGTGTCCTACCTTCTTCGTTCCCCTGATTTTGGCGATATTATTGTTTTTCAGCCTCCAGAAGAATTACAACGTCGGGGATATCCCAAAGACCAAGCCTTTATTAAGCGCATCATTGGGACACCTGGAGAGATAGTTAGTATTGCGAGTGGCAAAGTTTATCTTGATGGTAAACCTATACAAGAAGACTATATCGCCGAACCACCTAACTTACCTATGGAAGGACAAAAAGTTCCTGCTGATGATTTTTTTGTCATGGGAGATAATCGCAATGATAGTAACGACTCCCGTTACTGGGGCTTTTTGCCTAGGAGAAATATTATAGGTCGCGCTGTGTTTCGCTTTTGGCCTCTTGATAGAATTGGGTTTATTTGAGCAGTCAGCAGTCAGCCATCAGCTATCAGCACTTAGTATTCAACATCAGTTAGCTGATATAGCAATCCTAAATGATTTATAAACAATTCGGTTGCCTATTGCCTGCCTTGACGAGGTGTTTGTAACTCAAATAGGAATGCTATAGCTGATGGCTGATAGCTTAAAACCTCAAATAGTACATTAACTGAGCGATCGCATCACTAGGTAATTTCAACCTTTGTTGAAAATCAGCTAAATTACGGTAAGGTCCAGATGATAGGCGATTTGCTACCACAGCTTGAGCGAGACACAAATCAATCAGTGGAACTTTTGTCAAATTCTCGACCGTCGCTGTATTAGGGTTTACTAATTGGCTGGGAAGGACTAAGGATTCCTCGTCATAGTAACTAAAATTGAGGATGGGCTTGAGTGGCTCAAGTCGGAAGGCTGGCATACTTAAAGCAGCCGCAACATCTTCGATACAGTAAAACTTTAAGCCTGCATGGGAAAGTTCCACAAGCGATCGCGCTTGATGAATCGACAATCCTGGTAAGCGCAGCCAATCATCAACCGTGGCTTGATTGACATCAATGCGAATACCCAGTTCTGCGGCGATCGCAATTTCTTCCCCTGATTGTAGTCGGTAGTAGGGGTCATTGAGCAGCTTGGAGCGCAGTTTTTGCAATTTTAGATTCCAAGGTAGCCAATTATTCATCATGAGTTTTTACATTTGGTCAAGTAACTGGCGGCGCTTTTGCTCAAATTCATACTCAGAAAGCAGACCCTCCCGGCGCAAACTTTCTAACTCTCGCAAAGAGTCAGCAATAGCTCCTACCTGGTTGCTGACTGTTGGCGAGCTTCTGATGACAGATTTACCCATATTAAAATAACGGTCAAAAGCTTCTTCGTCTTGGGTCAAATACCAAACACCTTCTATAGCACTTGCAACTTTGGGAATAGGTGTCCAAGAAAGCAACACGTACAAGAGACCCCATAAGGGCTGTCCTAAATAAAACTTATGCAATCCTGAAATTGTCAAGGTGCCAGAAAAAGCTAAAATTGCGGCAATGCTTCGGCTTTTTCGATGATTAAACATATTTTTGATAAAATCACCACAATTTACTAGAGTTTTAAGTTTAAGTAGTTTATTTAATCACTTAAATCTATTTTATGGTAGAGTACGGTTGAGCGTCTTTAGGAATTTCCAAGAAATAAATTAACCAATATTGTGGGGTGGGCGTCCTCGCCCGCTCCCCGTCTGCTATTAGTGAGACGCCAGATCCCCACCTGCTACGTCTGTCTCAGACGTAGCACAAAAAATTTTTGAGTATTTTTTTATTTGGAAGTCCCTTAAACACACACAAAAACTGAATTTAGAACTTGCGAACGCTACAAATCCCAAATCAATTGCAAAAGTTATTAACACTGTTGCTGTCTTAAGATAGTTTCTTTCAAAGAAACTTCCTAGCGTCAAGTGTTGGAATTGCGGTACAAAACCGTACTTAAACCGAAGCTTATTTTCTAAATTATGCCTCTAGATTAGAATAAAAACAGACGAAAAAGTAATATAGCTACTGAGTGCCATTGCTCAGTGGAGTCTAGGCAAAATGGGATTTTTTGATTCTGATATAGTTCAGCAAGAAGCAAAGCAGTTGTTTGAGGATTATCAAGCACTGATCCAACTAGGTAACAACTACGGGAAGTTTGACCGTGAGGGCAAGAAGCTGTTTATTGAGCAGATGGAAGCCATGATGGAACGGTATCGCGTTTTTATGAAGCGTTTTGAGCTTTCAGAAGATTTCATGGCGCAAATGACGATACAGCAACTAAAAACCCAGTTGAACCAGTTCGGTATCACTCCTCAACAAATGTTTGATCAAATGAACGTTACCTTAGAGCGGATGAAGTCGGAACTGGAAAAACAACCTTAGTTTAGGGTATGGGGCGTGGGGTATGGTGAATAATTTTACCCTACACCCTACACCCTACACCCTACACCCTACACCCTAATTCGGTTTTGGACGACGGAACTGAGAGGGAGACTTAAAGTTCTCTGCTGGTACTCCTTTGAGGGCTTGCAACATAAAATCACGCCAGACAGGGGCGACCATACCACCTCCCGTAGCACCGTGAGACAAGGTTCTGTTATCATCCCTACCAATCCAGACAGCTGTTGTTAATTGAGGTACAGTACCGACAAACCAAATATCCTTTTCAGAAGAGGTTGTTCCTGTTTTACCCGCAGCAGGACGACCTATAGCCGCATTTTTACCAGTACCGTCAGTGATGACTGATCGCATGACATCAACAACAGCTGCTGATGCCCATGGATCGAGAACTTGCTGTGGTTTCGGTGTATTATCTAATATTACATTACCACTACTATCTGTTATCCGGACGATAAGTGTTGTAGGAGACTGCCAACCATAGTTAGCAAAGGTAGCATAGGCACCTGCCATTTCCAGTGGGGTCATACCGATAGCACCTAACGGTAGTGAAGTCACGGGTTCCATTGGGCTCATAATTCCGAGGGTGCGACAAGTCTCGACAACTTTGTTCATTCCTATAGCTTTGCCAATCTTAATAACGGGGACATTACGAGATAGCTTCAACGCTGTGCGAACGGACATTGCTCCCCCAAAACCACCATCGTAGTTACGCGGATAGTACCAGCCATTACCATCTCGATAACCAACAGGGGTATCTAAAACGGTTGATTCCGGACCGTATTTGCCCGTTGCAAAGGCGGTGTAGTAAACAAACGGCTTAAAAGCAGAACCTGGTTGTCGTTGGGCTTGAATAGCGCGGTTGAATTCGCTGGTTTTTGGATCGACTCCACCCACTAAGGCTTTCACATAATGAGTACGGGGATCAACAGCAGCTAGGGCAATTTGGTTCTTATACAATCCCTGTCCTGATAATCTTTGGTGCCAACGTCTGACAGTTGCTTCTGCCATTTGTTGGAATTTAGTATCCACCGTGGTTTGAATCCGCATTCCACCTTTGAGCAGCACCTCACGACCAAATTTCCTGGCTATCTCCTGTGCAACTGCATTGGTCACATAAGGCAAGGCACTACCTTGGAACGACCGAATTCTACCTAGCTTGATTTTTTCTTTGAGGGCGGCATCATATTCTTTTTGCGTAATCCAGCCTAAGGAAAGCATACGACCCAAAACTTCCTTCTGTTGGAATTTAGCTTTTTCCATGCTTACAAATGGGCTATATTCCTCTGGTGCTTGGATTAAACCCGCCATCATTGCCGATTCAGCTAAGGTCAAATTTTCAGCTGATTTATTGAAATAACTGCGTGCTGCTGTTTGGACGCCATAGTTGTTGTGACCCCAATAGACTTGATTGAGGTACATTTCCAAAATTTGTTCTTTAGTAAGAATTTGCTCCAAACGAATTGCCAGCACGGCTTCTGCAATCTTTCGGGTAAAGGCACGCCTTTGAGAGAGAAACAAGTTTTTCACCAACTGCATGGTGATGGTTGAACCACCCTCACGCACGCTACCCGCAGCCCAGTTCGTGACTAATGCCCGTCCAACACCTTTAGGGTTGATGCCATGGTGATAGTAGAAGTCACCATCCTCACTTGCTAGTACGGCTCTCTTCAGATCTGGAGAAATTCTATCTAAAGGTATAACCTCACGATTGGCTTCTCCATGAATACTGCTTAAGAGTCTACCCTTCATATCGTAGATATAAGTCGTTTCTGAGGGAAAAAAGTTGCGTAACTGTCTAACATCAGGCAAATTACGGAAACTTACCGCTAAACCGACTAATCCTCCGGCTACAATAGAGCTCGTCAGCATAGTGATGGATAGTAGAGTCCCGCCAGTTACCTGACCAACTCCTTTCAGAAACTCAAAGCCCGATGAAGCCTGTTGTGGCTGATTGTTATCAAAAGTCCTGGACGACACGGCGATTTTACTTCCTCACTCTTAATATATAAGTTTAGTTTCAATGAATGAAACAAGTCGGTTAATTTTTTGCAATTATATTAGTTTGTTAGTTTGACAAACGAAAATAAAACAAATTGCCAGTGACCATAACCAATCCTACTTTGATAGTGCAAAGCGTAGTTAATAGTCAATCCCCTAGTATGGCGCAAGATTTTTTATGGCTGCGCCGTGGTGTTGCAGAGATTTTTCCACAACCTGTTGATTCTGACAGCGAAGTTGAAAGTCTCGAAAAACTTTTGGTAACATCTAATCGACCTTTGAGAGTTAAGTATGGTATTGACCCTACGGGTACCGAGATTCATATTGGACATAGTATACCAATGCGAAAACTGCGAGCGTTCCAAGATGCGGGCCATACTGCTGTACTGATTATTGGTGATTTTACAGCTCGCATTGGCGATCCAACAGGTAAATCTGAAATGCGTCGCCAACTTTCGGAAGAGATAGTGGCTCAAAATGCCCAGACTTATCTTAAGCAGGTAGAACCCATATTGGATTTCGACACACCCCAAAGACTAGAAGTGCGTTACAACTCTGAATGGCTCTCCAAGCTTGATTTAAGCAAAAGTTTAGAGTTACTCTCCACAATGACGGTGGGACAAATGTTGGCGAAGGAGGGCTTTGCTGAACGCTATAGAAATGAGAATCCGATTTTTCTTCATGAGTTCCTCTACCCATTAATGCAGGGCTACGATTCTGTTGCTGTAGATGCTGATGTGGAATTGGGGGGAACTGACCAAAAATTTAACATTGCTATTGGACGCGATTTACAACGCTACTTCGGTCAGAAACCTCAGTATGGAGTATTGTTACCTCTTTTAATAGGTTTAGATGGTGTACAAAAAATGTCTAAGTCTTTAGGGAATTATGTGGGTTTATTGGAGCACCCAGCTCAAAAGTATCAAAAATTACAACAAGTCCCGGATAATTTACTTGAGCAATATTTTACACTCCTTACGGATTTACCATTAGATACCCTACCAGAAAATCCACGCGATCGCCAGAAACTCTTGGCACAGGAAATCGTCAAACAGTATCACGGTTTGCAAGCCTTAAAGGATATTGAAGCAGGCGATATGCCGGAATTCTCCCTTGCACAAGTGGAGTTTCCGGTGAAGTTGTCCTATATTCTCAATATCAGTGGCTTGTGCAAAAGTACTGGAGAAGGAAAGCGTAAAATTACCGAAGGCGGGGTACGGCTGGATGGCGATCGCATGACTGATGTCGATACCACTTTCAGTAACCCTCATGAATTGTACGGACGAGTTCTACAGCTAGGTAAAAACAAGTTTGTCCGATTGATACCTTAATGGATAGTAGATAGTGGATAGTTGTTAGTAGGAAAATAATTGTCCACTAACAACTAACAACTATCCACTATCCACTAAACTCTATGAACGCTAAAGACCGAATTATCGTGGCTCTAGATGTACCGGATGAACAAGCTGGGGTAGCTCTGGTTGAAAGATTGGCATCCGTTAGTTTCTGGAAGGTTGGTTTAGAGCTATTTACAAGCACCGGACCCTCTATTTTAGAAATGCTGAAATCTCGGCAAAAAAGCATTTTCTTAGATTTGAAGTTTCATGACATCCCCAATACCGTTGCTGGTGCTTGTCGTGTGGCGGCTGGTTACGGTGTTGATTTACTGACGATTCATGCTACAGCTGGTAGAGATTGTCTCAAAGCTGCAACTGAAGCAGTACAAGCAGGAGCTTCTAAAGCAGGGGTGAAACCACCAAAGCTGATTGCTATTACGTTGTTGACAAGTATTTCTTCTAGACAATTGGCATTTGATTTAAAAATTCCCTTAGAATTGCCTGAATACGCTTTGGAAATGGCGCTGATGGCTCAAGAAATGAGTTTGGATGGAGCCGTATGTTCCCCTCAAGAGGTCGCACAATTACGACAAACCTGTGGAGATGATTTCTTGCTCGTTTGTCCAGGAGTGCGCCCAACTTGGTCAGAGGCTGGGGATCAAAGGCGATCGCTAACTCCAGCACAGGCGTTCAAAGCAGGAGCCGATTACCTTGTCATTGGTCGTCCCATCACCGCAGCCGAAAATCCAGAGTTAGCCTGGGAGAAGATTTGCCAGGAGTTAGTAATTTTATGAGTTCAGGGGTCATAAGGAAGAGCAAAAGCTTGTGGCTTCTCTTTTGTGGCTTCGAGCTACTTGTCTTAAAAGTACTTAATGAACCAGCACAAGCGAAAATTATTATCTCTCATTCCTCTTTCCCTTTCCCTCAAGTCACCCAACCGTGGGAACAATATTACTCACTTCAACGAAAATTAGAAACCCGGTTTCTTGAAGAAACTGGGTTTCTGGAGTCTAATGTTGAAGAAACCGGGTTTCTGGAGTCTCAACTGGAGCATCAACAATCTTTAAACGAGCAGTATTGGAAGCAGGGGGAAGATAGAGTCAAGAAAAAAGCTTTCTGCTCAAATCAGACTTTAGAAACATTAACCAAGCAGTTCTTGCAAGATTTACCAAGTTATGCTAATCGTGCCAGTCAACGCGCTCGACGCTTGAACAGAATGACTGACGTTTTTAGTTATATGGTAGTGGCGGGAAGACCGGAATTTGAACGTTTGCCTCTCAATCCCGGTGATTACACTAGAGATAAGCTAACAACCGTTTCAGAGGAAGTAGAACAAGTCTTTTTTACGACTTTAGAGCGTCGGTATACAGCAGGTAAAGCAATTGAGTTACAGCTATTCCACTGGTTATTTTTAACAAGAACAAAAAGTGGTTGGCAGTTTGTAATGATGTTTTCTCAAATAGGTTCTTATCCCAAAAATGAACCCCCGACACCTCCACAAGATAGCAGTAATGGTATTGTTGCTCAAGGTATTAAGGCATGGTTGCGGGATTGTCGAGCTGGAAGCTTACGTTCTTCCGGATAAACTGCTAATGGCTAATGGCTAATGGAAAAGGAGCGATTAGCAATTAACAGTTAACAATTAGCCATTAGCAATTAACAATTAGCACCGCATTTCATCATACTTTTCTCGTACAGCTTGTATGTCTTGCCACATTAGCCATTTTGGACTACCTACTTCGCGTGAAGCGTTTCTTAACAAGTAGGAAGGGTGAAAAATGGGCATACACAAACGACCTTCCCACTCCATCCACTGACCACGTATTTTAGTAATACCACGTTTATCACCAGTCAAATCTTTAACAGCAGTTGCACCTGTGAGCAAAATGATTTTTGGGTTAACTAAACGAATTTGTTCCATTAAGTAAGGTTTGCAAGCTGCCATTTCTTCAGTGGTAGGAACCCGGTTTCCTGGCGGACGACATTTGACTGTATTACAAATGTACACATCTTCCTCTGTCGTCAACTTCACAGATGCCAAAATTTTCTCGAGCAACTGTCCCGCTTTTCCGACAAAGGGTAACCCAGTTTCATCTTCGTTTTGACCTGGTGCTTCTCCCACAATCATAATTGGTGCTTTAAGATTACCCCGTCCAACCACAGCATGAGTGCGGCTTTTTCCCAAGTCACAGCGCTGACACTGGTTACAATGTTGTACCACTTCAGTCATATCAGCATAGGTACCCGAAGGAATGGGAATCTTAGCATCTGTGGGGATCAGCTCTTTTTTGTCAAAGTTTTCAAAGTCAGAATCTCCGAAAAGGCTGAGTTGTTGTTCGTTGCTCATGAAAATTAAGTATATTCATCAAAAAACATCCGGTAAGTGTGGAACCCGCATAACTTTAGTTCGCGGAGGAACACGACTCGCCGAATCTATTCGGTCTCATGTAGAGTACAAGTGTACTTTATAAATTTTTTACACACTTAACATTCTATAGGATCGGGCTACCTAAAAATCTTATTTTCTTCATAATTCATAATTCATAATTCATAATTCTCCGCTTGATATCGCATTGCCCTAGCATAATCACCTATGGCATAACAAGCCGTTCGTAAATTGGCAAGAGTTTGTTGCTCACTGCGGGTATCTTTCAAAACTCTAGCGATCTCCAACCTTTCTTCATAATACGCAATTGCTTTAGAGTAATTCCCTAAAGCTTCACAAGCAACTCCCAAACTCCCTAAGGATTGTTCTTCACTACGGCTGTCTTCAATTGACCGAGCTAATTGTAACCGTTCTTCATAGTATACTATCGCCTTGGCATAGTCCCCCAAAGCATAGCAAGCATTACCAAGGTTCTTTAACACTTGGCATGCGCCACGTCGATTATTGAGGGAGTATGCGATTTTTACACACTGCTCGTAATAAGTAATAGCTTTCTCATAATTACCTAGAGCATACCAAGCATTACCTAAATTTTTTAAAACTTGCTCTTCGCCCCAATGGTCTTTCAAATCCCTGACGATTTCTAAACTTTGCTGCTTAAGTTCGATAGCTTGGGGAAGGTCACCCAAAGCTTTATAAACTAGTCCTAAATTATTGAGCCCTGCTACCTGGCTTTTGTGATCTTGCAATTGATGGGCTATTTTTAAACATTTTTGTAAAGATTCAATTGCTTTCTCATTTTCGTCTAGGTGACGGTAAGCATTGCCTAAATGGGATAATGCTTGCATTTGTATACGTAAATCTGTAATGTGTTCTTTCAAAGATAAGCACTGCTGGGAGTAAGAAATTGTACTATTGTAGTCTCGAAGACTGTAGGCTAACAACCCCAGATAAGAAAGCACTTGTGCTTGCTTTTCGCTGTCTCCAACCATTTGAAAAAACTTCAAAGATTCTTGAAACGATTTCATTGCAGCTGCTAATTCTCCGGCTTGCTGCTGTTGCACTCCTAAACGTAGTAGTTTATACGCTTCTGTAGAGCGATCGTCTCGTTCTTGTGGAACAAGTATTTCTGATTGTGAATGATCGTTAAAATCATGGCTGATTGTGCTGCGTTTCCTTGCTTTCAGATATGCTACAGGTGCTTCCAAGGGAACTGTATTTTTTGAGTTAAGATTCCATCCGCTTTTCCACATCGACCTATACGTACTTATAGAGGTGATGCATTTAGTGTTCCCAAAATCAAAACATATCTCTCACACTAAGTAGATAGTGGTTAGAAAGTAGTGATTGATCATTATAATTATGTATAAAAAACAACATAATGTTTGCAACGGTTCAGCAATGTCCAGAAACCTGGTTTCTTAAAGAAACCCGGTTTCTAAGCTTCCTACTACTTTTAACTGAACCGTATAATGTGGGAAGAGAAAAGTAAAAATGCAATAAAATAGTCATGTTCAAAAGCACACCACCTTTGAACAATATTGAGCAATTATAGCTAGCCCCTAATGCCGATTAAGTTATATGACAACTAAAACACGAAAACCTAAATATACCGTTTATAACGGCTTTTCCATACCTCTGGGATTTCCAGTAGAAGGTTTTGCATCGGGACTTAACTACGAAGCTCAACCTGAAGATATATTTATTGCTACCTATCCCAAATGTGGAACAACGTGGACACAACATATTGTCTGGCTGATTCAACATGAGGGAGAGCCTTTGTCTCAAGAAAAAAGCATGACCGTGATGATGCCTCATTTAGAAGAAGTTGGTAAAAAAGTGGTAGCTGCTTTACCAACTCCAAGGGTCATAAAAACTCACCTTCCCTTTCAAATGACTCCCTATCACTCCGATGCTAAATATATTTATGTAGCCAGAAACCCTTTTGACTGTGCTGTATCGTTTTACCATCACACTAGAGGCTTCGTCAAACATTATGACTTTGCAGAAGGAACTTTTGATGAATTCTTTGAATGCTTTATTAGTGGGGAAGTAGATTGGGGTGACTATTTTGAGAACCTCTTATCTTGGTACGAGCATAAAGAGGATAGTAATGTCTTATTTTTAACCTATGAGTACATGAAAGCTGATACAAAAAAAGCTGTTATAAAAATTGCAGAATTTCTAGGAACTGAATACTTAAATAAAGTGAGAGATATAGAAATTTTGAATAGTGTGCTTTATCATAGTAGTTTTGAAAGTATGAGCAAGAATCAAAGTCGCTGGTCAAGCCCACGACAGGCAAATATGCCTCCCTTTATCCGCAAAGGGCAAATTGGAGACTGGAAAAACCATTTTTCGCTAGAGCAGGCGAAAAGACTTAAAGAAAAATTTGTTATCCGGACACAGGGGACTGGCGCAGAGAATTTGTGGGCAGATATTATCCAGAATTTATAACTATACGATACGGCTCGGTTAACGATATTTGAGGTGCCGCAAACCCGCCCGAAACCCGGTTTCTATGCGTGAAAAGACTGATATCTCGTTAAGGGACTTCCAAGAAATAAATTCTCCATTGTGTGGTGCTCGTTCACGGGCGAGGACGCCCGTACCACAATAAATAGTCATTTGCAAAGCTATACATATCTTAAGAATATGGGGAGCCACGACTGTGTGCTACCGTAACATCTGTTTTAACATCTGTTTTCGTGACCACTGGTATCCTCTCGTGATTCATAAAAACGACAACCTTCACATGGTCCACTGGGATTGACAGCACAGCGTAGGTAGCCAGAACGGGCATTATATTGACAACTGATATCGCCAACAAGGTAGCCTACACCTTCTAGGTAATAGCGATCGCCAATATCAGGTATAGTGTTTTGCCTTACCCGTCGTCTTAGAGGAGTCATTGCAACTCGCCTAAATTGAGAACGTGTTCTGGCTTGGGTTTTACGTATGAACCACAAGGAAAACAAGGACGGTAAAAAACCAATGGCAATAACCAAAAGTGTCTTCATTTGAACAAGAGAAGCTAACTGCCACTTTATTCAGCATAACCGTTACAGAGCAAACCGTGGGTTGTAGCAAAAGATTAATATTTTAATATTTATTTACATAATCAAACTTTTTTTATAATTTATCCGCCAATGTTCTAGTTTATCTATACTCACTGATTGAGCCACAACATTCATATCATTTCCTCGCCAAGCTACCTCTGAATCTGTTGTAAAAACACCGCATTCTAATTGCTCAAGCTTGATATTCCAATACTCACTAAACCTACTTTTCAAAGTTATGACTTGCTCGAATACTTTATTTCTGTGTTTATTTCTTCTCTTTCTTTCTGTTGCTCCTGTCGCTCCCGTATCAATAAATTTAGTTTCAATTATAAAAATTTTTCCTAAAGATGTGAGATAAACGAAATCGCATTTTCCTAAATCTGTATAATCAGCAATAGGAGACTTTTCAAATAACAGCAATTCAGAACATGAAGGAAATATATATTTAATATTCAGAAATAAGTATGCTTGTAGTAACAGTTCTTTGTCATAAGGAAAACCCACAACACCCTCAAAAAAACTTTTGATATCTTCTTGAGATTGGGGCTGAATTTTTCTGCAATATCCAACAAATTTACAAACCTCATCTATAATCATTAAGGCTTTGCTCCTTCCTCCCTATAGCGGCACTTACCTTTATGGCATAAAAAGATACCATAATAGATGGAGAAGTATCATCCGCAAAAGTCACGAAAAAAACAAAGTCAACCCTAGACTGTGTACGTTATTGTACTGAATTCATAAGAGTCAATTTAATAGCAAGCTATTTGCTGTTATAGCGGTCCTCAATGAAACGTGAAATTTTTCTGAAGACCTGCTAACTGCTAATGGCTAACTGCTAATTGCTAATTGCTAATGATAAAAAAACCATTAACAATTAGCCATTAGCCATTAACCATTAGCAATTAGCCCTTGCACATAAGCAGAAAATCTAGCATTTTGAAGAGAGTGAACAGTTATTCTCGAATCTTGCACCCAAAATTGTCGTCCAAAACGTACAAGTTTACGAGAATCTCCGGCTCGTATAATTCCTACAACTGGAACTTTTCCTTTTTCTTTTTCTGGAGGCTGTAAATTCAATAAAACTGTTCTGAGACGGTCTTGCTCTTCAATGGTGGATGCTTGCTGAGGCGTTAATTCCACCATCACCATTTGAACTGTTTCTACTGGTTCCGCATCTTCTACAATAAATTGAGCTTGATCGTCACGGCGATCTACTTTACCCCAAATAATTAACCGGACATCCACTTGTAAAAGTGAATGAATCCGTTCGTAAATCTTAGGAAACACCACTGCTTCTGATTGTGCAGTTAAATCTTCTATCTGCAAAATTGCCATGGGGTCGCCTTTCTTAGTGATAACTTTTTTAACGCCGTTTAGCATAATAATTGCACACACGTTAGAGTCTTCTCTCTGGTTGCTTAGTTCTGAAAGATTAGTTGGAGACAAGACTCGCGCTGATTGACGTATGGACTTGAGTGGATGGTCAGAGACATAAAAGCCTAACAGTTCTTTTTCCATCCGTAACTTTTCTTGGGGTGGAAAATCAGGAACTTTTTGAGCTTTGGGAACTGCTTCAAAGCCATTGGAAGTTTTACCAGGAGTCGGTGTAGAAGCAAACCCACCACCTAACAAGTCAAAAAGATTTCCCTGTCCCGTCGCTCTGTCTCTAGCACGAGATTGAGCCCATTCGTATACCAGTTCCAAATCACGAAGCAATTGGTTACGATTGGTGTCCATTTTGTCAAAGGCTCCACAGGAAATCAACGATTCTAACGTTCTGCGGTTCACAGCACGCAAATCTACGCGATCGCAAAAATCCGCCAGAGATTTAAACTCTTCGCCTTCCTCTCGTGCTTCCAAAATAGAAGCTATTGCATTCTGTCCGACATTCCGAACTGCTGACAATCCAAACAAAATCTTTTCACTTGAGGGTGTAAAGTCCACCCCTGAACGATTAATATCTGGTGGTTCTATCTGAATACCCATACTCATACAGGTAGCGATGTACTTCTGCACCTTATCTGTGTCATCACAGTTAGCCGTCAACAGCGCCGCCATGTATTCTAGTGGATAGTTGGCTTTTAAGTACGCAGTTTGATATGTTACATAACCGTAGGCTGTTGAGTGAGATTTATTAAAACAGTTAGAAGCTACCAAGCCATTTTTTATGACAAAATTATGGTCTTGTTCAACGCCAATATCATAGACATTTTGTTTACCTAAGGACTTTCGAGTAATGATTTTAACCATATTTAAAAAATTCAATCGTTTTATAGAACAATAGTTGTTAAGATGCTCTTGTGGGGTGGGCGTCCTCATCCGTCCAACTTCTACTTTACATATACTTTGTACGGGGATAGATTGAGATGAGTGGTTCAGCACCTGATCTATTACTTCCTTGCTACTAAAAGTTTATACTTTGCACGGGAACAAACAACAGATGAGCGATTCAGCTAGAACCCATAAGCTATAAGTTTTTGGCTGAAAGCTGACCGCTTAAAGCTGAGCGCTTAAAGTATAGTTCTTGTACTGGCACAAATCCGCAAGCTGTACTAAAATCAAGGACTTGAGTTTAAAAGGTAGTCATCATGGCATCCATCCGTGAGTTGCACGAACAGTTAATAAAGAAAGAACGTTCTGCTGTTGAAATTACTCAAGAAGCCTTAGAACGCATTCAAGCGTTAGAGCCAAAATTACATAGTTTCTTGTGCGTGACTGCCGAACTTGCCTTAGAGCAAGCGCGGAAGGTGGATGCTAAAATTGCTGCAGGAGAAGAAATTGGTATATTAGCAGGAATTCCTATTGGTATAAAAGATAATATGTGTACTAAGGGGATTCCCACCACCTGCGCTTCTCGGATTCTGGAAAATTTTGTTCCACCTTATGAATCAACTGTCACACAGAAGCTAGTAGAAGCTGAGGCGGTAATGGTTGGTAAAACTAATTTAGATGAGTTTGCAATGGGAGGTTCTACGGAGAACTCTGCCTTCAACCTTACCGCCAATCCTTGGGATTTGTCCTGTGTCCCTGGGGGTTCTTCCGGTGGTTCAGCCGCCGCAGTAGCAGCTGAAGAATGTGTTGTAGCTCTTGGTTCTGATACTGGTGGTTCGATTCGCCAACCGGCTTCTTTCTGCGGTGTTGTGGGGCTGAAACCAACTTATGGACTTGTTTCCCGTTACGGGTTGGTGGCTTTTGCTTCATCGCTAGATCAAATCGGACCATTTGCACGTACGGTAGAAGATGCAGCAATATTGTTAAATGCGATCGCAGGTTACGATCCCAAAGATTCAACCAGTCTCAAAGTAGAAATTCCTGATTATACCGCTAACTTGAGACCGGAACTTCCCAAAGGAAAGCTCAAAATCGGTGTCATCAAGGAAACTTTTGGGGAAGGCTTAAATCCTGTGGTTGAAAAAGCAATTAGTCAAGCGCTGGAACAATTAAAAACTTTGGGAGCAGAAGTTCAAGAAGTCTCTTGTCCCAGATTTCGATCTGGTCTACCAAGCTACTACATTATTGCCCCATCAGAAGCCTCTGCCAACCTAGCTCGTTATGATGGTGTTAAATATGGTTATCGCGCTCCTGATGCAGACAATTTGCTATCGATGTATACCCGTACCCGTGCTACTGGCTTTGGTGCAGAAGTCAAGCGTCGGATTATGATTGGTACTTATGCTCTCTCTGCTGGTTATTACGATGCATACTATTTGAAAGCACAGAAAGTCCGAACTCTCATTAAAGAAGACTTTGAAAAAGCTTTTGAAAAATTTGATGTTTTGGTCTGTCCCACAGTTCCCAGCACAGCATTTAAAGCTGGAGAGAAAACCGCAGATCCATTAAGTATGTATTTAGTTGACTTAATGACTATTCCCGTAAATCTTGCTGGTTTACCAGGTATAAGTGTACCGTGTGGTTTTGACGACAATGGGTTACCAATTGGTTTACAACTTATTGGTAAAGTATTGGGTGAAGAGCAATTGCTTCAAGTTGCTTATGCTTATGAGCAATCGACCACTTGGCATCAGCGGAAACCAAAAATATAATTAACAGTTAATGGTTAATGGCTAATTGCTAATTGCTAATTGCTAATTGCTAATTGCTATTAACCGTTAACTGTTAACATTAACTATTGTCCATTGACCATTTCTGGAGTAAAAGTTATCTGTTCAACACTACCCATCTTTCCTAAAGGTTTTGGTTCCTTGTTATTAGCTGAAATTAAGACGGCTCCAGCATTTCCAGAACGAATCTCCAACTCTTTTTCTGCTTTCCAGCTTTTTCGGTCTCCCTTTTCTAAAATTCCCTCAAATTCTGTTTTGCCATCAACTTTGACTCTTAACCATGCTTGGTCCTGAAGTTCAATAGCCACTTCAACTGGCTGAACTGCCATTGTTGGAGACTCGGTTAAAGTCGGATTTGTTTCTGCTAAGGATGAAGTCGCAGGTGTTGGTGGTGTGTTAGGTACACCAGGCTCTACTGTCGAAGATGGTGTTAAAGTGGGAGTCGTTGCAACAGATGCAGTTTTCTGTGTTGGTGCAGTAACGGGTTGAGTCGCTTTTAGTGTTGAAGATGAGGATGGCATTGGGAAGCTTTTTGCTGTTGATGAAGTTTGAGGTTTTGAGGCTGTTTTTTGTTTGGAAGAGAGTGGTTGAACGTTTTTTTGTGCAAAAGATTCAGAGGAGCGTTGTGGATTAAGTATGTAGAATAAACCGACGGAAGCAGCAGCTAATAAGAGAACGTAGGGTACCGCCAGAGGTATATATAGATTTGGTTTTTTCTCTACTTCTTGATTATCATTATTTGGATTTGGTTCTGGAGGAGCGCAAATACTAGCAACGTTTTTTGCTAAAGCGTTACCATCCAATCCAATAGCGTCTCCATAATGGCGGATAAATCCTTGAACGTAAACAGGCTCAGGTAATTCTTCAAATCGTCCTTCTTCCAAAGCTTGTAAAAAGGTAGGTCTAATACGGGTATATGCAGCGAGTTCTTCTATACGTACCGAATGTTGCTCTCGTACTTGCCGCAGATGTGCAACTATTTCCTTGAGTTGCTCCTCTTGAGCCTGATTTGACAACTTCACTATCTTCTCCTTTTTTGCTAACGTTTAATCATTGAATAAACTAACGACTTAACTTTTGTACTAAATTTTACCTATTTATTAATATTATTTTAAATCATTATATGATAACAGATTCATAATCTGAACTATGTCAAGTTACATTTGTTTGACTACTAGTATTGTATTTATAAATACTTTCATTATGACCAACAAGCTTCAAAATCCAGTACATTTGCCATTGACAGAGCTAGTTTGGGTAGGGGTATTTGCAGTGCTATTGTATAGTGCTGTATGCATATTTCTGTTTTTCCAGCAATCGCGATTCATCTTTTTTCCTTCTCCGATTATTGAGACAACACCAGAGTTCTTTAACCTAGGTTATAAAGAGGTTAGGTTACCTGTACAAGTTTCATCAGATTGGGTAGAACACATTCATGGCTGGTGGATAGAAGCAAACCCATCGAATCCTAAAGTCTTACTGTATCTGCACGGTAATGGAGTCAACATTGGTGCAAACGTCGCCCACGCAAATCGGTTACAGAAACTGGGGTTTTCTGTATTGTTAATAGATTATAGAGGTTATGGTCGCAGTGAAGGTGGTTTTCCCAATGAACAACAGGTTTATCAAGATGCAGCCACAGCTTGGGATTATTTAGTATATCAACGGAACATTTCTCCAAACCAAATCTTCATCTACGGACATTCCCTAGGTGGAGCAATTGCTATTGATTTAGCCGTCAAACACCCAGACGCCGCAGGATTAATTGTGGAAAGCTCTTTTACCTCAATTCAAGAGGTCGCTGCATGCAGGAACTCTTTTCGGTTGTTTCCAGTCAATTTAATCCTGACCCAGCGCTTTGATTCCATTGGGAAAATACCTCATTTGAAAATACCAGTTTTATTTATTCATGGTACTGCTGATGAGGTCGTGCCCGCTTTCATGAGTGAAAACCTGTATGCGGCTACTTCCGCTCCAAAAGAATTGCTTCTTATCTCAGAAGCAATGCATAACAATGTAGCAGAAGTTGATTACTCTCTGTATAAAGAAGCAGTGCTGTCTCTTGTTCAACAAGTTCAGGCTAATCAATAAGCTCTGGATCGCCTTTTCATGGCATCACGCGAGCGTTAATAATTATCCACGGAGTAGTTATTCTTTGAATAAGTAAAGTACTGTTTCACATCATGTTAAATAATGTATGAAACAAAACTTTAATTGCGTGGTTTTACTGTGATTCATAGTTGACAAATAAGTATAAAAAACTTTTCTTTTTATAAGTAAGTCAACGTAATAAATGTAAAACCTGGTACAGGAGACGTGGAAATAAAGCTACCATTTGAAGAAGCTAAAAAGCTGACAAGGTAAGTATTTAAACTTTTTAATGTGTGACTTTTTATTTTTGCCTTGCAGTACTAGAAACCCGGTTTCTTTAAAAGGATGTTTGAAAAGTGGTTTGTTGTAATTTCAAGCACTGGTTGATCCCCCCTAG